>JBCDDJ010000288.1:0-8655 GCA_039180385.1 Cyanobacteria bacterium P01_G01_bin.38 | reverse complement strand
GCCCTCAAAAATGTGTTCGCAAAACCCTTGCCGTAAGGGGAGTCTACGAAACCCCTACAAGGTTAGCCCTCAGACTCCGGTAATACCGGAGCCATTATTGTTAATTCTGCTGAGTTTCGACCGTTTTGCGCGATGTCTGCTTATCCAGAACTCACATTAGTTTATGACGACAATACTCCGGACACTTTTTGAGATGGAAGCTGAAACCCTCATTCTACCGTTGGTGATTTAAAGCTGTCCAGACTGTTGCCTATCAGCAATTATTGTATAATCACATAACTGAGGCGACTGGCAGAGAATTCCCCTCAGCATTAAGGTGGAAAAAATTGATGGTTTCGCAGTCCAAACATGAAACCATCAACTTAATTTGCTAATTTGCCTGCCCTACAACTTTCTTCTTATTCGGTAATTATTTATCACACACATTAACTAATCGTTGTTTGACATCGCCCCATATCAGTTTCAGAATCAGTCAATATTAGATGAATATCATGACTTATCCAGGTGTAGGTGCATACTTTACTCTAGCCTGTTGCCTTTGCCCGTTTTGAGTGAACTATGTTTGAATATCTGCCACCACTCAACGACCATAACTTGCCTTATCCCGACACTATGCATCCGATTGTGGTGCATTTCGTAATTGCCATGGTATTGTTCGCTGTATTATGCGATACTATCGGCTATCTGACGCGCAATACACGCCTCTTTGAAGTGAGCTGGTGGAATCTCTGTTTCGCTACAGTGTCTATTTTTATCGCCGTGATTTTTGGCCAAGTTGAGGCTGGTTTGGCTGAACCCTATACGGCTGCACAGTCCACACTCAATTTGCATACCCTGATTGGCTGGGGACTCTCTGGCATTCTTGCGGCCATCACAGGCTGGCGCTACATCATCCGCACCCGTGATCCCCAAGCCTTGCCGACGCCATTTTTGGGTATCGGCATTCTGCTCGTCGTCCTTGTTTTTTTTCAGGTTTACCTGGGAGACTTGCTGGTGTGGGTTTATGGCTTGCATACTGTGCCCGTGGTGGAAGCTGCCAGAGAGGGTGTATTTCAATGAACACCGACCTGATTGAACAACTGCAATTGGGAGCAAATGGTCTACCCTACCCAATTCCCATCCACCCCAATTTGGTTCATCTGACCCTTGGGCTCTTTATTGTGGCCATTGGCTTTGATATTGTTGGCGTCTTGTTTCCGTTAGAAAAGCCCGTCTTTAAACTGTTGGCTATCCCTGCCACACGCTCAAACTTTTTTGATGTGGGCTGGTACAACATGTTAGCCGCAGCCATTATTACCTTCTTTACCGTGGCTGTCGGTTTTTATGAAATCATGTTGGCCCAGCCCTTGTCGGATGTGAAAAGTGCCTGGGGGCTCGAAGCAATGGAGACGATGCTCTGGCATGGTGTCGGGGGCGTAATCTTACTGCTGTTGATTGTGGCAATGACAGTGTGGCGTGGGTTCCAGCGCTATATTTGGAATCGCGATCGCGCCCGCCAGGTTCAATGGTTCTATTTGTTAGCGGGTCTAGGCATTTTTGGACTGATGTTTGTGCATGGCACCCTTGGCGCTCAGCTCGCGGCGGAATTTGGGGTGCATATCAGCGCCGATCGCCTGCTCGAAATGGGACAAAATCCCAATTTACGCTTGAAATAAGCGGTCAAAGTCGTCTATCAAACGTCGATCAAAATGGTACTTTCATGAAGCTGCGCACGGGTTTAATTTTGGGGCTAGTCGCTAGCCTTTTGGCAATCATTAGCCTCTGGATGGGTCAACAATCCTATGGCTGGATGCCCCCCCAGGCCTCAGCAGAATCGGTGCTGGTGGATGACTTGTTTAGTTTTTTGGTGACGCTCGGCACCTTTATTTTCCTCGGGGTATTTATTACGCTAGCCTACTCGGTGGTGTTTCAACGGGCGGGCAAGTACGACTTTAGTGATGGTCCCCATATTGAGGGCAATGTCACCCTAGAGGTCGTCTGGACGGCGATCCCCTTCGCGCTGGTAATCTGGATTGCCGTTTATAGTTTTCAGGTTTATGACCAGATGGCGATTCTCGGGCCCATGGAACATCATCATGGCGGGATGGCGATCGCAGCGACTGCTGAACCGCCTGAACCCAAGGCACCCTCTGCGAGCAAGCCTATTGAAGTCCTGGCTCGCCAGTGGAGCTGGAAATTTCGCTATCCAGACGCCAACGTGAGCAGTACCGAGTTACATTTACCCAATAATCAACGGGCAACCCTGGTGCTTAAGGCCGAAAAGGTGCTGCATGGCTTCTATATTCCTGCCTTCCGAGTCAAGCAAGATATCGTGCCCAATGAAGAGATTATTTTTGAATTTACCCCCACCCGTGAAGGAACTTACCGATTGCGGGATTCTCAATACAGTGGCACCTATTTTTCGGCAATGCAGGCCAATGTGGTAGTGGAGTCTGCAGAGGCTTACCAGGACTGGTTAACACAAGCCGCCGCGCAACCCCTGACCGTTGCCTACAATGAAGCGTTTGAAGATTATCGTCAAGCCGCTGCCAAAGGCTTGAGCACGGGCTGGGCAACGATCCCCCCTGCCGCGCCCCCCCTCGTCAACTATTCTGGTTCACCCCTCCCAGAGGAATAGCTTTTATGGCCAATGCTCTCGTTAACCAACCCAGTAGTAACCTAAACCAGCCTCACGAACCGGAACCCTGGCAGCGCTTTTTTGGCTTTAGTACTGATCACAAAGTGATTGGGATTCAATACATTGTCACGGCCTTCTTTTTCTTTCTGGTCGGTGGTTTCTTTGCTATGGTGATCCGTGGGGAGCTGGTGACACCCGAAGCCGATTTGGTCAATCGCACGGTCTACAATGCCATGTTTACCCTCCATGGCACTGTGATGTTGTTTTTATGGACGTTTCCCGTATTAGCCGGGTTAGCCAACTATTTGGTGCCCTTAATGATCGGGGCACGAGATATGGCTTTTCCCCGGTTGAATGCCGTGGCCTTTTGGCTGGTACCGGTCTTTGGCGTAGTGCTGATGGCCAGTTTTTTAGCGCCGGGGGGACCGGCTCAGGCGGGCTGGTGGTCTTATCCACCGGTGAGTTTACAGAATCCCGCTGGGACATTAATCAATGGTCAGTTTCTCTGGCTACTCGCGGTGGCCCTGTCTGGCGTTTCCTCAATTATGGGGGCTGTCAATATTGTCACCACCATTATTCGCATGCGGGCCCCAGGCATGACCTTTTTCCGCATGCCCATCTTTGTTTGGGCCGTCATGAGTGCCCAAATTATTCAGTTGTTTGGCTTGCCGGCCCTAACGGCCGGTGCCGTGATGTTGCTGCTGGATCTGAGTCTGGGCACCACCTTTTTTGATCCCCTGCAGGGCGGCGATCCGATTTTATTTCAGCACTTTTTCTGGTTCTATTCCCATCCGGCAGTGTATGTGATTATCCTGCCCGTGTTTGGTGTTTTTTCCGAACTACTGCCCGTCTATGCTCGCAAACCCCTGTTTGGCTACAAAGTGGTAGCGATTTCATCCCTGATTATCGTTGCCCTCAGTGCCGTGGTCTGGGTGCACCATATGTTTGCTAGCGGCACACCGGGCTGGATGCGGATGCTATTTATGTTTTCCACCATGCTCATTTCAGTGCCAACCGGCATTAAGGTCTTTGCCTGGGTCGCCACGGTGTGGGGGGGGAAAATTCGGCTCACCAGTGGCATGTTGTTTGCCCTCGGTGGATTGGTGATGTTTGTCTTTTCCGGTATCACGGGCATTATGCTGGCGGCAGTTCCGGTCGATATCCATGTCAACAATACCTACTTTGTGGTGGGACATTTTCACTATGTGATTTACGGTGCCACCGTGCTAGGGGTATACGCGGCTCTTTATCACTGGTTTCCCAAGATGACCGGGCGAATGTACAACGAAGGTTTGGGTAAATTGCATTTTGCCCTCACCTTTATTGGGGCCAACCTTAATTTCTTTCCTATGCATCCCCTGGGGCTAGAGGGCATGCCCCGACGTGTCGCATCCTACGACCCGGAGTTTGCCTTTTGGAATGTGATGGCCAGTATCGGGGCTTTTCTGTTAGGTATGTCCACATTGCCGTTTATCTTAAATATGGTGGGTTCCTGGATTCAAGGGGAAAAAGCCCCTGATAATCCCTGGCGTGCCATTGGTATTGAATGGCTGATATCATCGCCACCAAGCCACGAAAATTTTGAAGTCCTACCTGTGGTGGTCGCTGAACCCTATGGTTATGGTAAATCCGATCCCCTTGTTACCAACGCTGATCTGCTAGAGGAGGCCCATCATGAGTAGTACTGAACCCGTCCTCAATGCGGAGGGGGTAACGGACAATGCCCACATCTCCAGCCATGATCACCATGAAGAAGAAGACCATCGTATGTTTGGTTTTGTTATCTTTCTCCTCTCAGAGAGTGTGATCTTTTTTAGCCTGTTTGCGGGCTATATTGTCTACAAGATAACGGCGATCGACTGGCTACCCGCTGGGATTGAAGGATTAGACGTTCGCGAGCCTGCCATCAACAGCGTAATTCTGGTCTCAAGTAGTTTGGTTATTTATTTTGCCGAGCGTTATCTCCAGGTTAAAAACCTCTGGGGATTTCGGGCGTTTTGGCTGCTAACCATGGCCATGGGCAGCTATTTTTTGTATGGTCAGGCGGTGGAATGGAATAGCCTGGAATTTGGCGTTACCGATGGGGTCTTTGGCGGTACATTTTATCTGTTGACGGGATTTCACGGCTTACACGTATTTACAGGGGTGCTGCTGCAACTGATTATGTTGGGTCGCTCTTTTATTCCCGGTAATTATGATCAGGGCGAATTTGGGGTTGAATCGACATCCTTGTTTTGGCACTTTGTCGATGTAATCTGGATTATTTTGTTTGTGCTTATTTATATTTGGCAATAAGTCTATCTGACAATCAGGGGGAATTATGATTATTGATGATGAACGGTATGACCTAATCATTGTCGGCACAGGGGCGGGAGGAGGTACATTAGCCTATAAGTTAGCCCCCACGGGTAAGAAAATTTTAATTTTGGAGCGGGGAGACTATATGCCCCTAGAGGAGCAAAATCGGATCGATGTGGATGTGTTTAAGCGCGATCGCTACCATGCGCCCGAACAATGGTACGACGCAGAAGGAGAACCATTTTCTCCCCAAACCAACTATGCCGTAGGTGGCAATACTAAAATCTATGGAACCACCCTGCTGCGGATGCGGGAGCGAGATTTTGAGCAGGTGGAGCATCAGACGGGGGTCTCCCGAGAATGGTGTTTGAAGTATTCAGACTTTGAGCCCTATTACAGCGCAGCGGAACAACTGTATAAGGTGCATGGTAATCTGGGCAGCGATCCTACGGAGCCGAACCATAGTCAAGGCTATCCTTTTGAGGCGATTGAGCAAAATCCTGAGATCGACGAGCTGTATGGGGCGCTCTCTAACCAAAACCTGCATCCGGCCCGTTTACCCCTTGGCCTCACGCGCCAGACGGATGATCCGACAAATGATTCTGAAGTGAGCGGCATTGTTCCGGCTTTGAAATATCCCAATGTCACCCTTAAAACGGGTGCTAAAGTTGTCAGCCTCCACACCGATCCCTCCGGCAAAATCATCAGTGCCGTAGAGGTTGAGATCGGCGATCGCACCTATTTATTTTTTGCCCATATTGTTGCCCTTGCCTGTGGTGCGGTGAATTCTGCGACCCTGATGCTCAAGTCAGCCAATGAAAAGCACCCTAATGGTCTGGCCAACAGTTCTGATCTGGTGGGCCGTAACTTGATGAAGCATTTGCTAACAACAGTGGTTCAGCTCAAAACCAAAGTTAACTCCGGGGATTTTCCTAAAACGGTCTATGTTAATGACTTCTATTGGGGAGACGATGAGTTCCCTTACCCGATGGGACATATCTACAATACAGGGGGCTTGCTGGCGGATCTGATCTTTGCGGAGGCACCGCCCTTACTTTCAATTCTGGCTAAATTTGTGCCGGGCTTTGGTCTTAAACAGTTGGCGACCCGCTCGATTGGGTGGTGGATTCAAACCGAAGATTTGCCCGACCCAAACAATCGTGTTCGGTTTGAAAACAATAAACTTTTTATCGACTATACGCCCAACAATTTTGAAGCCCACGATCGCCTGGTTTACCGTTGGACAGAAGTGCTCAAAAACGTTGAAAAAGGTTTAGGCGGTTTTCAAGGCAGTTATCCCAAAGGGGAAGTCCCACTCCAGGTGATGGCCCATCAATGTGGCACTTGCTGCTTTGGTAATGACCCCACATCGTCAGTTTTAAATCCTAACTGTTGTACCCATGATGTGGAAAATCTCTATGTGGTGGATAGTAGCTTTTTCCCATCGAATGCCAGCGTTAGTCCAGCCTTGACGGTTATTGCCAATGCATTGCGGGTGGGGGATCATTTAATCGATCGGCTCGGAAAATAGAGGCATCCAGCTATTTTGCGACACCCTTTAGCCAACCTTGGTGAGTGATACTGCCGAGAAGAATGCGTGCGTGTCCTTGTAGGGAAACTTAGGAACAATGAATGGCACGGCGAGCATCCTCAAAAACAATCTGACACGCTTCTGGAAACGACTGATACTGAATCCGGATTGTATGAGCACAGAAAGCGAAGGCTGATCCTGGCGGCGGGCAAGATGTACTTCGACTCCCCTTCGACTTCGCTCAGGACAAGCGCTCAGCAACCACCCGCGCTACGGGATATTGAGCCCAGAAGCCCGTAGCGCAGGTGGTCAGTGAGCTTGTCGAATCTGCGTCCCGCCTGCCCGAGGAATAATCAGCAGTTTATCTCTCCCTATGCTTTACGGATTCGGGATCAGCTAGGGATAGAGATGACACCACTGCTCCAGTATATTGACGTGGTTGATGTCAATTACCAATGTAGGACGCGATCGGGGAGCCTACGGGGTAGAAATCGGGTAGATTTCGGGTAGTTTGAAGGGGAGGGGCTGAGGCAATACGGGTGGCAAATATAGACGTGGTTTAGAATAAAGGCGATCGCCCCTGGCGCTACGCTGGAGCGTAATCGCCCTCTGGAAAGTAGCAGCCCCCCATGCAATTCCTCAACCCGAAGATCGACTTTGCCTTCAAAAAAGTCTTTGGCTCGCCCCAGAGTAAGCCCATCCTCAAGAGCTTCCTTGAGGCGTTGGTTTACGATGAGACCCAGACGATTGAGGATCTGGATATTATTGATCCATACCAAGCACCCCGGCTCAAGGGTTTCAAAGACACTTACCTCGACGTCAAAGCTCGACTCAGCAATGGCACAGTCGTGCTCATTGAGATGCAGGTGTTGAATATTGAAAGTTTTGAGAAGCGAGTACTCTACAACACCGCGAAGGCCTATTCATCGCAATTGGGTAAGGGGGATGACTACACGCAGCTCTTCCCAGTGGTCGCCCTGACCCTTACGGACTTCAAGATGTTTCCGGAGTTTGAGAAGGTAGTTTCTCGCTTTGTGCTGAAGGAGCGAGAGGCGTTGACCCAGTTTTGTGAGGATGAGTTTGAATTAATCTTTGCGGAGTTACCAAAGTTTAAAACGCCGTTGGAGGAGTTAGAAAGACTAACCGACAAGTGGCTCTACTTTATGAAGTATGCTCGTGAGCTAGAGACGGTGCCGGAGACCCTCAGTGAGGTAGATGCCCTAAGTCAAGCGTTTGATGTAGTGAATCGAAGTAATTTCTCCCCAGAAGAACTAGAAGACCAAGAGAAGCGGGAGATGTATATTTGGGATCAGCGAAATGCTTTGCTCAAGGCCAAACGAGTGGGTCGTGAGGAGGGTCGTGAGGAGGGTAAAAAAGAGATGGCGATCGCCATTGCTAAACAACTCCTTGATGTGTTGGATGTAGAAACCATTAGCCAAAAGACAGGATTGACCTTAGCGGAGATTGAGGCGTTGCGGTGACGGTTCCAACAAACCTTGGAGTGATTAAAGGCAGAGCCTCTGAACTGCATTACTTGGCAGAGCCAGGTAACGAGCAAGGGTGGAGGGTCAACACCCAAAAGCAGGTGAATCGTTGACCGATTCACCTGCAAGAGTGGGTTAGGGGAAGAGCATCCATCCCACTTTTGCCAGTATTGCCCTCATCCCCCAGCCCCTTCTCCCAAATTTGCCCGCGAAATTTCAGTGGGGTGTCATCGGCCTTTCAAGGAGTATCGTGATCATTTCAGGGAAGGCCCTAGTTCAATTGGACGAGAAAATATCCTCTTTCTGGAAATTTATAGGTTCAAGAATGACTTTTATGGAGTTTAAAGGACACAGAAAACACCGTAATATGTCAGGGGACCAAAATATGTGTATAAATCATAGCAAAAAGAAGAATAAATGGTTATTTTGCTAAAGAAATTGCAAAGTGGCAGCATCAGCAGCAAAAAATATTGCATCGGGCTTGAGATTCAAGCACCGAGGGCGAAGAGAGTTTACCGGTCGACAATTCGGAACATTGAATGCGATAAAGCTGATGGACTAAGGAACGGGACACGCAAGTCCTCACATGGCCACCCCAAAGTGGGAGAATCAATCGTGGATCCTGGGGTGCAAAGGGGGCACGTGCCCCCTTCGTTCGACCCTCGGTGCCCCCTGAAATGGTCTCGGCGCCCCTCTGAAAGATCGATGGCACCCCCTGAAAGGTC
>JBCDDJ010000287.1:0-8706 GCA_039180385.1 Cyanobacteria bacterium P01_G01_bin.38 | reverse complement strand
TTAAAACAGATTCAAAGGATTTTACTGACTAATATCACTTACCAGTATCAACGTCGCCATACTCGTTAGGATCGCAGCCATCACCGTCAGCAGATCTCATACTGCCCAACAGTGTTGTAATCACAACACAGCGCTCCACACTACTACCGTCTTCGGGCACAACTTTTATCACAAACGGTATGTCTGAACCGTCAACATCAACGGCCCCCCGATAATCAAAGGTAAGCGTTGTAGAAGTCGCCTCTAGTTTAAGTCGCTCAGCCTGCTCACCCAGTTCCGTTCGAACCCCGGCCACTCCTGTTGTAGATGACACTGACACTGCGGGCGAACCCAGTGCCTCATCAAACGTAACCACTCGCTGAGCTTGCCTTTGCTGTGCCTGTGATTGAGCCTGCTGTAGCACCTGTTGCAAGTCACTACGGGTTCGATTTATGCGTTGTCGGTTAGCATAGCCCAACCAACCTGGCGCTGCGATCGCAGCAATAATACCAATTAGCAACACTACAACCAAAACCTCGGTTAAGGTAAACCCAGCTTCTGTGGAAGTATCCTTAGAAAAAACTCTCTGATGTCTGCCCATGGCAAAATAATTAATCCAATGCATCTTTATTAATCACCCCTCGTACTAAGACCTGGGTTTCTAAAGTCGGCAGACGACTGGCTTCACTTGCTGGTTGCACATTGGCAGCTGCCGACCCGGCATCCCCCCTCAAAAACACATAAACATCCTGTCCAGCTCGGGAGTTCGCCTCAGCAAGCGGATCAGATGGATTGGGATCTCTGACACAGGCAAAAAAGCTAGTACCCGGATCCGCTGTGCTGGGGACTAAAACATATTCGTCAGCAACTGCAGCAGTCGTCAATTGTGAATTTGACTGATTAATTAAAGCCTGGCAATCAACCTCAGAACCAGCCGCCGCCGCCGGAAGCAGCTCATCAACATAGTCAACGAGTACAGAAGACACCCCATCTGCTGTCTCTCCGGCAGCTTTGGTCCAAGTTTCGAAATTGGTTCCGGTGGCAGTTATAGGATCTGCATATCCATCTGTCTCTGTGTAGTCAGTACCTAAATCAACGTATTGATTGAGTTCATAACGCTTAATGACAGATTGACCTTCCCAGACCCCATATTGCGCTCTTTGATAATAAACAACCAGCGAGTAGGTGGCTCTGCGAGCTTTTAGAAGGGTGCACTCTTCCTCATTAGCCCCTTCCGTACTGCAATCAGCAGGAAGATTCGCGTCAATAGGGTCAGGTCGCCAAAAGGCCAAAACAGGAACATCGTCCCCCGTCAGTTCCCCATTTAAATCATCTAATTGGTTGGTAATAACCGTGGGGGTTGGGTAAACATAAACTGCTTCCCTTAGATCATCGGCAATGTAGTCCATCGCCCGTTGCATATTACCCTGCACTTCCTCAAGGGCTAGCTCTCGTCGATCGATGCGCAATAACTCTACAACCACATACAGCAAACCTGTGACCACAATGCTGGCCATGATCAGCGAGACTAAAATCTCTAAGAGCGTAAAGCCCGATTCTTTATCATGCTTTCGACGCGATAGCCGTTGATACAGCCAAAACTTAGACCGGGGTAGAGACATGGGTTTAATTACTATCCATTAAATGCAGATACCATTAAATGCAGACACCATTAACACTGAGACGGTGTTGAGGTCGTTGTGCCTTGAGCACTGTCAATAAAGTCGTGATAGTCGCATAGGGAGCGTTCTCTGTCACCTTTGACAACGGTGGTATAAATCACAGCCAGCGGACGTGAGCCAGATTGACCTTCTCCGCTGGTGAAATTAATCCCGGCTTGCTCGATTGCTAGCTCACTGGCCAGTTTATTCTCAACCACATCAGCCCGGTATACCCGCACCCCTAAGTCAAAGGCACTGGGTTGAGTGCCAGCCGAGTCACCCACCGTGCGAAAAATCTGAACAGCAAAGTCATCATTGCCGTCATCATCAAGGTCAACAGGCTTAGCCGCAGTATGTGTAGTTGAATAGGTGTTGTCATTAATATCATCAGGGGGAGGAACAACAGGCACAGGTGGAGTACCTGGTGCTTCTGAGAACTCGTCAACTGTGGTAGCTGCAGTATCGCTAGCAATGTTGAGCGTATAAGCCCCCCCCCGCTCGACAATCAGCTTAACCCTATCGACTTCAGACTGCGCCACTTGAAAGGCTTGCTCTGCCCGCTGATTTTGGACTCGGGTCGCCACTGCCAACACGACAGCCGGTGTAATCACCGCCACAGAGGCGGCAATTACAGCAATGGCGACTAAGCACTCGATCAAGGTGAGACCAGCCTCGGATGGCTGAGCTGTGCGCGCTGTATTACGTAACCATCCCATTGATTTAGCCCACATAAATAAGGAACTCCCACAGCATTATTGACACGTGATGGTGTTGTCTTGAGCATTGAGTGCCGTACATAAGTTTTGAACGTAGGCATCATCTAACGGCAGCTCTCGATAAAACTCACTCCGAGGGCGACCCAGGGTTACAAACCGTCGAGCAATCGGGGCAACACTGGTGTATTGGAAGGCCACATCGTAACCCCAAACCCGGGTAGCAGCCCCATAGAATTGTTGGACTGTATCATCACGATCAGGTATAGTTCCTGGCTCCCAGGCGTCTTGATCAAAGGGGGCGGTGGAATGGGTACTGAAATTAAGCTGGAAAAAGCCACCTGAGATAATCAAGGCTTTATTAGGCCAGTACTCTAGCAAGCGGGGGAAGTTGTGCAACCCCCCATAGTTTTGATGTTCTCTAAGCGGCACAATCCCAGCAATTAGCAGCGCATTGACACGAGTTTCAGTGGCAGCAGGTGACATCTGATTCGACTGACGGCGATTAGAGAAATTACCCAGGTCATAAAACGAAATATGCGCACCGGAAAATTCCTTCGGAAAGGCGAAATAAGTGCTAGCAGCATTATTTTCAGGATTAGACTTATAAGCAACACCGTTACGGTCAAACAGAATCGGCACTGCGCCATTTGTGCTCAGTAATGTTGCTTCTGTTTCGCCCTCGGTAGCTTTCTTATCCTCACGCTGCCAAACCTCTGGATCTTTGGCAGTCCCCATAACCGGTCGGTTAAAGTTCAGGTATGAAGACTCCACTGCAGGACTACCGACGGTACCGTCAGTAACGTTGATAAATGCGTCCTCAACCCAACCATCCCGAAAGCTGTTAGACAAGATTGTGATTGCGTCTGCAAATATCTCAGCGGGCCGCCAGGTATCTGCATCGCCCCGCGCAAACCGATCATCCAGGTCAATGCGATCATAGAAATTCCGACGAGCAGTGTTTTCATCCCCCTCAGTCGCAAAGGCAGTCCCTAAAACATCGGTCCCCTTAAACTCTTCTAGGATAGTGGGCGTGCCAGTTGCAGGGTCAACTCCAGGTTTGGTCTGGTGCAAGTTGAAATCACCATAGATGTAGGCTGGGTTATCGGTCACAAAAGTTAAACCCGCCGCTTTATCGTCATCTGAACGATTAAGCGTGTAACCGTTGATGAGTCTGAACCCGTAGGGACGACGGTCAGGGTCAGCGTACATATCCACCGGCTTAGGGCTAATCAAGTTATTAGAGTTTAACGGCGGGTCAAATGTCCCCAGCTGGTTACTCGCTGTTGGTACAACATCCATCGGACAATCTTGCCCATTATCAACCAGGTTAGAGAAGACTCGACAGGTTGCCCAGGTTGCCTGACTCGGACGAACAATATTATCCTCTCGAACTGCATCTTCTCGGGCGGCGTAGAAAATACCATCTGTTTCAGGTATCCAGGCAACCGAATTGCTGTCAAAAGGCTTGTCTAATGTCAGCTTGCCAATATCTAGATCGAGCAGGCGCACGTTCATCAACTCTCGACCATCCATCATGGCTTTATCGAGAAAGGCAAGCTCATAAATAGTGCCGTTGGCATCAATGGTATTTGTCTGTAAATCGTCGCGACTGCTTAATCCACCAGTAGCGTCAGTAGGCTGCTTAAAATCTGCGACTGTAGCAGCAGGGGTTAGATCAATAGCATCTGGGTCAACCGCCTTAAACAAATCGGCCCCCTGGTTCGCTCCCCCAGTAATCGCGCCAGCACCACTGACTTGAACCACATAGGGTGAGGCAGCTCCCCCCTCTGTAAAGAACTCATCCTCAGTGTCAACGCCGTAGACAGCATCATCATAAGGTTGCACGTAGTCAGTACCTGAACCAATTTGATCGTGATCAGTTGGCGGGAAAATATAGTGGAGTGCTGGATATTTCGGCCCCTCTGAGATGGAGCAAAACGCGACAGATAAGCCAAGTTGAGCCTGATCTGAATTACCGCCTGTAACCGCAAAGCCAGTTGGGTCACAGCCAACATCAAATGTTGCCCCCGCAAAGGGATTTCCGCCTCCTTGATAGTCAAAAGTCCCCGCAGATGCATCATAGCCAGTCCCTGTCCCTGGTAACCCTATAGAAGTCCCACCTGGGATGAAACCCATAGTGCGATCACGAAGTACCTGTTGTAGGGTCCCAATGACCTCAGCTCTAGCAATAGCAGTAGCTAAATTAGCACCTAAAGCACCATCATTTTCTAGGGCATTTATCCATTCGTCTTTTGTGAACTGAGAATAGTAACTCGGATCATAAAAAGTTGGAGGACAACCTGGAGCCCCCAAATTGGTAGTACAAAGGTTGGTTGCAGGATCTTCCCCAATTTCGCCATTAGCTACGTTGCCATCCATCAGATTAGAAATCTGAACCCCTAAAGCATTTAAGCTAGCGTTGCCGTTGGCGGGAATAGCATCATATTCATCCTGCAAACTCTGAAGATTGTAAGCCAACATCCCCAGTGTGCAGGCTGCACTATGCAAAGTAGACTTATCTGCTGGGCTCAATGCATTGTATTGAGCTGCTGTATTAACGGTATACGTATCAAAGATGCGTCGTAATTTTGAAAAGTCTCCCCACATTGACAGATATGGATAAGGATGAACAAACCCATCCTGAAGCGGTGTAAATGAAGGCGCACCTCCTGAGGGATCACCCGCAAAATAGGCTAGGTTACGCAACGCCGCGCCCAATGCGTCGGCAGGACCAATACTTGATGCAAAATTGCTGTAAAAATCAAACTCCCAACCGTTAGTACCCTTACCCTCTAAGAAGTTAATTTCCCAATCACCGGTCTCGTCATATTGTCCAAAGGTACGGCTATTGATCAGCGTTTGCTGGGTCCCAGGATGCACAGTTGAGGCCATACACATGTAAGGAAGCTCACCACTGGCTTCGGTGTAGTGGTAAACCACCATCCCCTGTACAGCCGCCAAATTATCCCTCAAAGACTTTTGCTGCTTAGTTTCGGCTGCGCCTTTCTGCTTGTCGCCACCAGTGGCATCCAGTTCGCCATTAGCATCAGTGTCTGCGCCAAACTCAGCCTCGGGTGGGTATAACGGATCGTCTGCCCCCCAGCCAAAGGAATTACCCAACTCTAAACGCTGCCCTATAACAACCCTAAGCCCCTGAGCAATTGCGCGTCTTTCCCAGTAGCCATCTAACCCAAACTCCTCTGTAGCTAAATTATTGTCAGTCAGGGCAGCGTTACCAGTAATTTGAGTGCCAATGTTATTTCCATCTAGGTCATAGATGGAATTGTAACGAGGCTTAGGACCATAGCGATTATCCGCACGATACCCATCATCCAAAAACGGTCGAGTCGAATCCGATAGATTTCTCACGCGCTGCCCGAGATACTCACTACCATTATTTGGATTCACCGGATCCCAGGTGCCATCGTTAATGTTGACAGACTCATCCTCAGTAAAAATCGCAACCGGATCCACCGCTACATCAGTCACGTCTGGGCTAGAGATTTCATCTACAGAGTCAGTATCGTCGTCAAGCTCTGCTTGAGTCGCAACGTCAACACCGCCAAGATTTTGAAAAGCGTTTGTGTGAAAATCAACATCGGAAGCGCCAAAATTGTTATCCCTTGTCAAACCCGCTACAAGCTGCCCCTTAAACCCATCGGGCTGACCATCATTATTGTCATCCTCACTTTCGCTAATGGTCACCTCTGAGCTGTCTTCGCTGAAAATACAGGAATTGGGTGAACTCACCAGATATGCTTTGAAATTATCGCCTGCAATAATATTGGACTCGGAGTGCATGGCTCCGTTCCAACGAAACGTAGCCCCAGGAAAGATTTCCATATCGTAGCGAAAATAAGCGCCATACTTATTTCCCTTAGGAGCGCTGCGAACTTGCTGATATTCAGCAGCACTCACGGTGCGATTTGGGCCATCCGCATTCGTAATGGCCAATACATCCACCTGAAAGTTCTTTTGCAGCTCACTGCCCGCATCTTGCCAGCCATCGCCAGATAACCTGGACACCGGGCAGTTGATATTTGACTTTTGAGTACTGATAGGGGCGTTTCGGGTTACCAGCTCGTTCGCTTTTTCGAGATCACTGTTTGATGCCAGCGTTAGGTCATTGCCGTCACCATCAATAATGGCATTACCAGTAATAGGGTCAGTCGCCTCATGGGACATCAGCATAGAGTAGACAACCGTCGTCCCTTGAGAATCAAAACTCCAGGCTGGATCTTCACTGCCATCCCCATTAATGTCCAGTTGGGTTTCGTCTGGCAGCGTATAAGGATCAACTCCCGGACCAGCACCTGCGTTCGCCAAAATCGCACTCATCAAGTCACTGCTTGAGGGAGGCCGCTTATCGACAATGGCCTGATCCTTAATAAACATATACTCTAGCTTCGCCTTTGCCCGATCAACTGCAGGAGCAGCAAAACTATCCACGACTTGCTGTTCTCGATAAGCAATGGCCTGATTCACTCTGCTAAACGAGCGAACACTCAAAGCCCCCACCGTTAAGGTCACCATCAGCAGCAGTAGCACTGTAGTGGGCAATACAAACCCAGCCCTGCTGTAACGGGATGACCGGTTGAGCAAAAACCAGCTCCGCAGCAAAAATGCCACAAAACGATTCGGTAGGCGGCTAGCACTACGCCAAAAACGACTATTTAAACGACTCATGACCTTAAATTGCTTATCGCGAGACATGGACGATTTCCCAAAGTGAGGGTAGATGAACTAAGAAAGCTAAACAATGACGTTATTGCAAAAAGAATACCCGACACCCAACCAAATGGACATCAGGGAATAACGCAATTCTTAAAGGACGGACAAAATTGTCTTTGGTAACAGACAAACTAGAACAAACATGAACGGCAGATGCTTAGTCAATAGCAGCAAATCAAGTACCAACACCCTAGTAAAACGGACCATCCATAAAATCAGGACAAAATTGTTAATTTTGAAACAATAGTACCCATTCCTTTTAACAAAACGATCGTCTAATGGTCAAAATTTGAAGCAGTCTTCAGTGAAAATTCTTATTTTTTTCATTGAGCAACTTAGTTGTCATGCCTGTGTAGCAAGTACTATCACTGATTGGATTATCAAAGCCTTCATAATCTGGGCACAGAATACAGCAGCCCCACCTGAATCAATCAAACAAGTATTTCATCACAACTGGAATTATTCTTTGGTTGGGTTAGATGCCCTTGCCAAGGTTAATGAGGCCAAAATACTGAAAAGCTCAGCCCACTAAAGTGAACTGAGCACAAATAATTTGAAAGCCTGCCGACTCGTCAATCCACCGTGTTTCAAAGTCAAGCCTGAGCCAAGATAACTAAGGTAATCCAAGCCTTAATACCTATTCAGGTCAATACTTACTCAAATTAATACCTGCTTCGCGAGCCATCGCCTCAATCCCTTTTTTCTCGAGAGTTTTAATCGCTTTTGTAGAAAGGCGCAGCTTAACAAAGCGCTTACCAGAGGGCCACCAGACCCGCTTATCTTGCAGGTTAGCCGATTGCAAACGCTTGGTCCGACGATGGGAGTGGGATACGGCAAAGGCATTGTTGGCGGTTTTGCCGGTTAGATCGCATTTGCGGCTCATAAAGCTCTCCAGATTGACACAGCTTATTATTATATGGAGCATATTGGGAAAAAGACAAGTTTTTTCGAGCCCTTATCCCCCAATCCTTTCCCCAGCTCCGGGAAAAGGGGAGCAAAGTATCACTCTGTAGGGGTTCTACTTATCTTGGGATTACTTACTCTAAGGAAAAGTTGAAATTAGGAGCTAAATTCCCTCTCACAGTCATGAGAGAGGGAATTTAGGAGAGGGTCGTCTACTGTTTGGTCAAATTTGTCAGCAGACTATTTGAACGTTCTACAAACGACTTCATGCCGTCGGCATCGAAGCCTTTTTGGGCCATCAGGGCCAGATCATAGACATGCTGGCAGATCATCTTAGCCATCTCACCCGAGGGAGAGGTGCCACCATCGGTTTGAACGATGGTACCTTTCCCTAGATTCACCAGGTTTTGGATCAGGGGATGGCTGGTGTTGATCAGCAGCGTGTGCTCCTCGGGGAACTGCATGGCCTGCTGCTGCATCATAGCAGTCATTTCTTGAATGCGGCGCATGGCCTCGGGCAAGAGGACGATGGCTGGGGGGGCCGATTTGGCATTGTCGCCCTTGAGGGCTTCGGTGCGGATGGTCACCTTAGGCCGATTGAGGGCGGTCTCAAACAGCTCTTTAATCTGCTCACTGCGGGTTTTATTAGTGGTGGGGTCAACGATCTCAGCGGATTGCTCAGACTCGATCAGGGTGTCATCCAGGTCAGAATCCAC
>JBCDDJ010000286.1:0-8711 GCA_039180385.1 Cyanobacteria bacterium P01_G01_bin.38 | reverse complement strand
TGGGCTGACATTTTGAACCGTGCGAACCTGGGTATGGAAGTGATGCACGAGCGTAATGCTCACAACTTCCCCCTTGACCTGGCTGCAGGTGAGGAAGCTCCGGTTGCGCTGGTGGCTCCTTCCATCAACGCGTAAGCGACATCGATTGAGCGGTTGAACGAATCCCGTTTGACTAACTGAATAAGCGAAAGCGCCCCTCGGATTCCGAGGGGCGCTTTTGTGTTTTGTATCTCCAATCAACGCAAGATATAGATTCTGAGATTAAATCAAAATAAATTGATGCAAAAAAAGGTAGCCTTATCTTGCTGACGAATTTTGCTGACGATAAGCGCTATCGATGAAACCTGGTAGCAAATACTATCCTCTGTTTGAGTATCTGCAGCGCTGCGATCGCGCGAGCGATGACTTGTCAGCTCGCAAAAACAAGTCAGAGGATGCTCAGATAACCCTGACCCTGAACGAGGTAGAGCAAATCCTGCAAACTGCTTTGCCCCCCTCAGCTCGCCGCCGTGCCTGGTGGAGCAACCGAGATAGCTCCAGCGCCCTCCAGGCTGCCGCTTGGATTCAAGCTGGCTACCATGTCGACACCATTGATTTTGAGCGTCAAACCGTTACCTTTCACAAATTTAAAGCTGAGTACACCCTCCAGCGCAAGGGTGACGCCATCGTTTGGAATCAAGACGCCATTCGGGCATTGAGAAAACACATGGGGCTCACCCAGGCCAAATTTTCCCAGGAGCTGGGGGTTCGACGGCAAACGGTGAGCGAGTGGGAAAACGGCGTCTACGAACCAGACCGCTCAACCGCTAAGCACCTGGAACTGATTGCTAAACAACGAGGGTTTGAATAGATTGCCCCCAAAAATTTCACCCCAAAAACTTCCTAGGAGCTGACATACCAATCTCCGCAAACCCTTCCGTGAAGCCGATATCTTTGAAACGATGGGCCAACAGCTGGGCGTTCGCTATATCTATTGGGAGCAAATATGGTGGTTGACGATACCCCCGCTAATTTAAGACTGTTGTTGAAGCTCTTGACCCAGCAAGGGTACCGGGTGAGACCCCTGACAGAAAGAGCTTTGGCCCTGACGGCTGCTCAGGATGTCTTTTGATTGACATTTGTCCGTCAAGCGTGCAAAACTGTAGGGGTGAATTAATCAAACATCCCCATGACTATCGATAACTTTCTTGAAAGCGGTTTCCCTGGGGGGACCGCTGCACCGTCTGAGCTGTCTGCAACACCCATACTGCCCCAGACAGACGCAGACCCGCTACGACATATCCTATTGGGGAGTCCTGGGGGCGTGCGACAAACCATCCATCTTTTGCATACTCTGCGATATGTGGAGACGGCGCTGTGGAGCCCTTTGGTCGCCATCCCCAACGAACAGATCATCATCACCCCGCGCCAGGGTGACGTGATGAGTATTTTGATCAGAGATTTACGGTAGGTGAGACGCTGCGCTGGGTGAGATGGTGAAGTGGTGAGATAGTGAGGCGCTTCGCTGGGTGAGGTCGTAAAGCGCACTCACCCAACTCGTCATTAGCGAAAATTCTCAGGATTGAGCTGACGCCCAGGCGTGACTGACCGCCCCTGCAAATATTCGCCGGTCCCCCCATCAGACGCATCCAGGTAAGGCTTGAGGTTAATGTCGCTATTGCTAAACCCTAAGGCCGAGCCTAAATCATCCCCGGACAAGCCCCCCAGCGCCTCACCAATCTGACCAAGCAGGTTGTTGTCACTGGCGGCAAAAGTATTAACCCCGGTGGTGCTGACACCGCCATCGGCGAGGGTGAGGTTTTCAAAAACGCGATCGCGAGTCACCAATGAATCCTGTCCAGACGGTACGGTCAAGATGATTTGGCAAAGTCCAGGATTTTGATCGGTCCTGGCACAGACAATATCATAGCCATTTTCAATACCGGTACTGAGTTCGCTCAGCCCCTCGGGCCGATAGCGCTCTAGCCGGTCGCTAATCTCATAGCAGCGGCGCTCGGCGGACCAGCCGCCCCCCATGTCACCGGGCACGGCCCAGGGATAGGCTTGTCCAGGTTGGCTTTCGGGCAAATACATGACCGTGAACCGACCTTCATTAATCTGGCACTCAAACCGCGCATTGTCGGCTAGAGGATCCGCTGCATCGGGTGAGCCAGCGCTGTCGGTGTCCGCCGTCGCATCCGGATTATCGGATTCAGGCGTAGCGGGGCCCGGCTCCTCAGGGGGAGTCGACTCCTCAGGGGGGGTAACGGTACCATCATCGGCGGTCTGGGCCTGACTTGCCAGGGGCAACATGAGGAGCGCACCGCCCAAAAACGCACCGCTCAAAAGTACGGTACTGGCTCGCCAAACCATTGAGTAGATGGGGTGTGACTGGGTTTTGCTGACCATGATTCTTTTCCTGAGAGATTAAACGTAAAGGGGTTGTGTGTGACCAAGGTATCTGTGGTTTTAGCGTAGCCCGGGTTCTGGTTAAATCCCATGAAGACTGTGCCAATTCGGCGACGGTGCGGAGGTCGGTCGCGACGATCAAACCCTATCAAAGCGGATGCCCGAGATGATTCTTAATGCAAGCTGGGCAGTCACAGATCAGACTCAGTATGCTTAGAGAAGCGTTTCTGAAGCGTTTTTGGGAGATTAAAAATTGTGAAGAGAGACTGGCTGGCTGGGATAATCATCGCCCTTTCTATCGGCGTTATCCCCACGGTAAATATCTCAGCGGCCAGGGCAGAAGGCTTTGAGGCCAGTCCTTTTCAGCTATTTAACTTAGCCTACGAAGGCTACCTTGAAGAGGTCGGCATCCCCAGCCGTGCCCGCCTGGAACGGCTTTACAACTATCACGACATTTTTGCCGAAGATATTGTTGCGGCGGGGGTTGAGGCTGGCTATATTCCCGACACCACGCTTGAGGATGGGCGCTATATCAACGCGGTCAGGTTGCAAATGCAGAGCCTGCGCGATCGCGATCGGTTTCACCGGTGGCGGTAGAGAGTAGAGAAACTCAAGCTTAATCGGGTTCAAATGGAAAACTTTCTCCCCCAAGCCCTGTGACGATGGTTTCGGTATTGGCCACCATCATGTCGATATAGCTATCCCCAGAGCTGCCGGGGGCCCCGATAGAGTCAGAGTAGAGTTCATTGGGGGCAAGGGCAACCGCAGCCTCCTCAGCCACGGTGCGAATGAGCTGGGGGTTGAGGGTGGTTTCGGCAAAAATGGCGGGGACGTTGGCGGCTTGAATGGTTTCCACCAGTTTTTGTACGGTTTGGGCGCTGGGTTGTTCTTCGGTGCTAATGCCGATTAGGGTGCCGAGGACCTCTAAACCGTAGGCGCTGGTGTAGTACTGAAAGGCGTCATGGGTGGTCACGAGCTTACGCTGCTCGGGGGGAATCGTAGCAATTTGCAGTGCAATCCAGGCGTCGAGGTCAGAGAGGTCTGACGTTAGCTTCTCCGCATTGTTGGTATACACTTCAGCCGAGTCAGGATCGAGTTGGATCAGGCTGTCGCGCATTACGGCGACCATTGCGATCGCATTTTCCACATCCCCCCACACGTGGGGATCGGGCTCGGTTTGCCCCTGATATTGAAACGACAGCGGCTCGGCCACCTCACCCACGGCGACCTTTTGACCGTCGGCCTCTTCAATCAATCGAGTTAGCTGCGGCTCTAAGTTGTAGCCGTTATAAAAAATCAAATCGGCCCGCTCAATGGCTACCGTATCTTGGGGAACGGGTTCATAGATGTGGGGGTCATCCCCGGGTTTGAGAATGCTGATCACTTCAACTTCGTCGCCGCTGATGCTATTGGCCAGGTTAGCCAAAATTGTGCTGGTGGCAATCACCTGAGGCTGATCAGAGGGCGGCTGACTACCAGGCTCGGCAGGGCCTCTACACCCTGCGAGACTCACTGCGAGGCCCATCGAGAGGCCCAGCAAGATTCTCAGTATTTGCCGTCGCTGAATGTCGATCATGTTTCAACCCAGGCCTAACAAGCCACTTCACTAATTTTTCATAATCCTTTCATTTTTTAGACTATACTAGTTTTCATAATCCTTTCATTTTTTGGTTGTCTCATTGCCAGGTTTGCTATGTCTACTGACCGATTCACCTCCGCGAATGTCCCTTATTTGCACCTTGTACAGGGGCTCTCAACGCCGCTAGGGGCCATTGAGGTTCGGGAGCTGGCAGTGCAATATCGTGAAGTCAGTGCCCTGGAGGGTATCAACCTGCAGTTTCGACCGGGGCGCGTGACCGGCATCATTGGGCCGAACGGCGCGGGCAAAAGTACGCTGCTTAAAGCCATGCTGGGCCTGACGGCGACGGCATCTGGGAGGGTGTTGTGTGATGGGCAACCGCTGGTCTCTCGACGGCATCGCATTGCCTATGTGCCGCAGCGCAGCCAGATTGACTGGCTTTACCCAGCCACGGTTTGGGACGTGGTGATGATGGGTCGCGTCCAAAAGACCGGCTGGTTTCGGCGCTTTTCGACGGTGAGTCGGCGTCAGTCGCTGGCAGCCCTAGAGCGAGTGGGCATGGCTGAGTTTCGCGATCGCACCATTGGCCAGCTCTCAGGGGGGCAGCAGCAGCGGGTCTTTTTAGCCCGATCGCTGGCCCAGGAGGCCGACATTTTTTGCTTTGATGAGCCTTTTGTGGGGGTTGACCAAAAGACCGAGACGATTTTGTTTGAGATTTTTCGCGAACTGGCCGACGCGGGTAAAGTTGTCATCGTCGTGAACCACGACCTGGGCGAGTCGATTATCAACTTTGATGATCTGGTGCTGCTAAACCGCACCCTGATAGCGGCAGGGCCTCGCCGACAGGTGCTCAATACCAACAATTTGACGGCGGCTTACGGCGGTCATGTAAATTTCCATGCGGCGTAGGGCCGAGGTCACCTCCTCGCTCCTACGGATCCAAAATCCATTCGACAAGCTCAGGGCAAATCCAAAATCCAAAATCCAAAATATGGAGATTGTTCACACTCTCATTGACCCCCTCCAATACAGCTTTATGCAGCGATCTCTCGTGGTCGCCGTCCTGGTGGGACTGGTCTGTGCCATTGTGGGCAGCTACCTGATGGTGCAGCGTCTGGCGCTATTGGGCGATGCGATTAGTCACTCAGTGCTGCCGGGGGTTGCGATCGCATTTCTCCTCAACATCAACTTAGCGATTGGGGCCTTTGTCGCAGGCATCTTGAGCACCACCGTGATTGCCTGGATTCGCACCCGGTCGCCGATTAAAGAAGACGCCGCCATGGGAATCGTGCTGTCCGGCTTTTTTGCAGCGGGCGTCACCCTGATTACGATTATTCAAAAAACCAACAAGATTGACCTCAATCACTTTTTATTCGGCAATATTTTGGGCGTCACCGCAGCGGATGTGCGAGAGACGGCCCTGATTGCCAGTGTGGTGATCGCGATTGTAGTGCTGCTCTATAAAGAACTTTTGTTTTATACCTTTGATCCCCAGGGAGCACAGGCGGTCGGGTTGCCCGTCAACCTGCTCAATTTTGGTCTGATGGCGCTGATTGCCCTAACCGTCGTCGCCAGCCTGAAAGCGGTCGGGGTCGTTTTAGTGTTATCGCTCCTGATTACCCCTGGCGCGACCGCCTATCTACTGGTGCCCAGACTGCATCAGGTGATGATACTGGGGGCCAGCATCGGCATCTTTTCAAGCCTGTGTGGCATGTACTTAAGCTATTGGTTTAATTTGCCCTCAGGACCCGCCATCGTGCTAGTCGTATCAGGGCTTTTCACCCTTGCGCTATTGTTCAGCCCAAGGTATGGTGTGCTTACCCACTCTGCTAGTGCTCACCCCCCCTCTGGACTTTGGCAAGAGGTGCGTCAGCTGCTCAGGCAACAGTAGCTGCTCAGGCAACAGTAAAAGCAACCGTTGAGCAAGCACAGAAGAGAAAGTCGTCAAGCATGACGCATCTAGTAAAGTACACATCGTGCTGTGGGGTTCTTCTGGCTGAGATTAACCTGGCAAGTCCGGTCTGCCCCATCAGGAAATCCCAGTCTAGATACTGAAGTCTAGGGTTGAAGGCTTTGGCCAAGGTGCATCCTCTGCCTGACTAAGATACTGTTTAATCGCGTCTTAATTGCGTCAAATCTCTGTGGATTCTACCCCCCCTGACCCATCTGCACTGAGGAAAACCTCAGCGCCAAAGTCACAGTCTTCAAAAGAAGATCACGGGCCGATTTTTCTGACTTCGGTGATGTTCTTAGGGGTCATCTGGCTTTTATTCCAAGGCGCTCCATTGCAGCTGTCACAACTCAAAGCCCGGTTTGCAGCGGCAAATCCGTTTAGCTTTGGTTCATCGCAATGGGTTGCCTCACCAGAGCCGCTGGTCATGCAGGGCGGTGATCCGCATTTGCGCGCCCTGATGCGCACGATTTCTGCCAGTGAGTCCAATACGGATCGGCCTTACCATCTATTGTATGGTGGTCAAACGATGAGTGAGCTGACTCGCCACCCCGACGCCTGTGTCAAAATCGTGGCGGGGCCTAACGTGGGCGACTGTACGACGGCAGCAGGGCGCTATCAGTTTTTGACGACAACCTGGCAGGCTAAAGCGCAGCAATATCACCCTGACCAGCTGGCCTGGTATGAGTTTTGGTCAGACTATAGCTTTGATGCCGAGGCTCAGGATTTAGTCGTGCACCGTTGGCTGGCCGATACAAATGCCTGGGGGGTTGACATTGCCCAACTGCTCTATGACGGGCAGATAGAGACCGTGCTCGAAATGCTCTCAGGCACCTGGACCAGCCTCGGCTATGGCATTGAAACCAACAGTATGTCGGCTCATTTGCCCACGATCTACGATGAAATGCTAGCAGAAGAGTTGGCCAACGTGGTCCCGCCCCAATAGCATATTGCCTTCCTCGAAATCGTTATGCTATGCTAGGCATCCGAAAGGACGTATAGCTCAGTTGGTTAGAGCGCATCGTTGACATCGATGAGGTCCCCCGTTCGAGTCGGGGTACGTCCATTTTTTACTAGACAGTGACAGATACAGTACAGATGAGTCCATCTGCCAAAAACAGCATAGGGCTGCTCTTGATATATGAAACAACGAGGGCGAGCACCGTCACCGTGGGAGAAGAATCCGGTCTCTAGCTGGTGAAAAATAGTTAATGTTGTTGAAAATAGAAATCTTCGAGCAATCCAGAACAGCTACAGAACAACTTAGGCATCGAATTGCCGAGCGTCACTGAAGAACCTTGATTAGAGACGTCATCTTTTCCAATCCTGCCTGAAGCGGACTCCTAAGCCGGATTTCTGAGAGGACTCTAAGGTCTGTGAGTTTGCAGTCGCTAGAGCACTCAATCAGTACAACTCTAAGTGAATAGTACCTAATCGAACAGTATTAAAGTTTAATCAGCGTTAGGATTTTCAAAAAGTTTATGATTGCTAACTGCCTGTCGTCACAGGATGTTACCAGGCTTTACCCCCACAAAACAGACCTTTAACTAGATTTTGAGGCTCCAAATCCAGCTTATCTAAGGGATTGTTCTAATCAATGGAAGCCCTAACCCACCGCACCAAAATTGTTGCCACAATTGGTCCCGCTAGCAGCACTACAGACGTACTGCGTCAGTTGATGCAGGTCGGCATGAACGTGGCCCGTCTTAACTTTTCCCACGGCAGCTACGCCGACCACGCTGAGCGAATTCGGCAACTGCGTGGACTTTCCGAGGAGTTGGACCAGCCCCTGACACTGCTACAAGATCTCCAGGGGCCCAAGATTCGCGTAGGCGAACTGCCCTCTGGCCTGGCGCTGGTGGAGGGGGCATCGCTGACGCTGGTGCCTTTGGACGCTTACGAACAGCAGACTGACACAGTGGGGATCGACTACCCCTACGTCGCGGAAGAAGCCCAGCCAGGCACCCCGGTGCTGTTGGACGATGGGCTGCTGGAGCTGAGCGTAGAATCGGTCGAGGGTGACGCGGTCCGCTGTCGGGTGGTAACGGGCGGCTTGCTAAAAAGTCACAAGGGGGTGAACTTTCCCTCACTGAACCTGCGGCTGCCCTCAATGACAGAGAAAGATATTCAAGACCTTGAATTTGGCGTCCAGCAAGGCGTTGATATTATCTCCCTGAGCTTTGTCCGACGGGCCGAAGACGTTCAGGATCTAAAGTCTCGACTGGCGGCGTTGGGGGCAAATATTCCCGTGCTAGCGAAGCTAGAAAAGCCCCAAGCGGTTGCCCATTTGGAGACCATCGTTGCAGAATGCGATGCCATCATGGTGGCGCGGGGTGATTTGGGGGTCGAGATGAGCCCTGAGAAGGTGCCACTGATTCAGAAGAAGATTATTCGTGCCTGTAACCAACGGGGCATCCCGGTGATTACGGCGACACAAATGCTGGACAGCATGATTCGTAATCCCCGCCCGACGCGGGCCGAAGTTAGCGATGTCGCCAATGCTATTATCGATGGCACCGATGCGGTGATGCTCTCGGGCGAGTCGGCTGTGGGCGATTACCCGGTCGAAGCGGTGAAAATGCTGGCTCGAATTGCGACGGACATTGAGCCCGAAACAGCATTTATTGACTATCCACCTACGGAAATTGACGATCCCCACGCCATCAGCGAAGCGTTGAACGCGGTGGACCAGGTGCTGGACCTACGCTGTATTGTCACCCTGACAGAAACCGGTCAGTCTGCACGGCTGGCGGCGGCGGAGCGGCCCAGCGTGCCCATCGTGGCGCTGACCCC
>JBCDDJ010000285.1:0-8729 GCA_039180385.1 Cyanobacteria bacterium P01_G01_bin.38 | reverse complement strand
TAGACCTGGCAGCTTGATCGGGTTAGCCATACCGCCAAAGCCTTTGAGCTTTTCGCCAGCGGGGCGCACATCGCTGAGGTTAACCTTGATCTCGACCTCGCCTGTAAATCTGTCATCCGTAGATAGCTCCAGCAGGGTCTGGTAAGACGACACCCAACCGCTGCGGCTATCACCCACCCGAATCTCAACCCGGTTGCCATCTACGGTCACGTCTGTCTTTTCGCGACGCTGCTCAGCTAGGGTGGTGCCGACATCCCCCTGCATCTTCACCGTCAGCCGGTTTCGAATTGCAGGCAGCTGATCAATGTATTTTGGCTCTAGCACCGCGCCAGTGCCGCAGCCCATCATCGCCAGATCCATCATCAGGCCAAAGGCACGCCAGTCGGTCACATTGGTGCTGGTGCAGTTATAGGCCCCCGAAAAGTTCTCCGGCTGCTTGCTCCATTCGGTGCCGCCCACCCACAGCCACCGCCCCGACGGTAGGGCCTTCAGTTCTCGCTGCATCCGGGCCACGAGCGCCTTCTCGTCAGGGGTAAGTTTGCCCAACTCCACCAGGCCACCCAGGGTGCGATCGCACACTTCCTGCCAAGATTCACGCTGGCCTTCTGTGAGCCGACGACTATAGGTGCGATAAAACACCGGGTAGGCAGCGGGGGCACTCACTGGGAACGGAGATGTTTTACGGAGACGGTCTAATTCCTGAACCATTCGTCAAGATTTCCTTACAGCTTGGGTCGATAGGGGTTGAGCAAAGATTGAACTTGCTTGTTGAACCTGTCTATGGGCGAAGCGAATCTGATAGGTAGATGTAGCGCCCTGAGGGCTATCGAAATATTTAAAGGCCCTACATATGGGTGGCGATTAACTATATGAGTGCTTAAGGTAGCACCATAATTCCAATTTTTCTAGTGTTTTGAAGAAATGTATAACGCTAGATGTGGCGGAGAGGTGAGAGAGTTTGGGGTGCTTAAACCAAAGCAGTCCATTTTGAAGAAACTTCAAGCAAACTTCATGAAATATCCTGATTGATATGCGATAGCGGTGAACAGTCTGTTATCACTGCTGTCCATATCGTCGCCTTTTGATAAAACATATCTAAGTATCTGGGGGTTCTGATGACATCAGCTTTCAGGATGGGTAACCTAAAAGCTATTCGAAATGGAGCAAAATCTTAAAAATGACGTCTCTTTTTTTAACCGGTGGTTGGCTATCTATCACCAGCACTGCTGACTTTTAGTTAGGTGGTTCGTTAAGATTGGGGGATTATTACGCATACGCTTTAGAAGTCAGGTTGCAGTCAGGGTTCACCAGTCGGTGACACCGGTAGCCTCAAAGCTGGGTGGCCAGTATGACAAAATTTCTCTGTAGACCATCCAATTCGTAAGTTGTTGCCTGTCGTTCAATCACACTATGCCCCTTAGTCAACGATTGTTATGACTCGTGCAAGTGTCCATTCGCCAGCACTCATGGTTGACGAATCGCAGCACAGTAAACCTGCTATTACGGTTGCCATTTGCACCTACAACGGGGCAAAGCGCTTACCAGCGGTTTTAGACTGTTTGAAACACCAAAAAAATACCGAGCATTTGCTTTGGGAGATCATTGTCGTTGACAATAACAGCACCGATGCAACAGCTGATGTGGTACGTCGTTACCAGCATGATTGGCCCCACCACTTACCCTTGCGGTATTATTTCGAAGCCCAGCAAGGCACTGCATTTGCGCGCCACGCAGCTATTACAATGGCCCATGCACCTCTGGTTGGCTTTCTGGATGACGATAACTTGCCTACACCAACCTGGGTGGCCGCAGCCCAAGCTTTTGGTACCAGTCACCCCCGCGTTGGGGCCTATGGCAGTCGAATAAACGGCCAGTTTGAATCCCCCCTGCCCGAAAATTTCGATCGCATCAAGCCATTCTTTGCAATTACCCAGCGAGGGACACTCCCTCATCGCTATGAACATTGTCAGCGGGTTTTACCGCCCGCTGCTGGATTGGTGGTGCGTCGCCAGACCTGGTTAGACAACGTGCCTGAGCAGTTAATTTTACTGGGGGCATCTGCCGAACAGCGCCTTGCTGGCGAAGATCTTGAGGCTTTATCCCATATCCAAGCGGCCCATTGGGAAATTTGGCACAATCCTGAAATGGTTATCGACCATCATATTCCCCAGTGTCGGCTGGATAAGCTTTATCTGATGGATTTTTTTAGGAGTATTGGCCTAAGTCGCCATGTCACCCGGATGCTACGGTTGTGCCCCTGGCAACGTCCGTTTTGGTTTGCCCTCTATTTTTTAAATGATGGTCGCAAAGCCCTACGACACTTAATTATCTATCGACAAAAGCTTAGGACAGATATTGTGCCAGCCTGTGAGATGCAGTTGTATCTCTATAGCTTGGCCAGTCCATTCTACATTTGGTGGCTGCAGTGGCTGCATTGGTTTGGACGCCGCTAGTCCTGTCTGTAAGTTCAAATCTTCTTGGTTATTATTGACCAATGTTACCGTCTCGTTGTTTTAGATATCTATCAATTTGGGCATATCTAAATTGAGGTATCGCTTTTTCCCATCAATGTCCCATGGCTGCTGCAACCCCAGTTCCCATTTCCAACGCGACCCAATCGGTGACTATCGCGCTGATCTTGCCTGTTCGCGATCGCAAACAGTTTACAGCAGCCATCTTACATCAGCTGACAGAACAAATTGATCATCAACCAGGCATTCATATCATTGTGGTGGATGACGCTTCCAGCGATGGTACGCCAGACCTTATCCAGCAGCGCTTTCCCCACGTCCATCTACTATATGGTGACGGTGATCTGTGGTGGACCGGTGCGATCTCAACCGGCATGGGCTACGCCGCCAGGCAGCTCAACACCGACTACCTGGTCTGGCTAAATGACGACATTGTGATCGCCGATGACTTTATCGCCCAGCTAGTTGCCCAGTGCCAGCGCACCTCTCCCAGCGATAAAGTCATTACCGGCGGCATCATTTGTGAAGCCTCCCACCCAGCCTGGATCGTCTTTGGTGGAGTCATTGCCAGCCAACAGATCAATGATATCCATCAGTTTGACGAGCATCCCATCTTTAAGGTTGACACCCTCAACGGCAACATCACCTGCATGCCCGCTCAGATCGTTGACGATATTGGCCTGCCCGACACCAAACGGTTTCGCCATTATGGGGGTGACTACGAATATATCTGCCGGGCCAAAGTCGCCGGTTACCAGGTCCAACTCTCCAGTCATCTACGCGCCACCACGGTTTACACGACTGCCGATGTCAAACGCTATATGCCCCTTTGGATTCAGTGGTACATTAGCCCAACGTTGACAGACAAATGGTTAGTCTTACAAAGTTTGACCCATCGTAAATCTCCCCATAACGTTGAGCACATGGTAAACAGCATCTACCGTGCCGTCGCCCAGGTGCCCCGTTGGAAATACGCCACGTTTTACTGTCGAAAGCTGGTCAAAATTGTGGGCAGTACCCTGGTTCCACGCCCTGTCCGTCGTCAGCGCATTGATGCTTACTTCGATCATCACAATATTCCTGTCGATGTTGTCCAAGGAATCCTAAAGTAGTGTGAAAGTTTTACACCTTAGTACGTCAGATTACAATGGTGGAGCTGCCCGTGGCGCATATTGGATGCACAAGGCGCTGCAGCAGTCTGGGGTCGATTCCCACCTATTGGTGGCCGAAAAATCCACTGATGATCCGTCCGTGATCGGCTCCCAAGGCATTACCGGCTCTCAAAAAATTTTGAATGGGGTTCGCCAAACCGTTGAATATTGGCCCCTTAGACGCTATAAGCAAAAGAAAGCTGGGTTCTTTTCACCCGCGATTTTTCCTAGCAAGCTTGTCAATCAAGTTCGCGCCATCAATCCCGATATCATCAATCTGCACTGGGTCAGCCTGGGGCTGCTGCGCCCCGAATATCTACAGCAGTTTAATAAGCCCATTGTCTGGACCCTGCGCGATATGTGGAGCTTTACCGGGGGCTGTCACTATGGCGGTGAGTGCGATCGTTACCAGCAGAAGTGTGGTTGCTGCCCATTGTTGGGCTCAACCAAAGACACAGACCTCTCCCGCCAGGTTTGGCAACGCAAACATAAGTCCTGGCAAACTCTGTCTCTAACGCTAGCCCCCATTAGTCAGTGGTTAGCTGATTGTGCCCGTCAAAGCACCCTTTTTAAAACCAAACAAATTGAAGTTATCCACAATGCGGTGGATACAACCCAGTACTACCCGATCGATAAAAAAGTTGCCCGAGATATCCTTAAACTGCCGCAGGGGAAAAAACTAATTTTATTTGGTGCGATCAGCCCGACCGCAGATGTGCGCAAGGGGTTTCCTTACCTGGCCTCGGCTTTGCGGATGTTGTCAAAGCAGTCTGGTGAGCAAGACAGACTAGAAGCCGTTATTTTTGGCACTAGTCAGCCTGATCAGCCCTTAGACCTTGGCCTTAAGACCACTTTTCTGGGGCGTCTGCATGACAATACAATGTTGGCGCTTGCCTACTCAGCTGCAGATGTGATGGTGGTACCGTCGATTCAAGAAGCTTTTGGCAAAACCTCGATCGAAGCCATGGCCTGTGGCACCCCTGTCGTATCCTTTGATTCTACAGGTTTAAAGGACAGCGTAGCTCATCTCGAGACAGGCTATCGGGCCAAATGCTTTAGCAGTGATGATCTGGCCAGAGGGATTTTGTGGGTGCTCGAAGATCCACACAGATGGCAGTTACTGTCTGACCAGGCTCGTCAACGGGTTGAGCAGGCGTTTGCTTTCCCCGTCCAGGCTAAGGCCTATCTAGAGCTTTATCAGACGCTTTATCAAGCACCCTCTGATTAACGTAGGAAGCCAATTCTCAAATCAGCAAGATAGATTTCAGGGTTTGATAATTTACGCCCGTAATTCGCGACCGACGATTGCAAAATTTTAGCGTTTATGTGATTTTTATGACAGTAATTTTTTATGGCAAATAAATCAGATTCAAAAAAACAAATTGGTAAGTTTTTTATCGTCGGATGTTCTCGCTCGGGTACGACCTTATTGCAGAGCCTGCTAGCAAGTCATCCAGAGATTATCTCCTTTCCCGAGTCAAAGTTTTTCGTTGACCTGGTTTGGATGCCTGAGGAGCGTTCTCGTCGATATGCCCTGGGCTTGGTGACACGTCAACTGCGACCAACCCTGAAGAATTTCTTACAGGAAGTGGGCAATCCAGAGTTGGAAAAGAAGCTCCCAATCTTACCATTCGTCCGGTCTTACGTGAGAGCCTTTGAGGAGATTTTGGAGACTTTAACTCGGTTAGAAGACAAAACTATCTGGCTAGAAAAAACTCCTGAGCATTTGCATCGACTTAAGTACATCGAAAAATATATGCCGGAGGCTAAATTTATCCACATTATTCGGAATGGTACGGATGTAATTGCCTCTATTTACGATCTTGCCCAACGCTATCCTAACCATTGGGGGCGGACGTATAAAACATTAGATCTTTGCATTCAGCGTTGGTTGGAGGATATCGAAATCAGTCGTCAATACCTATCTCAATCAAATCATTTACTGGTGCGATACGAATCATTAGTGGCAGATGCCGCCGTCGAAGTTAAGCGCCTCTGTCAATTTATCGAAGTTGACTTTGACGGACAAATAATTGAGAACTATCGCGCCACCTCTAGTAAGCTAATTCGAACCCGTGAAGCCTGGAAGTCAGGCACTCAGCAATCCATCCAAAGCACGAACGCTCAGAAGTTCTTGAGAGTATTTACGCCAGAACAACAGCAATATGTTAGAAGAGCTGTTGCCAACGTAAATTTAGAAAGTTTAGTGTCTGATGTGACCAGTGAATTGTTTGCTACTCAGCCTTGAGAATTTAACGCTTTTCCAAAGGAGAGAATGTAGGTATAAGTAATCAGGTTCTGTACTAATGTCGACCCATTTTTTTGAGTTGATCTAACAGTAAGAAGAGAACGATAAAACATACACTCAACTATGCCCCTAAAATGTCCTCAAAATATGGATCGATATACTTTTCAATCATACCTTCCTACGCAGGATTTACTGATCAGTTGCATCAATTTAGTGCCTTTTATAAATTAGGCTTATCGTTAGAATATAAATATGTTCATACATCCTTTTCGTCAAAAAGAAGCAATCCACCAAGATTGTCTTTTCTTGAGAAAGTTACTGGCAAAATTTATGACAAGGCGCCATCTGGTATTAAGGCAATACTTTCACCTCTAAAATTAGAGTCGGCTTTTGACGTTTACGAATTCCTGGGGTTTAATCAGTATTTGAATTCGATTAACCCCAAGTTGAAGCTATTAGATCTGAAAATTATCAATATTGAGCTGAGTGATGAACTTCTAGAAGAAAGTAATATAAGTTCTTTTGATGAAATAAAGAAATTTGTAAGAATAAAATCTAAAATAGAAACCGATATTGACAATAGAAATCTACTAGTTAAATTTAGTCTTGCAGGTAAGAGAAAACGCCTTTTCTTTTTGATTCACTCAAGCGTATCTGAATTTCAAGACTCTCTAAGCCTTAGATCAGCGTACTTTAAAGCTAGAGAGTTGTCCCCCTATAAATCGATCTTCAAAAATAGAAAAATTAAGATTTTAACTCATGTAAGGCAGGGTGATGTTTGTGTTCTCGAAACACCATGGGATACATGTATTCCTTTGGATTCAAGAAGAGGAGATTGGCTAAGAGAGTATAATAAATTTGAAGATATAGAACCTGGCGACACTTTATTTAGAGTGGCTGACTACTATGGTTTCTTGAAGGGTTTGATTTCTTGCCTTGGTGATGATGCTTGCTCAATATTATGTTTCTCAGATGGTTATAAACGGGCTCTGAAATTGTTGGAGCTAAATCTCAATGAGTCAGGTATGAGTGCTGCTCAGATTGGGGCTTTGAAGAGGAGCCTAAAAGCATATGAAAAAAGGAGCTTTGAGCCTTTTTTGAGTCTGAAGAATAGTCAGTGCTTTATTGGTGAATCCTCAAAAAAATTGTGTAGGTTAATTCATTCAACGATAACTGCTGATATCATCATCACATCAAATCAGCAAAGAATGATTCAAAAACTTGTTTCGAGCTACTGTAGTCTAGATAGACCTATTGTTATTGTCCTCTATAAAGGGAGAATGCCAGACAACAAAGACATTATGCCTATGGACGAAGAACGCTTTATATATGCTAGCTTGCATGATCCAGACTATGAACATATTGTTGGCAAAGTTGTCAAATTAGCTGGCTTAATGAATTAGCTTGAGTGAAAGATTTTTTAGGTAGTTATATTCAATTTTGCAGCTTTGATGGTTATCTAGGATTTCAGTAGGTATGTAGTCTAATCCAACTACCACTGCGGGGAGGTCCTAATCGGTTTTGAGCCAGGATTTCCCTTTTAAATTGACCAGATGTGGGGCAAACTCAACCCTAAACTGCATGGACATTTCGGGAGAACCGAACTTAAAATGTCTGTTTTCTCGCCTTGCTAACCGAGGTACACTCGCAAACAATTATCGAATGGCAACCCTATAGTCGCTAAGGTAAGGTCTTGACTATGACAACAGTTTTAGAAAACGGGAATATCAGTATCCATACTGAGAATATTTTCCCGATCATCAAAAAATGGCTCTATTCAGATCACGAAATTTTCTTGCGGGAGCTAATCTCCAATGGCGTTGACGCCATTAATAAGCTCAATATGGTGTCTCGCACCGAAGAATTTACGGGTGAGCTAGGTGAACCCAAAATCAGGATTCACATCGATAAAGAGGCTAAAACCCTCAGCTTTACCGACAACGGCATCGGCATGACCGCCGAAGAGGTCAAGAAATATATCAACCAGGTTGCCTTTTCAAGCGCCGAAGAGTTTGTCTCTAAATACCAGGAAAGTACCGATCAGCAGATCATCGGTCACTTTGGCCTGGGCTTTTACTCCTCTTTTATGGTGGCGAATAAGGTCGAAATCGATACCCTGTCGTACCAAACGGGTGCAGAGCCGGTTCACTGGTCTTGTGAAGGGTCTACCTCGTTTGAGCTGAGCAGCTCTGAGCGCACCGAGCGAGGCACCACGGTGACGCTGCACCTGATGGAAGAGGAGCTGGAATATTTAGAATCAAACCGGATTCAGCAGCTGATCAAAACCTACTGCGACTTTATGCCTGTCGCCATTGAGTTAGAAGACGAAGTCGCCAACAAGCAAATCGCCCCCTGGAAAAAATCTCCTAGTAACCTCACCGACGAAGACTACCTCGAACTTTACCGCTACCTTTATCCGTTCCAAGAAGAGCCGCTGCTGTGGGTCCACCTGAATACCGACTACCCCTTTGTGGTCAACGGCATTCTCTACTTCCCGAAACTGCGGCCCGATGTGGATGTCACCAAGGGCCAAATCAAACTTTTTTGCAACCAGGTATTTGTCAGCGATAACTGCGAAGAAATCATCCCACAGTTTTTGCTGCCCTTACGTGGCGTCGTCGATAGCACTGATATCCCCCTGAATGTGTCTCGCAGCTTTTTGCAAAGCGATCGCACCGTTCGCAGAATTGCTGACTACATTGCTAAGAAAGTGGGCGATCGGCTGAAAGAGCTCTACCGTGACGACCGTGCCCGCTATATCCAATGCTGGCAAGACCTCGGTGTGTTTGTGAAATTTGGCTCTTTAAACGACGACAAGTTCAAAAAACAGGTAGAAGATCTGGTCATTCTCCGCACGAC
>JBCDDJ010000284.1:0-8737 GCA_039180385.1 Cyanobacteria bacterium P01_G01_bin.38 | reverse complement strand
GGGCTCTATCTGCCGGGCTTGGCAGCGGGTGGGGTACAGTGGCAAGACCGCTATGGCAAACTCAGCCATCCGGGGGTGAGCGATGCCGAGCTGGCTTTTTTGGCCCAAGTGCCTGATCGAGTTGAGCATCGGCTTAGGCAGTTTTTTGACCAGCAGCCAACGGTGCTCTCCGAGGAGACCTTGGAGACGTGTATGCGCGCGTCGGTGTTAGATAATGTGGCCTCCCCGACGGTGAATCTCAATACCTTTTACGAAGTCCTCAAGGACCCTGATGTCTACATTGCTCTGCAGCAGGCGGTTCAGGCCCTGATGGATGAGCTGATGATGACGGCTAAGCGTCAGGGCTTAGGAGAGTCATTCTTTGTACATTATGCGCCTAATTTAGGGCGCGATGACCATGGTCAAGAAGTGGTGTGGTGGGCAGATGAGGCCACCTCTGGCACCACCGATTTTCAATTTATGTTGCGCGGGGCGATCAAAGAGGCCGGCGTGCTGGCGTTGCTCAACCACTATTACTTTCAGCGGATGGGCTCGTATCCGCTGGGCGGAGACTTTAGTGTCCGACAGGCACCCCACACCGTAGACGAGATGCTGGCTCTGGTGGAGCAAAGGCTGGATCCCGAGCTGATGCCAACGCTGGTTGGGGTGGGTGATACGGTTACCAGCAAAGCTGTCAAAACTGAGGGGGGAGTTGTCTTTAAGCGAGGCGGCAGCGATCGCAACTTCCTGCAGCTGATCCAGGCCATCGGCCAACGCTTTGATAGTGGCAACTTTACAGTCTATGTCGATAGCAGCGGCGGTGAGCTAAAAAATCGCAAGCCGCTGATCCTCACCACCGAGGCGGGCAGACCCAAGATCAGCGAGGGCCCCGGCGATCCCCAAGATACGGAAGATCCGCTGACGCTGAATGTGGCTTTCCCAGCAGGCCATGCCCAGTATTGCCAAGCCTTTCAAGCCGCAGCGAAGCTGCGCATTGCGGGGTAAGTGATGCCCACTCGCATGCCCAATACGGTGATTGGGGTTGACCTTGGGGGAACGGCGATTAAGCTAGGGCTTGTGACCGAGACCGGCAAAATTGTGAAGTCTATGAAGGTCGAGACGCCCCAGCCGTCTTATCCTGAGCCTGTGCTGGCGACGATTGTGGAGGCGATCGCAACCCTTGATCCTCATCGCCAGGGCACGGCCATTGGCTTAGGGGTGCCCGGTCCCGCCGATAAAGCGGGGCGCATTGCTCAGGTTTCGATCAATCTGGAGGGGTGGCAGCAAGTCCCGGTTGCCGACGTCTTAGAAGCCCAAACCCAGCGCCCCACCATTGCTGAAAATGATGCCAACTGCGCTGGCCTGGGAGAAGCCTGGCTGGGGGCGGGGCGCGATTTTCAAGATTGGATTTTGCTCACCTTGGGGACGGGGGTCGGCGGGGCGATTTTCTTAAATGGTCAGCTGTTTACCGGGCGCACTGGTGCCGCTGGAGAGCTGGGGCTGATTACCCTGGACCCCAAAGGTCCGCCTTGTAATAGCGGTAATCGGGGCTCCCTGGAGCAGCACTGCTCAATTCTAGCGCTGCGGCGAGATAACGGGATGGGCGGCAGAGAGCTGGACAAAAAAGCCCGTGAGGGCGATAAGGCGGCGATCGCAGCCTGGCAACACTATGGACAGCTTCTGGGCGCAGGCATTGCTAGCTATCTGTATCTGTTGACACCAGAAGCCATCGTCCTGGGCGGCGGTCTGAGCACGGTGGCTGAGCTATTTTTGCCTGCCCTCAAAGCCGAGGTGGAAACACGGGTTATGCCTGCCTCTCGAGAAAATCTGCAAATTTTAACTGCAACTCTTGGTAACCAGGCCGGTTTAATTGGGGCTGCGCGGTTGGCACTCACTCATTTTTACGGATGATTCTTCACCAACCATTAAGCCAGTAGCCCTTAGGAAGTTCTACAGTTTAGAGGCAATGTGCTGCAGAAGACAGAACTTTTGAGTCCAAGTTGCGGACCCTAGTGATGGATGTCCTCATTAAGCTCTCCAGTCAATCTTAGCGATGCTCACCTCAGGTCACTTATGAAAATTTCGAATCCCGCTGTTGCCCGAATGATTGTAAATCTCTTGGTCCCATGCTTATCCGTGCTGAACCACCAGGCCAAACGGGCAAAGGGTGTGAGTGTGGCACAGATTGAGATCAGTCAGGCGCTTTGGACAAAGCTATCCCCTGCGATCGCAAATGACGCCGAGGCCCAAGCCGCCGTGAGTGGGCTGCTTTCTAACCCCCGCAGCCCGGTTTGGAACTCGATGCTAGAGCAAGCGCTGATCAAAATCTTCAAAGAAAACCCGGATCTGACTGCATCCCTGGCAGAAATCCTCAAGATTCCGTCGTGACTTTCCCCTATCCTGGCGCCCTAATAGGATACTCATATTTCCAATTTTTTCAAGGAGATTCAACAAATCCTAAACCAAAAACACAACTTGAATTTTCCACGCCAGCAGAATTTTTGAGATCAAAATTTGTGTCAATTAGAGTTAACTTGAGTAAACACGGTCACCCACTCTACCGTCATCGTGATAACTTAAATACATACAAAAACAACTGAATATTTCGTTCCCAGAAAGCTTGATTAAACAAGCTCCTGGGCTTTCCAAAACAACCCATTAAGTGTCATTTAGTTCTCTCTAAAAACGGGCTCTATCCTAGTCAAGTCAATTGATTAAGGAAGCCAAATCTAACTATCGATCTGAGACAAAGAGCTAAGTTGGCAAATGTAAACCCTACGCTAAGTGTTACGCACTTACGGTTCAAGTAAACTAATAGCAGACTAGCGATTGTTTTTGAGTTTTGCCAAGTTGAGATGAGGTCAGTTCCCTTGAACTGGCCTCATATTGTTTTTGGATATGTTTTGTAGGCATGTTTTTTCTTATAAGCATGTTTTTTTAAAATATCGCTTTAGATAAAGATGGGTTTCAACTATTGGTTTGGTCTGATTGTCGGCAATTCTCGCTGGCACTGGGCGCTATTTAAAGATCACATCCCGTTGAAAAATTGGCATACGTCTCCGCTGAGACAGCCGCAAATTTTACAGCTGATTGAGCAAAAGTTGAGTGCGCAGGCCTGGCAGCAAATTGAGCCTCAGTTGCAACTCCCGCCCTTCGCCGCCTCAGTATCAGCCAGTCCCTGTCCAGAGATCTGGATAGCCTCGGTTGTAGAGGCCCAGACTGCTTTTTTGCAAGAAATTCCTACAATTCATATCGTCAAATCCGCTCAGCTGCCCCTGACGGGCTCCTATGCTACGCTGGGCCTCGATCGAATATTGAATCTCTGGGGGGCGAGTCAGCGCTACGGGTGGCCTGTCCTGGTGGTTGACGCAGGTACAGCCCTGACCCTGACCGCTGGTGACAACAACCAGATATTAGGGGGCATGATTCTCCCTGGGCTGACCCTCCAGGCCCGCGCCCTCTCTACAAAGATCGTTGCTCTACCTGAGATTAACTTTCATCACCTCGATTCCTTTCCTCCGCGCTGGGCGATGTCAACGGTTGAGGCGATCCAAAGCGGCATTTTGTACACCACCTTAACGGGCCTCGAGGACCATCTGCGGGACTGGTGGCATCAATATCCCACCAGTCCCGTTGTGTTTACCGGCGGTGACGGTGAACTATTGTACCGATGCTATCAACACCGACGTGATAAACAAAGAACCCCCATGGGTGACACGGAGGTTCGGCTTGATACTAATCTGATGTTTTGGGGACTACGAGCCTATCGCAAGCTAGAGATCTCAGTGTCGTAGGTAGAGGCATTCACGCCACCGTTGGCCTCTGCGAGGCTCTCTTCGCTATCGAGTCTCTGTAGACCAGCCACCCGGTTACGGGCGTCAGGGTGCGTACTCAAAAACTCCGGCGGCGATCCCCGGCTGACCAGTTTTTCCATGAAGCTCGCCATGGCTGACTGGTCATAGCCCGCTTCACCCATGGTGTAAAAACCATGCTCATCCGCTGCGTATTCATCTTCTCGACTGGCCGGGAGCTGGAGGGCGACTTGAACGCCGATATTGACCAGCTGGTCGCGGTTGACCCCCAGTGCGCCTGTGATCCCCTGGGCAATGGCGGCGTCTCTCATGCGATCAAGGGCGTGTTTTTCGGCAATGTGGCCGACCTCATGGCCTAACACACCGGCCACCTCAGCCTCATTGTCAGCCGCCTGTAACAGGCCGGTTGTGACGTAGACAAAGCCGCCCATCGTGGCAAACGCATTGATGCTATCGTCTTCGACGACTTGAAAAGTATAAGCAATATCAGGCCGATCGCTGTGGGGGACCAGACGCTGACCAATTTCATTCACATAACCTGTCACGGCGGCATTGTTGTAAAGGCGAAACTGGCCGCTGTCCATCAATTGCTGATTGATCTGCTGACCCATGTCAACCTCTTGGTTGTCAGACATATTGGAAATCTGTAGAACCTGAATGCTGTTAAAAATCAGATCGAATAGACCCGCTTGGGACGGTTGGGGTACGGCTAACCCAAAGCCCAGGGTGACAGAGAAGGCGACGACTCCACAGAGAATTTGACGCCGCAATTTGTTTCTGAACAGGGAAAAGATTTTAAGCATTTCCATGGGATTAAGTGAATGAGTGAGACCAGGTGTATATCACCCACATTATCGCTCGAAACTTATAAGACGGGGGTTGATTGTGCCAGTTGGAGGATTGTGGTTAGCCTCAGAATCTTATGAAATTTTTAATCTTTTCAGGGAGGCAACAACTGTTCCCTAGGGCTACATATGTAAGAAGTTCAGATTAAGAAGTCCGAACGTTTTCAGGTTTCACGATGGGGCCTGAGTCTTAAATTTGGTGTGGCATTTTTATATTCGCAATATTTTTCGCGCTACTTTGTGAATTAACCCATTCTCTTTTTGCTTTATTGCCATGTTTTAGAGCCATTGACTCTAATCAGTTAGAGTCTTAGGTCCTTAGGTAAACCCTATCCGTTGACGTCTTTACACACACCTTCAGCTAACCAAACTTTTCAGGATTTCACTATGCAAACTGCGCCTCAAGTCAATTTTGGAAATGTCTGCGTTGAAGACGATCGCACAGGGCTCACAGTTGAAACCCTGAAGCGAGCCTTTTTAGACAATCTTTTTTATGTACAGGGTAAGTTTCCCCGTTTAGCCACCCAGCGTGATTACTATATGGCCCTGGCCTACACCGTTCGAGATCGCCTATTGCAACGTTGGAATAGCACTGCTGCCACCTACACCCAACGGGGATCACGCACGGTAGCTTATCTGTCGGCTGAGTTTTTGATGGGGCCTCAGCTGGGTAATAACCTGATTAACTTAGGGATTTATGACGGGGTCGACTCAGCCATGCAGGAATTGGGGCTGTCTTTGGATGAGCTGTTGGGGCAAGAAGAGGAGCCTGGGCTTGGGAACGGTGGTTTGGGTCGACTGGCTGCTTGCTACCAGGATTCGCTGGCGACGCTGCAGATCCCAGCCATGGGGTATGGGATTCGTTACGAGTTTGGCATCTTTAAGCAAGAGATCCATAACGGCTGGCAGGTTGAACGGACCGACAAGTGGTTGCGCTTTGGCAACCCTTGGGAGTTACCCCGTCCAGAGTGGGCGGTAGAGGTTAAGCTCGGTGGCCATACCGAAGCCTATCTGGATGCTGATAATCATTATCGCGTGCGCTGGGTGCCCTATCAGGTGATCAAAGGCGTCCCCTATGACACGCCAATTTTGGGATACCAAACCAATACGTGTAATACCCTCAGACTGTGGTCTGCTGAGGCCCCTGAGTCGTTTGACTTTGAGGCCTTTAACTCAGGGGACTATCTGGGGGCGGTTGAGGCCAAGATGACTTCTGAGACCCTATCAAAGGTGCTTTACCCCAATGACAACTTGTCTCAAGGTAAGCAGCTGCGTCTGGCCCAGCAGATTTTCTTTGTCTCCTGTTCCTTGCAGGACATGATTCGTATTCTTAAGACACAAAAGCTGCCGATTGAGCAGTTTCACGAGAAATTTACCATTCAGCTCAATGACACGCACCCTGCGATCGCAGTTGCCGAGCTGATGCGGTTGCTCTTGGATGAGTACGCCATGACCTGGGATCAAGCCTGGACTATCACCCAAAAGAGCTTTGCATATACTAACCACACCCTCATGCCAGAGGCCCTAGAGCGCTGGCCCATGGAGTTGTTTGGCAAAATGCTGCCGCGTCACCTCGAAATCATTTGTGAGATCAACCACCATTTCTTGGATGACGTGCGCGCTAAATTTCCCCATGAAGACGACCGTATTGCGCGCATGTCCTTGATTGATGAATCTGGGGAGCGCTATGTGCGGATGGCCCATTTGGCCTGTGTGGGCAGCTTTGCCATTAATGGAGTTGCTGCCCTGCATACTCAGCTGCTTCAGCAAGATGTGCTGAAAGACTTCTACGAGATGTATCCCGAGAAGTTTAAAAACATGACCAATGGCGTTACCCCTCGGCGCTTTATGATCCTCAGCAATCCCAGGTTGGCTGGCTTGCTCGACCGCAGCATTGGCAGCGAGTGGGGTCGCCACCTCGATCAGCTTAAAAAGCTAGAAACCCTGGCGGACGATACCGGCTTTCAACATGAATGGTGGGAGATTAAACATGCCAACAAACGTCAGCTTGCTAAATACATCGAGCAAAATAATGGCATCGTTGTAAACCCTGATTCGATGTTTGACATTCAAGTCAAGCGGATGCACGAGTATAAGCGTCAGCACTTGGACGTGCTGCATATTATCTCGCTTTACCACCGTCTAAAGGCAAATCCAAATTTAGATATTCCACCGAGAACTTTTCTCTTTGGCGGCAAGGCTGCACCGGGCTACCACATGGCTAAGCTGATGATCAAGCTGATCACGTCAGTTGCCGATGTGGTCAACAACGACCCAGCGGTTAATGATCGCATCAAGGTAGTTTTCCTCAAAAACTTTAACGTTAAGCTGGCCCAGCAAATTTACCCAGCCGCCGATCTGTCTGAGCAAGTTTCGATGGCGGGCAAGGAGGCCTCCGGCACCGGCAATATGAAGTTCGCCATGAATGGTGCGCTCACCATCGGCACCCTGGATGGGGCCAACGTTGAAATTCGCGAAGAAGTGGGGGCTGAGAACTTTTTCCTATTTGGTCTGACGGCCCATGAGGTGTACGACCTCAAAGCGTCTGGCTATAATCCTCGGCATTACTACGACACTAATCCAGACTTACGGTTGGTGATTGATAGTATCGCCAAGGGGGACTTCTCCTGGGGTAAGGGTGATATGTTTAAGCCGCTGATTGAGTCTCTAATGAATTACGACACCTACTTGCTATTTGCCGACTATCAGTCCTATATCGACTGTCAGCAAAAAGTGAGCGATGCGTATCGCGATCGCACCCGCTGGACCAAAATGTCAATTCTAAATGCAGCTCGGATGGGTAAGTTTTCCTCGGATCGCTCAATTCAAGATTACTGTGACGGCATTTGGAAAGTGAAGCCCGTCAACATTGACCTCACCGATAATGTCTACCTCAGCGGGGAGTCCATCAAAGAGCCGATGTTGAAATAGGTTGAAACGGTTGATTGTCAAAGTCTAAATTTTGAGTCGGAAGTTTTAAGTTGCTCGGAGTTGGATGTCTTTCTCTTCCCTGAGCACTTAAAGCTTAAGGATCTTTTTTTGATGAATGGGCATCCGGTCAGGTCTCGAAATTAAACTGAATCGATCAAATCCGAATTCAGTACCCCCGATTCAAAATGGATATCCTGGCAAGGGCGATCTTGAGAATTACTCAGGCCGATAACCCTTCATTTCTAAGCCGTAATCTATTCCCCAAAGTTTGCTAAAGTGGGTTTTGCCCGTTGGCAGGAGTGCTCCAGGTTATGGCAATTTTAGATTCAAAAGGACGGCTGTTTGGCAAAGTTAGCGTGCTGGATATTGGTGCAGCTATGTTGATTTTGGCAGTCGTTGTGGGGATTTTCTTCTTCCCAGGCACGTCTGGCTCAGTTGCTCAGGTGGGAGGTACTGCCAAAAATATTGAGGTTGACTTGATGGCTCGTGGGCTAACCGTGCTCAACCCAGAACAGTTTCTAGCGGATATGAAGGCTGAAGGCAAAACCAGTATCATCATCCGCAACCAGCCCTATGGTGAAGTTGACCTCAAGGACGTTCAGTCTCTGCCCCGAAGCACTGCGGTTCCACAACCCGATGGCAGCGTCAAGTCTTTCCCAGATCCACGACCTGAGTTAGGGTATACCGCCGATATGCTGATTACCATTGGCGGTGAAGCGCAAATTACCCCCAATGGACCTGTGTTAGGCAATAACAAGATTAAAGTGGGAACACCGATTGAGCTAGAAGGGCTGATTTACAACTTTAAGGCCAGCGCCGTCGCAGTTCGGATATTAGACGAATAAGTCAAAACATTCTATTTTCGCTTAAATCCCCGACTGCTTGATAACCCGCTCCAAGCATCGGTTTGATCTGATCAAGATGCCGGGGATCTTTATATCTAGGACTGGCCTGATGTCAAATAATGATGCCAAAGCCGGCCCTACCATCCCACTCCTCACAACTGAAAATTCCTGCTTGAGGAAGCTTCCTCTCCTTCTGATTAACAACGGCAATTATTTTGGGTTGGGCTTAAATCCAACAGCGTGTCTATTCCGTATTACCTATTAAGGAATCTCGTGTTTTTTAAGCTTTTATAAGCGGACGTAGTCAGTCGTGCCGTGTGAGGGC
>JBCDDJ010000283.1:0-8745 GCA_039180385.1 Cyanobacteria bacterium P01_G01_bin.38 | reverse complement strand
ATCCGCTTCTCGACTCAGGGCTGACAGCGAGCGATCTAAATCATCTGAGACCGCATCATCCACCTCAAACACCCCAATTGCATCCAACACACTGGCATCACCCAACACCTCTGATGGGCTCAAGGGGGCAATCGTTGCTGCCTCAGAGAAGGGAGCTGGCGCATCGACTTCTACCGTATCGAGACCCTCTGCCGCATCTAGCTCTGAGGCATCTAGCTCTGAGAAATCTTCTAGTTCTGAGGCATCTAGTTCTGAGGCATCTAGCTCTAAAGAGTCTAGCTCTGAGGCAGGCGTCTCCTCAGGCATTAAATCCTCTATTGACATGGCCTCAAGGTTTTCGGTTGACAGAGCACCAGGCTCAAGGTAACTATCTGGAGTAAGCCTAAACTCATCCCCCAGTTCAAATTTTTCTGCGGGCCTGACCTCATCAGGACCTTCTAAAACAGCAGTATCTTCATCTGAATCATAGGCTTCTAGATCGTCCAAGAAGGGCATATTTTCAAAGTCAGGGAGATCGGCTGATGCTATCTCTGTCTCAAAATCACTCCCTTCAAAATCACTGTCTAAAGACAGCGATGAATCCACCGCAGAGTCCCATGCCGCATCGCTGGCATCATCTGAGCTGGGTTCTGATATCGGCTCTAGATCATCCAACCCATCCAAGATAATGGTGTCAGGCGACAAAATGACATCAAGCTGATCATCAACCGACCCTGGCTGATCACCAAACCCAAACTCTCCCAATAGGCTTGGGTCAAGCAGTTCATCAGGCACCTCAGACTGAAAAGAGTCTTCAGGCTCGATAGCCATGTCGGTCGTGACTGCCAGCTCATCTGTCACCGACAGATCATCTTCCAACGGGATTTCGGCTGACCACAAAAGCTCATCTTCTACCGGAATCTCAGGTGCAAACGGAATCCCATCTGCCAGCGGGATATCATCCATCGTCGGCAGGTCTTCTGCAACTGGAATCTCAGGTGCAACTGGAATCTCATCCGCCAGCGGAATTTCGTCTATCGTCGGCAGGTCATCTGCAACTGAAAGCTGATCTGCAACCGGCAGTTCCCCCATCGTCGAAAACTCGTCAACCTCGTTATCTACCGGAAACTCTGACGTCAAAGGGGCTTCTGGCAATGCCTCAGGTTGCACCAGGGGCTGCTCAGACAGACTTTGGAGATCTTCGTCTAGCTGCCCCATTAGGGCATCATCCAGGTCAAGGGTCAGACGTTGCTCTGTCGCAGGTTCCTCAACATTCAGCAAATCTTCGTCCGCAGCCGCTGGAATATAGCGATCACCCAATAAATCACCGTCCTCCAAGCGCTCGGCATCCAAACCACCGAGATCTAATCCATCAACGATCTCAGCCCCTGCTTCAGCGGATGAAGCCTCTGGCAAAATATCTGCCAGGGACTCTACAGTGTCAACCTCTGGCTCAACCCCTGTCTGCAAATTGGGCAAGTCTGACAGCCCCTCACCAAAGAAATCGTCTAAGGAACTGCCCGCTGGCTCAGGCTCACTTGACATATCTACAGAGAGCGCAGGCGCATCCGCAAACAACCAGTCTGCTGCCGTTTCGGCTTCGGCTTCTGTAGCATCTAAAGGGGCCATCTCCAGGTCGATAGGCGTATCCATAAACCTGTCCGGATCACCGCTGCCGCCTTCATCGCTGGGCATCCCCCCTGAATCATCGGCCCAATCGCCCTCACCCAAATCCGGCATCTCCGACTCAAGGGCAACCGCTTCTTTCGCCAGATCTTCTAAATCTGACACCTGGGCGAGTTCTTCAAAAGAGGGCTCAGTTGAGGCCGCGGGCACAGCATCTTCGCCAAAAAAGCTCTCATATAGCTCGCCGTCTTCGCCAAGATTCAAGCCCCCAAACTCATCCTCATCTGAGGGCTGCTCCAGTAGCGCAAGAACTTCCTCCCCCTCTGTCTTGTCTAACCCCTCTGTCTCGTCTATCTCGTCTGTTTTCTCTACCCCTCTACCCAAACCCATATCACCAAACTCTACGGAGGGCTCGGTCTGAAAAAGCGTTAGGTCTTCATCCTGAAACGCAGTGATATCCTCATCATCCGATAGAGACAGCAGCGCAAAGTCATCTTCTATTAATTGCAGGGTTGATGGATCTTCTAAGGCAACTTCGATATCCAGGTCTAGGTCGTCAATCGCTGCGTCAAAGTCATCGACCTCAGCTGCGGGCTCAACCACGTTAGCCTCTGACCCAGGCACCAAGGGCAAACTGGCCAGGCGCAGCTGATCGACTGTGTCCTCAGAGGGCGTCTCTATAAGCCCTGGCAAAGTGCCGGGCAACTGTTCTGAGGGGGTACTTGGATTCAGCCCTACCCCGAGACCAGAGCCAATATAGTATCCGGCATCTTGGCCAAGGCGCTGGGCCAAATGATTGATCAGGGTTTGCACAATCGCCTCCCCCTGACGCCCCAAACCGTGCATTTCTTCGAGGCCTGCGGCCAAGGACTCCTTATAGCTGCCAATACTTTTTTGCAGAGCCTCAAACACTAAGGCCAGGGTCGAGTCCAACTTGAGCAAAAGCTGGTCAGACTGAGCCTGCACGAGCCGCATTTGCTCGAGGCGCTGGGCCGGGTGCAAACGCGGCTGCTCAGCTGCCACAAAAGTGGCATCCCCCTCGAGCAGAAAATCATCGGCTTTGTCGGCCTCAATTTGGCGAACAGTTTGGCTAAGCTGCTGGGTGAGGTTAAGCTGCAGCCGCTCTATCAGCTGCTCTAAAAAGGCATTGAGCTGGTTTTCATCCAGGTTGGCCGTCCCTTGCATTTGCAAGCGATTCGTCTCTAAGGACTTTATCTCAGACTGCAGGGCATCTCGTTCCTGCTTTAGCGTATCCAGCTCGAGCCGCAAAGGCCGCAGGGAATTATCTTTGAGGTACTGCATTTCGAGTAGCAGTGCCTGCAACACACTGGAGGCAGATTCTTCGGGCGATGCGATCGCAGATGACGACTGAGCGACCACTTGACCCGTTTGTGGATCAACCGGCCCCCAACCACCGGGTGCATTAAATAGCACCTTGAGGGAGCCCAAATAAGCTTTGACCTTTTCCAAAGCCTGCCGTTGTTGGGCGTCTTCGCTGGGGCGAGCCCAAGGCAAGCGCGAAGACGATTTGAGCAAGACTGATTCAATTTCTGCAATCAGAGATTCAATTTTATCCTTCTGGGAAGCCACGACGATGCCCTTGATAACGAGTAATCAAAGCGTGTGCAGACACGTATCCAACGATATAAACATACCGGATGCATATAGATGTATACCGTTCAGATGCCCAAAGTGTAAGCCAGGCTGACCTAAAAGTCACAAAAGTCACCCTCGAATTCAAGTTTTTCCCAAGAATCCAGCTATCAGCGTAGGGACAGACGTCAGCTATTTAGGGACAGCGTATAAATTATGACTAGGGTTTAACCGTACTGCGGAGCCCAATGATTCCAGACGATGGGTCTGGATAAACCATGTGGACCCGATAGATGCCTCAAACGAAAAACCTTGAAATGCATCATTGAAATGAGTAGATACCTTTAATATTACAGAGGTTAACCAAACTCAGCCCGTCCTGGTTGATAATGATATGCTGAACTACCTTTTTGCTGAACGATCTTTTTTGCTGAGTTAGCTAATGTGGACGATTAAGCTGTAGCCTATGAAAGTCCAGACCAAGCCCTTTCCACCACTGTCCTTCGATTCATAAAAAGTTGACTGATTTGCCCCCGCCTTCTCGTAACTTGAATCACCCAAACTGGCCTATTCTCTGATTTCTATGGATGTTCGACATAACGCTCGGGACAACTCAGGTGCTAACGAATCAATCGAGGCAGCTCAGTTCTTTGAAGAACTCCCCGAAAGCATCGTTAAACAAGCAACCGCCCAGGTAGTCACCCGTCGACATCCGGCTGGCCAGGTTATTTTGCTAGAAAATGACTGGGGTAATTCGGTCTATTTCATTTTGGAAGGCTGGGTCAAAATCCGTACTTACAACCTGGATGGTAAAGAGGTCACCCTCAACATTTTGGGTAAGGGCGAGCTGTTTGGCGAAATGGCCCCCCTGGATGAAGTGCCCCGCTCTACCGACGTCATCACTCTGGTGCCCACGGTGATCGGCAGTATGCCAGCCCAAGACTTTGTCACCCTCCTCAAAAGCGAACCGCTCTCAGGCATTCGTCTGGCCAAGTTAATGGCGCGACGACTGCGTCAGGTCAACCGTCGGCTACGCCTGAGAGAGTCAGACAGCCAATCTCGGGTAGCTGACATTTTGTTATTCCTGGCCGATGGTCAAGGCCAAATCGGAGAAACCGGCGTAGAAATCCCCAACCTCCCCCATCGAGAACTCAGCAGCCTCAGCGGCCTCGCCCGAGAAACCGTCACTCGGGTCCTGAGTAAACTTGAAAAGAAAGGTCTGATCGTTCGAGAACGGGATATTGTTGGCATTCCAGATATTGATGCCCTAGAGCGTTTGCTAGTTTAACCGGGCACATGACCGACCAACCCGTTGATAGCCCCGAAGACAAAGGCCCTGAACAAGTTCCTGCCCCATCCCCTGACCACTCAGGGCCAGGGCCGGGTCGAGCTGAGACGGCTCCTCCTTCGGCATCAGCAGACTGGATCCCTGACGAGCCATCCTCACCCTCGGTGTCCACGGCCAAACCCACCAAAGGCCCACTGGTCATGGTAGAAACCGCATTTCTGGCCAGTGCGGCCAGTTTGATGTGGCTGATCAATCTCTATTTTCCCCCCGGCCCCCTGCTGCGGATCTTATTTCCGGTGCCGATCGCCCTAGTTTATCTGCGCTGGAACGCCCGTGCAGCCTGGATGGCCACCCTGGTTTCGGGCTTACTGCTGGGTATCTTAATTGGTCCCCCCCGCAGCATCCTGTTTGTCATTCCTTACGGCGTTTTAGGCGTGCAGCTGGGCTTTTTATGGCGACGTCGGGCGGGGTGGGGCATCTCAATTTTGATTGGGGCACTCCTGGTCACCCTCGGCCTTTTCTTCAGAATTTGGCTCCTATCCTGGATGGCCGGAGAAGACCTCTGGGGCTATCTCGTCGCCCAAATTACCCAGATTCTAGATTGGATTACCAATCGCCTGCTCGACTGGGGCTTTGTGGGTTTAGGGGTTTTGGGAGAACCCAGCATGGGGATTATCCAAATCGGGGCCGTGGTGATGGTGTTTTTGAGCAGTTTGGTTTATCTGTTTACGGTGCATCTTGCCGCCTGGCTCGTGCTCGAGCGTTTAGGTGCACCCATGTCACCGCCCCCTGACTGGGTTCAGACCCTACTCGATGAGTGAGACCTGATCTCCTGATTCGTTGCGCTGGCGATAGCCCCGCAGCCCAGACATGGCTAGACCGTTACACTGGCCAAAAACCTGCCTTTCTCTGCGTTTTGGGCTTCACCGCAACCGCCCTTATTCCTGGCATCTCGACCGCAGGCGCAACCCCCGAGGCTCGCCAGTATACTGCCCTGGCCGATGCCGAGTTTCTCCACGATGGCCCTACTCCCCAGCCTCAATACCCACTGCCGCCCTTAGCCGCTGGGGTATCCCCCGCCTACATCAGCCGTGCAGTAGTGGCGGGTTTGGGGCTACCCATTTACCTGTTGGATGCAGGCTTAGCCCAATCGCCTAACGTCCCCCACATAGCGCTCGGGGGAAGACCAGCTCACTGTGTCAGCACCGGTAAAGCGCTGCCGATGGCGGTCGTCCAACACCTGTTTGAGGTCGGCTGGCAATGGGGTGAGCAGCTCGGTCGCAAATTTCAAGGCAGCTATTTAATTTTGGGGGAATGCGTCGTTGGCGGCACGACAACTGCCCAGGCCGTCCTGACAGCCCTCGGGGTTCCAGCAGCGGGCAAGGTCAGCAGCAGCCATCCCCAATGCAATCACAACCAAAAGACAACCCTGATTGCGGCTGGGCTCCAGCATGGGGCCTCGCCGAGCGCCCCCATGGGTCCCCTGGCCGCGATCGCAGCCGTAGGAGATCCCATGCAGGCCGCTATCTGCGGACTGGCAATGGCGGCCAGTCAACATAGCGGTGTTTTACTCGCTGGGGGCACGCAGATGATCGCCGTCTATGCCCTGATCCAGGCGCTTTCGCAAACAATGCCCCGCAAAGACCTCGCAAACGGACCCCAGTGGGTACCTGACAATCTTGTAATTGGCACCACTCGATGGGTGGCCGAAGATAGCAGTAGTGACTTGGTGGGCTTAGCCAAAACCGTCGGCTCCATACCCATCTTGATCAGTCAGATTTCTTTCCAAACAGCACGCTACCCGCAGCTGCAAATTTATGAACAAGGATTCGTCAAAGAAGGGGTAGGCGCGGGGGGCTGTGCGATCGCAGCTTCTCTATACAAACACTGGCCCCAAACAGCCCTGATAAAAGCGATAGAAAACCTGCTAGACAAGTAAATTAAATGTCTCGAAATTCTATTTTTTAAATATGGCTAACTAAAAATCTTAGCTTTTACATCGACCAGAGCCATTCCCATCGGCCACAAAAACCTGCCCATCGACAGATAATCGCCTCGAAGCTCAATAAACCCGAACAGCTAACAGCTGCTCTTCTAATGCAGCGATACGGTTATAAGCAGCGGTCAGTTGAGCCGTTAAACGCTGGATCTGAATCTCGGGCGACAGGGCTTGGTCATAACCAAGATGCTCAGCATCAAAACGGGGTTCATCATTCAGAATATCTTTGTGCTCGAGCGCCTCATTTGAAATCAGATGCGGTCGGCTCACCGCAGGGGGGCTCACTCCAAAGTGCTGAGCACCCACGTTATCATTCTCATCTTGCTTAGATAGCAGGACAGAAACCTTGTCATTGATTTGCTCCAACATACTGTAGAGCACATCGACTCGCTCTGATAGCTGGGGCGCATTTTCCTGACGAACGTCCATAGGTTTAACCAAAATTATTCATGCACCCCATCCTAAGAAAGGGTTCTTTGAAACTCTGTTTATTCCTGAATGATTTAACTTTTTGTTGGCAGAGCCTAACGAAATATTGAGCAACTGTTTGAACCTGTAAGTTCACCTAAATTTCCATCTAAAGAATCAACCTTAACGTCTAGCCCTCAAAGGCTTTCAGCTATTAGCTTCTTTCCTCCAAAAAAACCTCAAGTAAGATTTAGACAAAGAGCCTAGTCAGCCATCAGATTTTCCCAACTCAATTACCCAAAGCCTTTGAATCCTAATCTTTTGAAAATATTTTCTTGTTTTTTTAATACTGCTTTATCAAGATCGTCTAGGTAATTTCTCCCAGTGAAGTAAAGCCGTCTTTAGATTGCTTAAAATTACGACATGAATCCCTGGTTAGTGACCCAAATTTAGGGCAGTTAAACCTCAAAGTTTGCCCAGGCAAGCCTTACTATCCCCGTCAATTAACGATATTAACGTCAAAGCGAGAATTTACATCTGAGAGAGGTATCAGTCTCCAGAATCTAAAGTCCGTTTGAGTAGACATCTCCAGACACTTACCGCAATCCCACCCCGGTCAACTAAGCCCGATCGCACGAGTAGTCCGTCAATATTCAATATTCGGGCTTGATGGGTGAGTGTGCTGCGCTAACGAATAGGCGAATATACTTTCTGCCACCTCACCACTCCCTCCCCTTAACAGAAGTTTTAAGCTTGATACAGGACTCATTGGCCCCAAAAACCGCCTCAAGGGATTTCGCGAAGCTGGTTCAAAAAATCGCTCAAAAGCGCGATATCATATAAATCAATGAACGAATTTTACTGTTTTCAGCCTTTAGAGGACGTTATGAAATTCATCGCTCGGATTTTTCGCGGCATGGGTGTGGCATTTTTGGCAGCTGTACTTGTCATCGGTACCTGCTTAGTTGCGGCTGCCCCTGCGAACGCGGCAAACTATGAAGTCAAAATGGGTTCCGATGCAGGGTTGTTGGTTTTTGATCCACCTAATTTGACGATTAAAAAGGGTGACACCGTTACCTGGGTCAACAACAAGATGGCTCCCCACAACGTTATTTTTGACGAGAACACTGTCCCTGGGGGCAAAGCGACTGCTGACAAACTTGCCCACGATCAGCTGACCTTTTCACCCGGTGAGTCCTATTCTTCTACTTTCGACGTAGAGTCTGGCGAGTATGCTTACTTCTGCGCTCCCCACCGGGGGGCTGGCATGGTCGGCAAAATTACTGTCGAGTAGGTCAAAGGTTAGCTATCCAAAGCTTAAACAGGCGTCGGTTGATTGGTTAGCTGAGCGCTTGCTCACAGTGACCTGTTCATAAATATAGAAATGCGGCGATCTAGAGATCGCCGCATTTTTATTGAGCGACCTCATTGAGCTGTGCTCACGAAAACATAACGGTTCTCCGTTAAAAAAACGATATTTTCAGTCATTGTTTGAAGATTCTGTCAAAAAAGCCTAACCTTTAGCTGATCTTCGCCGCTGGACCTTAGCTACAGTGCTATAGTACCTGCGTCAAGGAATGCACTGTACGATCTGAGGTTCGTACAGTAGGATAGGACTACTTTAATGTCAACTGTAGGATAAGACCTAGTAAATTATCCTACCCCTACTCACACCAGACATCTCAAACGTCGACCTGTAATTCCATGCTGGGTTCTACTGCCCTACTCACTGTCATCACGGCAATGCCTTGCACTCCGGTGCAGGCAGGTTGTGTCGTCACCATGAGGTGGGTATGAGCGATACCACCGCTTTTGTGGCAGGATGTGCAACCACAGGCGTCGCCGTCTTGGT
>JBCDDJ010000282.1:0-8774 GCA_039180385.1 Cyanobacteria bacterium P01_G01_bin.38 | reverse complement strand
CGGCTGATCACCCCATCGCAGCGCATCTACCTTGACGCGGCCCGACCCCTGGTGCTCAATACGGCCTCGGGAAAACAATTCACCGCTCCCAATAGGACCCGCCAATATTTCATCGGCGCACTGCCGGAGCCTAATGTGGGCCAGTACGATATTCAGGCCCTGCTGCCCCAGCTAAAAGATGAGCGAACGCTACAGCTACAACTCCCCACCCAGGGAGAGACCCCGATCACCCTGTTTGTCTCTTCAAAAGTTTTGGATGAATGGATTGCCGTAGGGGCTTGTCAATACTTAATTTGCACGATTCCTTAGCCCCTGTCACAGATAGAAATGCCAGGGCTGATTCGCTAAAATAAAGCGTTCGTTTCCTTTTCTAAGGTCATGACCACAGTGTCTCAAGCAGTCCAGCCCAGTCCAGGCGATGAACAAACCCTAGAAGACTGGTATCAGCTTGAAGCATCTGTGGTGGTCAAGCGCTTCAAAACCTCGTCAACGAAGGGGTTGTCTGAAGAAGACGCTAAAAATAATCTTGACAAATATGGCCCCAACACTTTGCCTGAGGTCGTACCCCGATCTAACTTCAAGATCTTGCTGGCTCAATTTATAACGCTACCCGTTGCCCTATTGACGGCTGCTTCAGGGCTCTGTCTCTTTACGGGGGGTGAGATCGATGCGGCAGTCATTATGGGGGTTGTGGGCATCAATGCCACGATTGGCTATCTGACCGAAACTCAGTCAGAAAAGATTATTCGTGCCCTCAAGGCGCGAGGGGAGCAGATGACCTGCGCCGTGCGAGCGGGTCAAGAACAGCGAATTGCCACCACGGCGGTGGTACCAGGAGATTTGTTGATCTTGCGGGCGGGCAGCTTTGTGGCCGCCGATGCAAGGGTGGTTAATAGCCAAGGGCTGACGGTCAACGAGGCGGCTTTGACGGGCGAGAGCATCCCGGTTGAGAAAACAACTGATGTGCTTCTCACCGGGGAGATGCCACTGGCAGAGCGCACCAATATGGTCTACAAAGGGACACTGGTAACGGGGGGGCAAGGGGGGGCGATCGCAACCTCCACCGGCCCCAGCACAGAACTCGGCAAAATCCAACAGCTGGTCGAGACCACCCCAGCCGCTGATACCCCATTGCAAAGACAGCTAGATACTGTAGGTGGGCAGTTAGTGGTGCTCAGCTGTTCGGTGTGTGCCCTGGTGTTTGGCATCGGCGTCCTGCGAGGATATGCTCTGTTGCCCATGCTCAAAATCGCGATTTCCTTAGCGGTGGCGGCGGTGCCGGAGGGGCTACCCACCATTGCCACGACTACCCTGGCGTTGGGCATCCGAGAGATGCGCCAACGTAATATCTTCATTCGCACCCTGAATGCGGTTGAGGCGCTGGGGGCCATCCAGACCGTTTGTCTCGATAAAACGGGCACCATTACTGAGAATAAAATGGCTGTCTCAGAGATGCAGATGGGCACAGATCCTAAAGACAAAGCGCATAAAACTGCGGCGGGTCTCCTAATGCAGGTGGCGGTACTCTGTAGCAATGCTCGGATTGAACCGCAGGCTGAGGGACCACCCACCATCACAGGCTCAGCCACAGAAACAGCCTTGATCGAAATGGCAGTGGCGGCCCAATTGGACGTGGTTAACCTGCGTAGCCAATCACCTCTGCTAGTGACCTATCCCCGCACCCAGACCCACCCGGTGATGAGTACGGTCCATCAGGTAGTGCCGTCCTCTCCAGAGGCGGAAGCCCAGACCCTGATAGCTGTGAAAGGAAGTCCGGCGGCAGTGTTGTCACGGTGCGATCGCTGGCAGCAGGGGGAGACGGTACAACCCTTGACAGCAAGCGATCGTGAGCAGATTGGACTGAGTAACCAGCAGTTGGCGGGCAAAGCGCTGCGAGTGTTGGGCTTTGCTTACGGCCTGGGCACGTATCCACCGGGAGAAAAGACTGAGTCAGTGATTGAGAACAACCTGATCTGGCTAGGGCTGGTGGGGCTGACCGATCCCATTCGAGCGGGGGTGCCAGCTCTAATTGAGGCGTTTCACCAGGCAGGGGTCAAGACCGTCATGATCACAGGCGATCAGAGCCCCACCGCCCGCGCCATTGCCAAGACCTTGCAACTCAGCCATCAGCCCCAGATGAGCGTGCTAGATGCGCCCAACCTGGGCCGTCTCCCCCCCGGCACCCATCTTGAGCAGGTCGATGTATTTGCGCGGGTGACCCCGGCCCATAAGCTAGAGATTGTGCAGGCGCTCCAGGCCACGGGCCAGATCGTGGCGATGACCGGGGATGGCATTAATGATACCCCCGCGTTAAAAACGGCCAACGTGGGGATTGCCATGGGAGCGGGCAGCAGCGATGGGGTCCATGAGGTCGCCGATGTGGTGATCGCCGACGATAATCTGAAGACTTTAATCGATGCCCTGAGTCGAGGTCGAACCACTTATAACAACATTCGCAAGTCGGTTCATTTTTTACTGTCAACCAACCTGAGTGAGATTTTCGTCACCGCTGCGATGACGACGGTAGCGATTGGCGCTCCCATGACGGTGATGCAACTCCTCTGGTTAAATCTGGTCACAGACGTGTTTCCAGGGTTGGCGTTGGCCCTGGAGCCCCCCGAGCCCGATGTGTTGACCCAGCCCCCCCGCAATCCCCAGGAGCCAATCATCAAAGCGACTGACTTTGGTCGGATTGGGTTTGAGTCTACGGCAATCTCCCTCAGTGCCCTGGGGGCCTATAGCTACGGCCTCTGGCAATATGGGGCTGGGCTTCAGGCGGGCACAATTTTATTTATGGGATTGACGATTGGCCAGATTCTACATACCTTGAGCTGCCGGTCTGAAAAATACCCCTTTTGGAAGGGTCAAAAGCTGCCATTTAATCTGTATGTGGGGGTTGCGATCGCGTTTACCCTCACCCTCCAGATATTGCCGATAGGGGTGCCCGCGTTAAGTCATCTCCTTAAGCTTGCCCCTTTAACCTTTGCTGACTGGCTGATAGTCGCCCTGTGTGCCCTGCTGCCACTACTAGTCAATGAAGGCAGCAAACCGTTCTTTCATCCTAGCCAAACATGATGGTGATCCCGTGAGGGTCAGCGGTGGGCAAGGAAACAATCGGTGCTCGAAAAAATCAAACAGCATATTGACAAACACAGTGGGCTCAAACGCCAGCACGACTTGTTGGCCCCTACATGCGCTCCTGCCTGCTTATCTCCCTCTGCTCCCTCTGCCGACGCAATATATTGCGCCACCACCCACTACCCACCATCGTTCGGCTGGCTTCGACGGTGAGCTCAGCCGAACCGAGCACTCACGTCGAAGCCCACTACCCTTCCCCCACCTCTTGTACTATGGACTCACACACCGACCCGGCTACTCAAGCACACCCATGCCCCATCGAATTCTGTTTATCAGCAACGGTCACGGCGAGGATAATCATTCATCCCATGTGATTCAAGCGTTGCGCAAGCTGCGACCTGAGCTAGAGATGGGGGCGATCCCGATCGTAGGTCAGGGGCAAGCCTATCGAAAGCTGGGAGTTCCCATTAAGGGGCCGACGCTGACCCTGCCGTCAGGGGGGTTTACCTACATGGATCGGTGGCGGCTGGTGGACGATCTGCGAGCTGGGCTGCTGAGTTTGACCTGGCGACAGATCAAAGCGGTGCGGCGAGCAGCACCCCAGCACGATCTGGTGTTTGCCACGGGCGATATGGTGGGGCAGACGTTTGCGTTTTTGAGTGGGCAACCGTTTATATCGTTTATTTCGCCGCTGTCGGCGATGTATGAGGGCAGGCTAAATCTAGATTTGATTTTGCGGTGGGGGATTATGCGATCGCACCGCTGCCTCACCGTCTTTACCCGCGATGCCTACACCGCCAAAGACTTGCAGCGCCAGGGGGTTGCGAAAGCCCAGTTTGGTGGCATTCCCTCCCTCGACTGGCTCAATCCCAAGGGTAAAGATTTGCAGCTCAACCCCGACCAGCCGATGATGGCGCTGCTGCCCGGTTCCCGTTTACCAGAGGCGGTGCGCAATCTTAAGCTGCTGCTGAGTCTGGTGCGCGAAATTGCCCGGCTCAATTCCCAGATTCAGTTTCGAGCAGCGCTGGTGCCCGATCTAATGGCCCAGCTAACAGACATTGCCGCCGCAGCCGGTTGGCGGCACGAAGCTGGTCGGCTGTTTGATCCGACGATGCCAGGTGAGCCGCCGGTTGAGGTGGTCTGCTATAGCGATGCGTTTAACGATATCGTCTGCTCAACCACACTGGTGCTTGGTATGGCGGGGCTGGCCGTTGATCAGGCCGTCGCCATTGGCAAGCCCGTGCTTCAGATCCCTGGAGAAGGCCCCCAGTTTACCTATGCCTTTGCCGAGGCCCAAACTCGGCTGCTGGGCCTATCGGCCAAAACCGTCGGCACCGGGCCTGCCACCGCTGAAACACTGCGAGAGGCCGCTCAGGTGGCGCTAGACATGGTGCATAATCCTGCGTATTTGACTGATTGCGTAGACAATGGGTTGCAGCGCTTTGGCCCCTTTGGAGCCTCAACCCGCATGGCCCAAGCCGTGATTGATTATCTGGAGGGAACGAAAGAAAAGCCACAGGACACGGGCAACACCATTCAATCAGGAGACATCCAGCCCCATGAAGCGTCGTTCTAGCTACTGGCAACTGCTGCCCTTTTTACATCCGCAGTGGCCGCTGTTTGCACGCTCGTCGGTCTTTATTGTGTGCTACGTGCTGACGACGCTGCTGCTGCCCTACGTATCTGGAAAAGTCACCTTTTTTATCAGCCAGGGGCAGGTGCGCCAGATTGCCCTGTGGTTGGGGGCAACCACCCTGGTGTTTCTGTTTCAAAACATTTTTCAGTACGCTGAGAAAGTCTTTAGCATTAAGGCCTCGCTAGAGGTGATTTTGCAGGTGCGCACCCAGGTCTATGCCCATTTGCATCGACTGGGGATTGACTATTTTGCCTCGGCCCAGACCGGCGATCTCTCCTATCGTCTCACCGAAGACATCGATCGCATTGGCGAAGTGATCTATAAAATGTCGCAACAGTTTATCTCCTGCGTGCTACAGCTGATTGCGATCCCGATTTATATGTTCTACCTGAACTGGCCACTGACCCTGGCGGCGTTTGTGCTAGCCCCACTAATGGCCTGGCTGATCGGGCAGTTTGGCAATCGGATGCTCGATTTGTCACGTCGTAGCCAAAGCCAAATGTCAAATCTGGCCTCGCTGATGACCGAGGTGATGGGTAATATTCGCGTTGTTAAGGCGTTTGCCGCCCAAGCCTATGAGGTCCAAAGATTTGGCAAAGAGGCGGAGCACAACCGCGATGCCAAGTTTCACACCGAGCACCTTACCGCCATTCAATACCCGGTGGTAGGGTTTCTAGAGGCAGTCAGCATCATTCTGCTGTTTCTGTTGGGGGGCTGGCAGATCGCCGTGGGCAATCTGCAACCCCAGGAGTTTGTCAGTTTTTTGGTGGCGGTGGCGCTGCTGATCCACCCGATTGATCTAGTCACCCAGCACTACAACGCCTTTAAGCAAACTGAAGCCTCGGTGGAGCGGGTATTTGAGATTTTTGCCGAAGCGCCGACTTTGGTAGAGCGCAAGGATGCGATCTCAATGCCCCACGTCACCGGCAAGGTCGAATATCGCAACATCCACTTTGCCTATGCATCCAACAAATCTGTCTTTAGTCATCTCTCGCTACTCGTCCAACCCGGTGAGGTCGTCGCCCTGGTCGGCCCATCTGGCGCAGGCAAAACCACCCTGGTAAATCTGTTACCCCGCTTTTATGATCCCCAGCAGGGCCAAGTGCTGATCGACGGCATCGACGTGCGCGATGTCACCCTCACCAGCCTGCGACACCAGATCGGCATTGTCCCCCAGGAGACCACTCTATTTTCAGGGACTATCGCCCAAAATATCGCCTACGGCCAGACCAACCTTGACTACGACGCCATCGAGAAAGCCGCCCGCATTGCCAACGCCCACGACTTTATCAAGCAATTTTCTCAGGGCTATCATACCTGGGTGGGTGAACGCGGTGTAAACCTGTCTGGGGGGCAGCGTCAGCGAGTTGCGATCGCTCGCGCCATTTTGCTCAATCCGCGTATTTTAATTCTTGACGAAGCCACCTCCGCCCTGGATTCAGAATCCGAAGCCCTAGTGCAAGAAGCCCTCGAGCGGGTGATGCAAGATCGCACGGTGTTTGTCATTGCTCACCGCCTCAGCACCGTCCGCAAAGCTGACCGCATTTTGTTTTTAGAAAACGGCCAAATTGTTGAATCCGGTACCCACTTCGAACTGTTGAACAAACAAGGACGATACTCACAGTTTTACGCCCAACAGTTTAAGGAATAACATCGTCCGGATCGATGCCAAGCTCCTTAAGTTTTTCAGCAAGACGGTCGGCTCGCTGACGCTCAGTGTCGGCTCGCTGACGCTCTAGGGCTTTGCCCTCTGCCCCAGTTGGTAAAACCTGCCCTTGAGGATCACACCAGCGTAGCCACAGCCTCGGTATCTCTTCTTCAAATGGCCCTTCCCACAGGGTGAGCCCAATCCCAAGGGTCTCTAGCAAGACGGGTTGACCTACTGCCGTAATGCCTGACTCAGGCGTAAGCTCCTGGTACTGGCCCGAAACGATGTGCCAAACGCGCAGCAGTGCGCCATTCATGTCGGCCTCGCCTTGAAGCTGCCGCAGGGGGTCAAAGACGATGTAGTAGGGCACACCAATTTGGGCGTAGATATCTTTTTTGCCTTTTGTTTTTCCTTTGCGCCTTGACTTGGGGCTAGGGCCGAGCTCATCTCCTTCCTGGTTGGAAACCACTTCGATACAGACATCAGGAACCTTGCCAAACTCCCAGACAAAGTAAGGACGATGACGACGCTGGCTCAGATCTTCAGCCCGCTGTACCTCGAGGCTCAGCAGCATATCAGGTACAATCGGGTCGCCTTTGAGCTTATAAAACAGCCCAACATTAGTTTCGGCAATGAAAGGCAGCGGCAAAAGCTCGTTGCTGCACAGGGTATCTACCAGGAGGCGCTGCTGCTGGGCTGACTGAAAATTATCCACAGGGGTGTCGTCTTCGATTGTGAGGTGACTGATATCGAGCTCATCGACGACGAACTCGGAATCACTCGGCTCAGAATTTATCAGTTGCTGGGTCATGGGCAGCTATGTAAACCCGACAGTACTATTATACCAGTCTTGAACCTACGAGAATGTATGACTCTGCTTTACTAAATCATCCAGTGCAGTTTGCATTGCCTGCTCTACCTGTTTGTAACAGCTGTCTACATAGGGTAGATCCTGCGAAGGTTCTCTACCATAGCGTTCAAACACAATGGGTTTGCAAACATGGGTGTATATTTGGGCGGGTAGGGGAATATTGGGCAGCGGACCGAGCGCCAGCCCCCAGGGGAGCCCTAGATAAATCGGAAACACTTCTGGGTCGATGTCTCGCCACCAGGGCAAAAGGCCCCAGTCATGGAGCTGCCTCAGCTGCTTGTAAATATCTCCCAGCACAATCAGGGTATCGTGGGCACCGGTGGCCACCAGCGGTACAATCGGCACGTTTTCCCGCAGGGCCAGTTTGATAAACCCTTTGCGGTTAGCCAGGTATATTTTGTGGCGCTGGCTGTGGGGGCGAAACACATCCTGGGCACCGCCGGGGTAGACCAGGACGCTAGCATCCCGTTGGAGGGCTGCGATCGCAAACCTTGCCGTCGCCGGCACCGCCCCCAGCCGTGCGCCATAATTCGCCGCTTGGGGGTTTGCCTGCCATACTTTTCGATGCATCAGCCCATAGATTGGGCGGTCATAGCCAAACCGCCAAAACCAATCCACCATGAACATATAAAGGTCAGGGGCAGCGAGGCCACCGTTGTGGGAGCCGACAAATAGAACCTTGCCGCTGGGTACATGCTCCCAACCGCTGGTCTGGACCCGAAAGTAGTGGCGATAAGCCCACTCCCAAAAGGGCATCCATGACTGGATGAAGGTGCGATCGCGTTTCTCAAGCAGATGGTGAATGGTCAAGGGGCGCATGCAGGCGAGATCCTTAGCAGTAGCTTATGGCAGTATTCCCTGAGGGAGGGGTTCCTGGCAAATTTGAAGAAACATCTGAAATCTCCTGACCTGGCACTGAAGGTTAGTCAGTATGGGAATAGTGTGTGAGGTAACCCTGTGAAAAAAGCTTCAATCTTGTTTGCCCTGGCAGGTGTGACGGCTACAGCTCCACCTGTTTTAGCTGAGCCTTCACTGGTGATCAACTACAATACATCTGCGGTTGAGAATTTGATTCTACAGAATGGGGACGTCAGTGTAACCATCAGCTACACTCCTAGAGTATCCGGACAGGTAACCGAGAATAATCTGCGCTACGAGCTATTTTACCAGGGGCAATCTCAGCAACTTATCCAGACATCAGCGTACAACTATGCTGCGTTTCGCGTTCAAGATCTGGATAATGATGCGATGCCAGAGGTGGTGGTACAAGATTTCTCCGGCGGGGCTCACTGCTGCACCAACCATGTTGTTTATCGCTGGCAACCCGAGAGTGAAGACTTCGCAGCTTTAGAAACTGGCTACCGTGATGGCCGCGGGGGCGAATTTCGCGATCTCGATGGGGATGGCTACAGCGAATTTGTCACTGTGGATAATGCCTTTCTCTATCGGTTTAGCTCATACGCAGGGTCTTATCCACCCGACCAGATTTTTACCTATCGCGAGGGGGCTCTGACCGAGACAACGCGAAACTTCCCGGAGTT
>JBCDDJ010000281.1:0-8780 GCA_039180385.1 Cyanobacteria bacterium P01_G01_bin.38 | reverse complement strand
TGCAATATATTTTCTCTCTACCAGGACTGAACCTGCGACTGTTGATGGTCTGTCAGACCTGGCACGGGCGGTCTGCTGACAGTCCTTCTCCCCAATGGCCGCAGGTTCGAATTCCGCAAACCCTTAACGAAAACAGAATTTCTGGAGAGATCGATCATGTTGACAAACCCAGCTCAAAAGTACCGCGCGTTTCCGTCCATTCAATTAACCGACCGCACCTGGCCCAGTAAAACGATTACAAAACCACCCGTCTGGCTCAGTACCGATCTTCGCGATGGCAACCAGGCCCTGGCTGAGCCGATGACGCTTCCTCGCAAGTTGCAAATGTTCAATATTTTGGTGCAGCTGGGGTTCAAAGAAATTGAAGTGGGTTTTCCAGCCGCCTCACAGACCGAGTTTAACTTCATTCGCTATTTGATTGAGCAAGATTTAATCCCGGCTGATGTCACCATTCAGGTCTTGACCCAGGCCAGGGAGTCTTTGATTTGCCGGACATTTGAGTCGTTGCGCGGGGCCAAGCAAGCAATTGTGCATGTCTACAATGCGACGGCCCCGGCCTTTCGGCGGATTGTGTTTGGTCGAGACCAGGCCGAGACCATTCAGCTAGCCGTCTCGGCGGCGACTCTTTTGAAGGAGCTGGCAGTGGCTCAACCTGATACAAACTGGCGGTTTCAGTATTCGCCCGAGACTTTCACCGCGACGGAGTTGGAGTTTGCTAAAGAGATTTGTGATGCGGTGCTCGACGTGTGGGGGCCCACCCCTGACCACAAGGCGATCATTAATCTCCCCGCCAGTGTAGAGGTGGCGACCCCCAATATATTTGCCGATCAGGTGGAGTGGATGCATCGGCATTTAACCCGGCGAGAAGCAGTCGTTCTCTGTGTCCACCCCCACAATGACCGGGGCTGTGGCGTCGCAGCGGCGGAGTTGGCGCAGATGGCAGGGGCAGACCGGGTAGAGGGCTGCTTGTTTGGCAACGGTGAGCGCACTGGCAATGTGGACTTGGTCACCCTGGCGATGAACCTGTACACCCAGGGGATGCATCCAGGGTTAGATTTCTCTGCAATCGACCAGGTAGCACAGGTGGTCAAAGACTGTACCCAGCTGCCGATCCACCCCCGTCATCCCTATGTGGGTGAGCTAGTCTATACAGCTTTTTCGGGGTCGCACCAGGATGCGATCAAAAAGGGCTTTGCGGTGCAAGATCCCAACGGGCTTTGGGAGGTGCCCTATTTGCCGATAGACCCCGCCGATGTGGGGCGTTCCTACGAAGCAGTGGTACGGGTCAACAGCCAGTCGGGCAAAGGGGGGATTGCTTTTTTGCTAGAGCAGCACTACGGCATTACCTTACCGCGCCGGATGCAGGTTGAGTTTAGCGGCGTCGTGCAGCGGGTGATGGATGCGGGCGGTCAAGAGCTGTCTGCCGAGGCGATCTGGCAAATCTTTGAGCAGACTTACCTGCACCCAGCAGGCCCCATCGACTATCAAGGACACTGGCTAACCCTGGCGGGGGATGACAACCAGGTGCAAAAGATCGAGACGGATATTTTGCTCAACGGCCAGCCGCTGGTGATCAGCGGGGCTGGCAATGGCCCCATCGATGCCCTGGTTAATGGGCTAGCCCAAGCGCTGGATCTAGAGATTCAAGTGCAGCATTATGAGGAGAAGGCGCTAGAGCAAGGCAGCTGGGCGAGTGCGATCGCAATCCTCGAACTTACCACCTCCCAGCACACCGGCCACGGCGTCGGCATCCACAAAAACATTGTTACGGCTTCACTATTAGCCTTGATTAGCGCTGTGAATCGGGCACAGGTTGAGATACAAGTGGCAGAGTTGCAGAGAATCAGGTAATAGGTAATAGGTAATTAGGTGGGAGCAGTGAACCCCATTACCCAGCAACCATTGCCGTTCGGCTGAGCTCACGCCAAAGCCCACTCCCTACCTCACCTAAAACCCACTCCCTACTCCACCTAAAACCCACCCAGGAATCCATCCATGCCCGAAATCACCAACTTCACCCTATTCCTGACCGCTGCGCTAGTCCTGGCGATTACCCCAGGTCCCGGTATTTTCTATGTGCTAACCCGCAGTATTCGAGGGGGGCGTCGGGAGGGGCTGACCTCTGCCATTGGGACTAGCGTGGGGGGGTTAGTCCATGTCGTGGCAGCGGCGCTGGGGCTGTCGGCTTTGCTGACTACTAGTGCCGTTGCCTTTGGGGTGGTCAAATATGCAGGGGCGGCCTATTTGATTTATCTGGGGATTCAAACCCTGCGCCAGACCGAAACAGGTAGTCTAAATAGTGACCCAGCCAGCCTATTGGCAATCGAGCGGAGTGCCCTCTACCAAGGCATCACCACCGAAGTGCTCAATCCTAAAACAGCGCTATTCTTTCTGGCCTTTATTCCCCAGTTTGTCAACCTCAGCAGCCCAGTTGTACCTCAATTCATATTGCTGGGCTCAATATCGGTGCTGTTGAATACGCTGGTCGATTTGATTGTGATCGGTCTGGCTGGTCCAATCGGGCAGTGGCTTCAGCAAAGTGCCCAACTGCGGCGACGGCAGCGGCAGTTTTCGGGTTGGATGCTAATTGGGTTGGGGGCCTATGTTGCGATCGCAGACTCCCACGAGTAGCCCCAGCCCCTTTGATTCAACGGTGACCCAGTGACCTTTAAAGACTATTTCTCAAAGCAAGCTGCCGACTATGCCCGCTATCGCCCCCGCTATCCGGACGCGCTGTTTGAGTATTTGGCGGGTCTGGTCGCTAAACCCAAAGCTGCTTGGGATTGTGGCACAGGCAACGGTCAAGTCGCCCTCAGCCTGACCCCTTATTTCGAGAAAATCTACGCGACGGATGCCAGCGCCCAGCAAATTGCCAATGCGTTTGATCACCCCAAGGTCAGCTATGCAGTCGCCCCAGCTGAGCAAACTGATTTGGAGGCAGGCTCAATAGATTTGGTGACGGTGGGGCTGGCGCTCCACTGGTTCGATATTCCTCGGTTTTATCAGGAAGTGCGGCGAGTGACGAGATCGGGAGCGAGCTTAGCGGTGTGGTGCTCCGGCGATTTTCTAGCGACCCCCGAAACGGAGGAAATCTGCCAGTGGGTGCAAGCCTATCGCCAGGAAATTCAACCCTGGGTCGCCCCCGAAGTCGACCTGATCGATGCAAAATATGAAACCCTACCCTTTCCATTTGATGAAATCCGCCCACCGAAGTTTCAAATGAACGCCCACTGGCAACGGGCGGACTTAGTGGGATGTCTTAAGACCTGGTCAGCAATGCAGCAAATGATCCAGACCGAAGGGCCGCAGGTAGTTGAAGCTTTAGAGACAGATATTGCGAGACTCTGGCCCGATGCTGAGTCGGTGCTTACCTTTCAATGGCCAATTTATCTGCGGGTCGGGAAAATATCATGACGAACAGATATTTCAATCATAGGCATTTCTGCTACAAGTCTTCTTCATCCTACGTCCCCGCGTCACCCCCTTCTCGCGTCCTCTTCCCTGTCTCCCTCATCCTCCCCATCTTCCCTACCCCCTACGGTTCGGCTGAGACGTTCGGCGAGCGCTCAGTCGAACCGCTTACGCCGAAGCCCACCCCTCTCTAACCTCTCCCCTTCCCCCTCAAAACCTCACTCACCTCCGCATGCATCAACGCAATATTCGGATCCCGCTGAATCGCTCGAAAGTAGTTGCTGCCCAGCGGGGTGGATGATTCCTCGGCGGGTTTCATCATCAGGCGGGCTTTTTCGAGCAAAATGGCGGCCCCCTCTGATGGGTTTTCGGGGGGCTCTTTGGGGTCTAAAAATTCATCAATCTGAACGATGAATTGAGAAATGGGACGTAACCAGTCGAAAGCCGTGTGGCTAATCACTAACCGAAAAAATTCACCACTGTTTTTGATGGGGCCATGCTCGCGCTCATAGACAATGCGCTCCGAATCGAGGAGGGCTTTGTGTAAATTGAGCAACATTGGGCGCAGCTGTTTGAGTCTCTGGATATTGGCATCAGAAGAGTTGATCGCAGCCATAGTGGAACCGATATTTTGATTTTTTCCTACCTTAGCGTGTTTGCCCACCTAATTTTTGATGATTTAGGCCGGTTTCACCTAGGGAAAATGATTTCCCCTAACTTTTGTATCCCTTTGATTAGAGAGCTTTAGGGAAATCAATGGGGGGGTTGCTTCTGGTTAGGGTTCAACCGTTTACTAAGCGTAACCAAGACAGTCTGAGATGAAATCATGTCTGCTCAAACATTATCTACCGACGATAAATCCTTTCTAGAGCGCCTGTCGAACATCGACTTTGGCCCTATTGCCTTTAAGCTGATGCACCCTGAGGATGGGGACGGTTGGACCCTTGAGCGAGCCACCCGTGCTGTGGAACTATACCGTCGCTTTTTGTTTTTGAACTATCTGTACGATGACCGCCCCATTGTGCCGAGTCGAGAAATCGATCAGGTCTGGCATACTCATATTTTAGACACCGCTAAGTATCGCGAAGATTGCGATACGTTGTTTGGCCGCTTTATGGACCATTGGCCCTACTTTGGTATGCGCGATGCCGACGAGCGTCAGCAGCTCAACGATGCGTTTGCAGAAACCCAAGCGCTATTTGAGAAGCATTTTGGCGTACTTGCAGCGGCCTGATGGGAAAACTTTAAATTATTGTTTTTTGCAGAGGGGTGTCTAGATTTAGGCACCCCTCTGCGTTTTTTTATCACGTTTTTGGACTAATGATGGGAGGCTACACCATGACTCAAGGTTCATACACCTTTGATACTTTTCAACGTGAGCAGCAGCAGCAAGAGCTGACTCGACTACAGCGCAAAACCAAAATTTTGCACGCCCTAGATCAACAGGCCTGGCATCAGGCCGCTCTTAGCCCGGGTATGCGTGCTTTAGATCTAGGCTGCGGTACCGGGGATTTAACGTTTGAGTTAGCCAAAACCCTCTGCCCCGGAAGCGTTGTGGGGGTAGATGCCAGCGTTGAGATGGTTGAACATGCGATCGCAAAACAGAGCCACCATCAAATTGACAATGTACAGTTTGTCATCGGTAATGCCTATAACCTGCCGTTTCCTGACGCTACGTTTGATGTTGTCTATACAAGGTTTTTATTGCAGCACTTAACCGACCCCATCCGGGCTTTAAAGGAAGCTTATCGAGTTTTAAAGCCCGGTGGCAGGCTCTGCATCATTGATATAGATGACGACTGGTTTAGCTTATACCCAGAGCCCGATGCCTTGACAACGTTTCGAAAACAAGTCGTTGCCATCCAGCAGTCCCAAGGGGGAGACCCGTATGTGGGCCGCAAGTTAAGCATCTATGGCAGACAGGCAGGCTTTGAAAATGCGATATCTTCTGTACAAGTGTTAACCACAGATGAGTATGGGGCAGAGACTCTCTTTGGGCTACTGTCTTTTGGGGCTCCTTACCATGCGAGCCATCCAGATTTTGCCAGGATTGCGGCTGACGCAAAACAACAGCTCTATCGTCAGTTGACCCTGACTGACGTTTGGGCAAGCTTTGGCATTTTTGTGACGACCTGCCATAAATCAGAACATTAATTGCCACGATTTTATTCTATTTTCCCTAGGGAAATCAATTTTCCCTAACCCTGGATTCCCTTGTCTATGCTTGGTTTTCCCTGCCATTGAAATAGATTTGCTTGTGGGAAACACCTCTCCGTACTGTGTGAATCGAATCTTGGAACAAGCCAATAAGGGTCGTTAAGAAGTGATTCTTCTTCTGGCCCATTTGCTTTCTGAGAATTGTTTTACATTGTTGGAAGGAGCGATTTTTCATGGCATCTGAAAGCACTCAGGTAAAGGTAAACCAAGCAAGCTTTTGTTTTCTCAAGCAAGCCAGTTTTTGCTTTCTCATCGAAGGACATCAGAAGCAAGTTCGTCCGACCGTTAGCTTGAATTTAGAGGACTTATCCTCTGCATTGGCAAGCGTATAAAATTTTGACTGATCGCATGCGCTGGAGCTTAGATGTGCTCCAGCGCATGTTTTTTACTCTTGCTGCAAAGTTTTTAATTTCATGTTGAGCATCTCTGAGCTATCCTTCGCTAAAAGAGCCCATTTTTCTGATGCCTCAATGTTACCTTGCTGCTGTTCCAGCTGGGTTAGATAGCTGTAACAAATGGTTAGGCATCTCTGGTCATTGTACTCTTCTGCAACTGAGAGAATTGTTTCGAAGATTGTCCTGGCTTTGTCCAATTCGTTTTTCTCAATTGCAATGGCTGCAATCCAGCCTTTAATATAGGCTTGAGCGCGTTTCCATCCAATCGCTTCGGCTCTCTCTAGAGCATGCTGCAGAATATGTTCTGCTTTATCAAAGTTTTTCAATTTGAGGTGTGCCTCGGCTTTGCAGTAAGGTACGTCTACCATTTGATAGACGTACCTTTCTTCTTGTTGCACTGAGTTTTGTAAAAGGTCTTGTGCACGTTCGATCCATGCAAAAGCCTGATCACTCTGTTCGAGTTGAACGTACAACTTAGACAGTAGGGTTGCAACATCTATTAGCAGTCTCTTATTACTCAGATCGGCAATTTCCCAGATACGTTGTCCTAGTATGATGGCTTCTTGGCTTTTTTCCGGTTGATTAAAGAAGCCAAGGGTTCTGGCGTGGTGATACATCGCATCGGCCATGATTTCCCAGTCAATACGCTTCTCTGCCTCAGCAATCAGCCACTCCATCCAGATTAGACGCTCACTCCAATGACCGTAAATTTGGGTATAGCCTTTCAGATATTCCCAAAACTCGATAAATTCTTCGTAGCGTGCTTCGGCTCGACACCACTCCATGATCTCTCGCAGGTTTGCCCACTCGGTTTCAACCGGACTGGTGGGGTGCCAGTCGTACCAGTCAGTGTCGCCATGGACAGCCAAAAATTCTAAGTACCACTCGAGCCAGCGATTGCGGGCTTCTCGCTCAAAAGTAGGGGTTTTGATTAGCTCAGTGCGGGCGTACTCGCGGGTGAGCGAGTGCATCGTGTAGCGAGACTGCTGCAAGTCGATCAGCGAGAGTCGGTAAAGTTCGTTAAAGGGGGTGCGATCGCACCGCATATAGTCACTCGCAAAGGCAACATGGGCCACGGCCTCGGGGAGAGCCGGATGTTGAAAACAAGCAAAGGCCATCAGCAGCGCATGGGCATTTTGGCCCCGCAACCGTTCTATAGAAGTATCGAAGCAGTGGCGGGCGACATCGCCGCTGGCCAGCTGGGTATAGTCAAGATCTTCGGGGCTGATCCCATAGGTGGCAATCATCCCCAAGCAGTAAACCATCGCCAGGGGGAGCCCTCCGGTTTGCTTATGGAGGTGCTTGAGCTGGGCCTCGGTGAGATTTAGGGCCTGGGCTTGCGCTTGTGCCTGCAAAAAGGCAATCCCAGCTTTAACGGGCAGGGGCTTGATCGGCAACGTGGTGCCAATGCCCAACCGGACCCGGCTGGTAACAATCACCTTGACCGTGGGGGGAATCTCTCGCAAAAACGACAGAACGTAGTCTCTGTCTTCTAAAGTTTCGAGATTATCAACGATCAGCAAGGTGGGTTGCTGCCCCAGGCTGTCTCGAATGGCCGCTAGCTGATCATTAAAATCGATGGGCAGCTCACTGGGTCGCCCCAGGGTACGGGCAATGGTGCGAAAAATATCTTGCAGGTTGCGCTGATGCCCCAGCCGGGGATAAAGCTGAGGACCGCTAAAGTGATGGGTTTGAGCTGAGGTAAAAATGACCGCCTTAAAATGGGGCAGCTGGGGATGCTGACTGGGATACTGGGAGGCTAGCAAACAGCGCTGGGCAGCTTCCATCGCCAGCGTCGTTTTGCCAACACCGCCTACGCCCTCCAGGGTGATGAGATGCTCAGACTGCTGAAAAGACAGACGGTGTAAAAGCTCTGTCAGGTAAGCCTCATCTTCCCGGTAGGTCGATTCGGGGTGGATGAGTAAGTTTGTTTGGACGGTCTCGGCTAATCCGCTACCGTCATCCGTTTCGCTATCTGCGGGCGAAGGCTCGGGGGAAATCGCGGGGGCTGCGATCGAAGGGGATTGCAAGGCATCGGCATCAGGAATGATCGGTTTAGGCGGCAAGATCCGATCCTGGAGATATGATCTGGGCTTGCGGCGTCCCTTCCGCTGATCCCAGACACTTTCAAAAGCCTCCAGGTTCGCTTCGGTGGATTTATCCCAGAGCTTGAGGGTAAAACGCCAGTCCTTAGCCCCCTGGGTTCGGGTCCGGTTGTCTTCCAAAATATTTAAAAATTCTTCGAGCACCCGCAGATCGTTACGGAGCTGCTCTTTGAGCTTAGGGTCCTCCTGGCGGGCAAAGGCCAGCTCCATCAGTACCTTTAACTCGGTTTCGACAATCAGCTCAGGGGATTGGGTGGCCTCGTTTTTCCACCGCACTATGAGCCTATTTTCAAAGTCGTCGCTTTCGGCAAGCTCATAGTTGGCATAGCTGAGCAGTTTTTCTAACAGCCGCCGCGTTCGAAGTTTGACCTGCTTGCTTGTGTTGAGTCTAGGCATGGGTCACACCTTTTGATCCCCCTTTGAGTCGCCCAAAAATGTCCCGAAGTTAAAACTTACCCAAAGTTGATATTTATCCTACCGCATAACGTTTACCCGTAGTTAAAAAGTTACCTTGCTTCGGGACTTTAACGGGTAGCAGATGCTGCGGATGTGTCGGAGGAGGCGGAGCGGGGAGGACTGTAAAAATTTAAAGCTTCAGTTGGCTCAATAGAGAGGGGCCATACTTGACACCCCCGTAAAGAGCAATCAGAGC
>JBCDDJ010000280.1:0-8795 GCA_039180385.1 Cyanobacteria bacterium P01_G01_bin.38 | reverse complement strand
TGGCTGAGCCTCGGGCGGATGATGCGATCGCAGCCCAATGCCCGGCGGTGGCCGACACCCAAATCGTCGCTTACTTTTTGCATATCCGCTGCCGCAAACCCTTATCTAAACCCTGACCGACCTTAGGCATGCATCCTACACTTCCAACGCGATTGACCTTTATCGACAACCTGCGGATCATGCTGACGATGCTGGTGGTCGCTCACCATGCCGCCCAACCCTATGGCCCAACCGGGGGAGAATGGCCTATTTTTGACATAGGGCCCTTTGCCAAGTTTGGTCTGGTCACCCTGATAGGGATTCCGATGAGTTTTGCCTTTAGCAGCCTTTTGCGTCGGTTGCCGTGGGTCAAAGCCATTGTCTTGTAAGTCTTAATCGGGTTCAAAGGACATCGGCCAAAGCCGCTTTGATTCTGTCGCTTTGACTCCATTAGAAATTGGCTACAATTAAATCACTCACATCGCGCCCATGGCTCAGCCAGTCGGAGGTGCCGTGTGAGCAAGGGTGTCACTTAACCATTTGTCTGCTCACAAATAGGCAGACTCCAGTTCTAGATCAATGGTTTTGATCGACGTATTTTGGCCTGATTTCCAGGTTGCATTGAGATGCATAAATTGACCCCTTTCATAGCCTTATTCAGCTGCCTCTTTTGTGTATTAATCTTCCCACTCGATCTCTCTCAAACCGCTAGTCAAACCCTACCGGCTGAGCCCTCTTACCTTGTCAGGCAGGCAGTCATTGATAAAGCCCTTTCAGTCCCTCTGGTCAGAGAATATAAGCTGACCAAAAGGGGAATACAGAATAATATTTTCAGTGCTAATTTGGTGCGGATGCGCCAGTGCTTTTTGCTCTCGGCCCTGGCGTATACCAACTACCATGACAAAGCCCGCTATGCTGGCTCTGAGGGAGAATCCATCGAAGACCGGGTCGCTCAGCACCTAAAACAAATCGTCAAAGGGGATACTGACAACAATGGCCAATCCTTCGAATCCCCCGCACTAGGAGGGCTTTTTGCAGGTTGGCTAGACGTTCATATTGCCTACACAGCCGTGCTTGCCCAACGGACCCCAACGGTTTGGAATCAGCTGACGGCAGATGAAAAAGAACGGCTCGAATGGTTGATGAAAGCCTACGCAGCGATTGGGCACTGGCAAAGTGACGATGATAACAACTATCGACGTCGAGCCAATGGGCAAGAAGCTTACAGCAAGATCAAAAATCCTAATATCTCTCACGGAGCCCCGGCGCTGGTCGTCGCTGCCCATTTGTTTTTTGGCAACAACAGCCATGGGCAGCCCTTAATTGATGACTATTTCCAAATGTTCAATTTTTCTGAATTGATCCAAAAGTTTGACGAATACGGTTGGGTCACTATCAAAAACGCCTGGACTAAAACACGGGAGTGGGGGCCTGAATACGCCGCTAACCCCCTGGGTGATCTGATGCAAAATGGCGGTGACCTAATAGATGATCCGCAGACCGGTTTTGGTGGCGGGGGCACGGGTACCGGCGTTAATAATCCCTATTCCTATTTTGGCAAAACCCTGGATGACCCCATTGGCATTTACCATCGCCTGGCCGACCATCAATTTTTCCATTCTGTCAAGAGTGAGATTCATAATCCTCGGGGCACCAACATGCATATTGTGGGCAGTCAAACCGGCCCATCACCGTCTGGGCAACTCGGGATTGAGTCTCCTTACGAAGGTCTCATCGGCATGTGTTACGAATTTCAGGTGCTCAATCGACGCAACCTTAACCAAAATAGAGACAAGGGCGGATACCGGAGTGAAGCCCGCTATGCGCACCATGCCTGGTTTATCCATATGACGATGCGCACCACTTTAGATTTGCTGGGCCTGTGGCCAACCAGCGGTTCAGTCAAAGACGACCTTGAACGCCGCTTTGCAATCGGGACAGAAGACCTGTACTTCCGACTGGACGAACATTGGTTTGGGCGCGCCAACGGGACTTATCGCCTGGTGTCTACTAATGCCACGGATGTCCCAGTCGATACAACCCTAAACTATGACGTGAACGGTGCCCCGGCAAGTGCTGTGGGGCGTGAACTGTGGAACTTTGTCAAAGCTCGCACCCCACCCCCCACCCTAGAAACGCCCGAGGCTAGCTACATTTTTAATGCAGAAAACTTTGCCACCTTTGGGGCCGTTCAGACAATTTCTGCTGGCGGACGCAACTACTTAAATCTGCGCACCGCTGATGAGGTCACGGTCACAGACCCAGACATTAATAGCCCAGATCGCGCAGAAGCAGAGATCATCCTCGATCACTTTGGGCACTATGATGTCTGGGTTTTGGCTAAGACTGCCCCCGGAGCCAGGGCGTTTTATCTAAAAACCCATGGCCCAAGTACTCATGCTGTCTTGCATGGATCTGCCTACGAAAGCAGCCTGTTGCCAGTCGGTGATGACGATTGGGCTTGGAGAAAAGTCAGTACCCAAAATACGGCTTTCAAAGCCGGTCAGAATTCGATCACACTCCTACCCAAGGACAGTGGCGTCTTGATCGAAAAAATCTTTTTTACCAATCAAGTGGGAAAGCTACCCACTGGACCCATTGCAGAAGCGGCATCAGAAAATGCGGCCCGCGGGTCACAGTGAATATATCCGTGAGAATATGTCCGTGAGAATATGTCCGTGAATTAGTAGAACGAGACCTGGCAAGCCGATAGCCCAGCCTGTTCTGCCTCAGATTCATCGCGCCAGAGGTTTTCTGCCAGCTCAAGACAGGGGGCGACCTCTGCTGGTTGAGTCAGGCCATAACAGGCTTGAATCGCAGCGACCTCTTCGGGGCTATGATCGCGGGTAGAGCTTTCGACTCGGCGCAAACAGGTCGCGTAGGCCCCTTCCTCAAAGAGTTCAGGATTTCTTTCGAAGCGTAAAGACCGACTAGACTGACAAGCTTCCAAACCGGCCACTTCAGACTCTGAGCCATCTCGCCATAGGCTATCAACCAGATCGATACAATCAGCAACCTCATCAGGTTGAGTGGTGCCCTGACAGGCGTGAATCGCAGCCAATTCACTGTCAGAGCCATCTCGAAAGATGCCATCTGCGATCTCTAAACAGTCCTCAAATGGGGAGTCTGCTAATGCGGGAACGCCTACTGAAAAAGCGATAGCCAGAGGAAGACATAGACCAAAAGCGGGTAAAACTTTCATCTTTTTGAACCTGATGTTTAATCACAAACTTTGAGTTGAGCATGATTCGAGCACAAGCAGGTGTTATCTCACATTAGTTTCAAGGCTATGTAGCTGATATCCTCCTATCGGTCAAAATTTGAACTTTTCTGTAAATATCGAACCTCAAAATCTTGCAATGGCAGAATAGCCCCCATAGATTTGGGATCACGTTCAGTGTGCAGGGGCTGGTTGCGAGCGCATTTGTTCTGGCTATCTTGAAGGTCGGTATTGACGCGCTGCTGAGAAAAAATCAACCGACTGGCTGACTAGTTGGGGGTAGTTGCCCGCCCAGTCACGGGGCCAGAATGGGGCTGACATTATAGAGGGAGAATACGATGGTATTTTCAAGAGTGGTATTTTCAAAAAGTAGGTTATTTTCAAAAGGCTGGCGGTCAAGCACTGCCCTGATGATTAGCACGGCCATTGCCTCAGCGCTGCCCATATCTACGTTAGGTCTATCTTCTGCATTGGCTGCAACTCGGCTCGAGACAACCACAGCAGGAACGGCTGATGTGGTCACTTTAGCCAGGGTCATTGACGCTGACACCCGCATTCCAGTTGCGCTGGCGGATGCTGAGAAAATTATTGTGGCCCCTGGTGAAACCGAAGCAGTTACCCTGACAGTGACAGAGCACATCCGCACCAGAGACAATACGATCTTAATCCCACGCGGTAGCCAGATTGAAGGCGTATTAGAACCCGTTGAAGGAGGGACTCAATTTATGGCGAGAGAAGTCGTGATTGCCACTACCAATGAGCGATTACCGATCTTTGCCTCATCCCAGGTGATTTCACAGACCGAAACCATTTCGCGACAATCTGATCCTGATCTATTAGAAGGCGCAGCCATTGGCGCAGCTGCTGGTGCATTAATCGGTGAAATCTTTGGCAGCATCGATGTGCTCGAAGTCCTCGGCGGTGCAGGAGCTGGACTGATTGCCAGCCTGTTTTTACGCGATGATGAAGAGGTTGAGGTGTTTGTGATTGAGCCAGAAAACGATCTGATCCTAACCCTTGAGGATGAATTTACACGGTAAATTTGTATGTTCAAATGTGTAACCGTGATAGATGTCATAGAGATAGCTCTGGGACAGCGCCTAAGTCCCTAAAATATCCCCAAACGAGTCAAGATACTTTGACCCTGTGGGCTCACCCAGTGAGTTTGCAGGGTTACTCAGTCTATAAAACAGATAAAAATACAAGCAAACGAGAATATAAGTAGAGATGACTCAGGTCAACTCAGAGGTCTCCAAGTGAAAAAATCCTGCGCCAGTTATTAGCCGAACGTAACTCTGGCACAGGACATGAAGGAGCATAACGCTCTTAGTGTCTAACAAAAAGGGGCTTTCTACATCCACCGATCGGTCATCAACTAACTCCTTTTTCGCCCTCTTTTTTGCCTGAACGAAATATGTCCATTTGGTTGATGTCCCTCTGCACTTGATTTTGGATAATTTAGCTTAATCATAGGCCAGGTGGTTGTAACAGCCTTAGCCGAGCCTTTTAGAAATGGCAACACATTAATGAAAGATCTACCGCTTTACGTTGAGATATCGGGCAATTTATCAGGGCCGACTATCGTCTTTTTACATGCCATGGGCACCAGTGGCTGGATGTGGCAAGAACAGGTTAAGTTACTCAGTGACTTTAACTGTATTGTGCCCGACTTACCCGGTCATGGCCAGAGCAACCTCGTTCCGTGGATGTCTTTTTCAGAGACGGCCCAGTTAGTCAGCGATCTTATCCAAGCCCACGATAGCTCAGGTAAAGCCCATATTGTCGGGCTTTCACTCGGTGCCTATGTGGGTTTACAATTGCTATCTGAGACGCCATCAGTGGCAGAGCATGTCATCCTGAGCGGACTGCACGTACTGCCCATGCCCAACAAAAAGATGATGTCTTTGATGAACTATTTGATTGCACCGCTGGTGAAATCAGACTTGTTAGCACGCCTGAATGCTAACGCTCTAAAAATTTCTGAGGCGCAATTTGAGGGCTATCACCACAGTTTTAAACAAATGTCCCCACGGGCTTTCTTTAAGGTGAGTAGGGATGCAGCAAATTTTGAAATGCCAGACAATATTGACGCGGTGGCAACCCCCACATTGATTGTCGCGGGGGAGCGTGAACACGCGCTGATACACCAGTCACAAAAGGCATTAGTCAGGACAATGCCCAATGCAAAATCGTATGTCGCCCCAAATGTAGGGCATGGGTGGAGTTTAGAAGCCCCTGAATTATTTTCAAAGACGGTCCGCGCCTGGATCCAAAATCAACCGCTTCCCAATCAATTGCAGTCTGTCGTCTAGATAGGCTGTCGTCTAGATAGGCTGTCGTCTAGATAGGCTGTCGTCTGGAGTGTCCCCTGTCCTAGACTGTATCTTAGTAATGAGATACTTGAGCAGCCCTAATGAACTCAGCAAGTCAATATCTTTTGGCACTGGCCAAACAGAAAGTACAGCCTTACATCGATAACCCGCAAGCCATCGCAGCCATGGTGACTGGCTCTACTGCAACAGGGCAAGCAGACTTTTATTCTGATGTAGAGATGTTCATCTACTACGATCAGCTGCCTTCTAAAGAATCGCTACAGCTGGTTCGTCAACAAAATCAAGGTTCTGAACCAATCCGCACTTTTGACGATCACAACGATGGACATTTTGGAGAGTTCTACTTTATAGATGGCATAGAATTCCAAATTGGGAATGTGACCATTGCATTTTGGGAACAGGAAATGGCAACCGTGCTACAAGCACTTGATGTCACTTCTCCACTCCAGAAAGCGCTTTCGGGAATGCTTGATTGTATTCCTGTGCATGGAAAAGCTCTGATTTCAAAATGGAAGAGACAAATTGCTAATTACCCAGATAGGCTAGCGCATGCGATGGTCGAAAAATATTTAATCTTTTTCCCTCTCTGGGTTTTGCAAGAGCACCTAGCTACCAGGGATACAACTTTATTTCAGCATCAAATACGCTTGGAAGCGGGTCAAAATCTTCTGGGCGTTTTAGCAGGGCTAAATCGCTTGTATTATTCGACATTTCAGTTTAAGCGAATGAAACAATTTATTGCCCAGATGAGGATTGCACCTGAAAATTTGTATGTGCGCCTGGAAAGTCTCTATCATCAGGAACCGCTAGCTGCGGCTAGTCAACTCAAGGAACTAGTTGCCGAAACAGTTGAACTGGTGGAGTTACATATGCCTGACATAGATACTTCAAAGGTCAAACAATCGCTTGATAGACAAAAGCATCTCTGGAACCCAAAATGAAGTTAATCTTGAATCATCATTGGAACCCTACCTTGCGGGTTGAGGAAGCGCCCTCACATCTGGAGGTGGGGGCAAAAGCCCGGCTTTGTGCAGCTCTCGGCACCTCAAATGAACGCGTAGACTGCTAGCGATGATCGGCAGATGGCCCTAGCAAGAGCGCTGCTGGCAGAGAGACCAAAACTGTCCAGCCACCGAGAACTAAAACAACCTGGGGCAAAAAGCTCAGCACTTCGCGGAAAGTAAGCGGTGAGGATGTGGTCTGTAGAATTTGCATCGCGGCCCAAAGGATAACGCTAGCCACAATTGCGATCGCAATAGCCATCCCCCACTGTCGTTGATAAAACAGAACTAGAGACGGCGCTGCTGCCAGCGCAATCGGCAACGAAAAGAAGAATACCAGCGGAAGCTTGGAAAACGACAGCACGCTGCCTAGACTTCCGATACTGGCATCGGTGGAGATAACCAGGGCTGCTGTCGCAAACACAAGCAAATAAAACCAGCTGAACCCCAGAATATGTCGTACGCGTAGGATGTTCATATTATTTGTTTGAATACTCAGCTTGCTCAAATATGTCACTGTCAAGCCATCTGCCGCATCCCCCAACTGGTCACTATAAATCTCTTGGGTATCTGCTGCTATGCTCTTTCAATTGAGTTAATAGAGGGTTGATCAAACAACGGCAGTGTAAACCAAAACGTTGTCCCCTGACCTAGCTGGCTGCTCACGCCGATATTTCCGCCGTGGGCTGTGATAATTTGTTTGCAAAGGTAAAGCCCTAGGCCCAACCCTGGCATATAGCGCGCCCGACTACCTCGGGCATACAGATCAAAGAGTCGCTTACATTGATCGTGGGGAATCCCAACTCCGTTATCTTGAACATGGCAAAGCAGCTGGTTATCTTTGACCACGGTTGCGGCTAAGGTCAGCTGAATGCCAGGCGGGTTGTGCTTGAGTGCATTATCAATTAAGTTACTAAAGACTCGCCACAGATGGGTCTGATCGGCACTCACCAAAGGCAAATTTGGCTCAATGAGGTTATGTAGTTCAACCTGATCTTGGGCCAGTTTAGACTCGACATCAGCCAAAGCCGTACTCACAACATAACTGAGTTGCAGGGGCTGACGATTCAGCGTGAGTCCTTGTTCATCAGCGTGATAAGCCTCCACCAAAGCATTGATGAGGGCAATTTGGCGATCGCTGCCTTGTAAGAGCCGCTCGAGCGTTGGGGCACTGATCTTGGTGTATCCATCGGTTACTTTATCCAGCAAGCCTTTGACCACTATGGAGGTGCCCATAACAGGATTCCGCAGATCGTGGGAGATCGCATGCAAAAAGATTTGTAGCTCTCGCCGCGACTCAAACTCAGAGCGGCGCAGCCGTTCGTAGACATAAACGCCAACATTACAAATCAGACAAACCCAACCCATTTGAATAAACGTACCCAGATTGTACACACTGTTAAAAATAGAGACATCCCCAATATGGGTAATCCCGAGCAGGGGTAGCACGACAACATAATAAGTAATCGGCAATAGCTGAGCCAATATATGCAGGGGCCAGCGCAGCGGCAAGAGCACTGCAAAAGCTAGAAAAACAATCGTTTCTGGTTTAACGGGGACATCATAAAATGTAGAAATAAGCTGAGTCAAGAACCCATTGACAGCCCCAGCAAAGATCAAAAATACGACAGCAGGATATCGCCTTCCCCAACGAGTTTGTTGTATCCATAGGCAGCTAATAATGACCCCTGAGATCAGAAAAAACCCAATCACGGTGATATCTCTCAAGTCTTCGGCCATCCAGGGGGCTTCATAAAATCTGTCCAGGTCCAGCCGGATTTGTTCAATTTTAAATACGTAAAGATACAGGCCGTGGCTGGATGATATCAGAAAGCAAATCAGCCCAAGCCAAAGCCCAAAGTTTAAGCGTTTATATAAAAATTCGTGTCGCCACTTGATGTAATCTGCTGACTCACTGGGGAACAGAGCTTGTCTCAGCCCGCAACTGCTCTGGTAGATTTGCCGGTAGATCGACCGCAGTGATAGGCTCGTCGTGCGATGGGTAATCATGGAGACTTACTCTGGAGATAGGATCTATAAAGAGATAGAATCTATGAGAAGATAGGATCTATGAGAAGATGGGAGCTATGAGTCGTTGCCCAGTATCGATAGGATGGCGCGAGGAATAAGGATTTAATAATGTATTCAACTTGATCCCCTCCTTGGGAGGGGTGCCTGAAAGGCGGGGTGGGTTTCGATCGCTAGCACTCACGGTCAACCCACCCCGTTGCCCCTCCCAGGAGGGGATTAAGTTTCGGATTT
>JBCDDJ010000279.1:0-8828 GCA_039180385.1 Cyanobacteria bacterium P01_G01_bin.38 | reverse complement strand
TTCAATTTCTAAAACGGAGCAACGAGGCCCTCAAACACTATGACCAGGCGATCGAGCTGTTTCGCGCCACCGGGGATCGACTCGGCGAAGCCAACACGCTACAAGCCATTGGCGATGTCCTTCAATTTCTAAAACGGAGCAACGAGGCCCTCAAACACTATGACCAGGCGATCGAGCTGTTTCGCGCCACCGGGGATCGACTCGGCGAAGCCAACACGCTGCTGATGTTGGGTCAATTGACTCGTAAAACGGGCGATACCCAGCGGGCACTATCTTATGCACGGCAGACGATAGAGATGTATAAAACAATCGGGAGTATTTTGGGAGAGGCCAATGGTTATCGACTGACGGGAGAAACCCACTTTTATGGGGGAGAGTATGCACCTGCAATTCAATCGTTTCAGCTAGCGCTGCCTCTGTATGAGCGCATCGGTGATCGCTACAGTCAGGCGGCGACTTGGCAAACCCTGGCCGATGCTGAAACCAGATTGGGTAATTCCTGGCAGGCACGTACCGCCTTTGAGCGGGCCAAAGATCTCTTTCAAGAGGCCGGGTTAGACGAGCAGGCTCAACGATGTGAGCGGGCCCTCAAAAATCTGAATCAAAAGGTGGTAGTCGCACCGCCTAAGGCTCCTGCCATTGGTGCAGAAAAGCCTAAAGATCCAGATTGGTTGCAAAAATCAATGCCAACAGCTAAGCCTGCTCGATCCAGCGGTTCACGGTCTGGCATCCCTTTTTGGGGCTGGTTTTTGGTGGGTTTGGGCTTTGTATTGCTGCTGTGGTACTTGCTATAGCGAAACGCATATCATTCATGGCCAAAGTACCCGTTTAGATTTGCTGAGAGTGCCCTGATTACTGACTCAGCCGCGCCAGCACCTTTGATACCTTTTCTAAAGCCTGCGCAATTTCAGCTTCGCTGACGATCAGCGGTGGCACAAATCGTATCACTTTTGGCCCTGCCGGTACCAGCAGCAGACCGGCTGCCATCGCAGTTTTGACCACGTCGATCGACTTAAGCTCGACGCTCTCTGAGAGCACCAGACCGTTTATGAGTCCCCAGCCGCGAACGGTTTCGATCAGGTTGGGATAGAGATTTGCGATCGCACCCAGCCCCATTCTCAACTGCTCCCCCCGAGCCTGCACATTCGCCACCAAATTCTGACTTTCCAACGTTTTGCAGACCTCTAAGGCGACCCCACACACAAAGGGATTACCGCCAAAGGTACTGGCATGGTCACCTGGTTTCAGCACATCACAGTGCTGCTTGGTCAGCAGTGCCCCAATCGGTACGCCACCCCCCAGACCTTTCGCCAGGGTAAACACATCCGGCTCAATGCCCAGGTTTTGATAGCCCCAGAGTTTGCCCGTGCGGCCCATGCCCACCTGCACCTCGTCCAGGATGAGCAAAATACCCTTTTCGTCACAAATCTGACGAATTCGTTGAAAATAATCTGCCTGACCTGGGTTCACGCCCCCTTCACCCTGGAGCGGTTCTAACAGAATGGCGGCTACCCGGCGTGCGTCGGCGTCGAGGGTTGCGATCGCACTTTCCATTGCCCCGATATCGTTGTAAGGCACATAGTGAAAACCTGGTACCAGCGGGTCAAAGTTCTTTTGATACTTCGGCTGCCCCGTCGCCGTAATCGTCGCCAGGGTGCGCCCATGAAAGCTGGCATTGGCCGTGATAATCACCGGCTCCGCAATCCCCAGCTGAGTATGGGCATACTTGCGCGCTAGCTTAATCGCCCCCTCATTCGCCTCAGCCCCCGAGTTGCAGAAAAACACCTTATCTGTGCAGGAATGGTCCGTCAGCCAGTGTGCTAGCGCCCCCTGCTCAGGGATGTAGTACAGGTTAGACACATGGTGTAGCTTTTGAATCTGCCGCGTCACCGCCTCCACCATCACCGGATGGGCATGGCCCAGGGTACAGGTTGCAATCCCTGCCACAAAATCTAAATACGATTGCCCATCCGCATCCCATACCCGGCAGCCTTCACCTCGCACCAGCGCCAGCGGAAAGCGCCCATAGGTACCCATCACATGGGCATCAAACGTCTCAGGTTGAAAATCAGCATCAGGGGCAGGTGCCACCGCAGCGGTCAGCATCCCCAGCGGGTTTTTAACAAATTCTTTGAGACTGACCACAGATGTACCTCGAATTAGTAAAGGGAAAGGGGAAAGCGGTAGTGGGTGGTGGGTAGTGAGCGAAGGGCTACACAGTTTTAATGATGACTAAGGGCTAAAATTTGCTCTTCAGTTAGAATATCAGGCCAATTTGACAACCCCAGTGTCGAGCATAGCTAAAAACGCCATCTGTGAAAAACAAAGCAGCTGATGCTGGGTATCAAAGGCATTTATAGATTTTAAGGGGGCAACTCATAAACGCCTTACACCGCCGGAGGGCACCCACAAGGGGATGCCCCTAAAGTGAAATCGTCAACCAAAGGCACGATCCCCTATCGACTAACCCACCAACCGCCCCTTACTAAAACAAAGCCAGAATCTAGTTCGGGGGGTCTGGGGGAGCATGGGACCCCAGGCAGCCGCTAACGCAAATAGCAAAAGGGAGGGGGCGGGAGGGAAAGTCCCGCGCAGCCCTTATCTCACACAGCCGACCTTAAAGAGGCACTAAGGGAGCGGCGAAAGATCAAATACCAGTAGTTCATGAGGGAGCAGGGGAGGCAGAGAGGGTAAGTCCCTAACTATTGCCCAATTGACCGGCAGGCAAGATGCCTACCCTACGAAAGCTTGGCAACCTTCCGTCGCTTTAACCGATTAACCTCCGCCCTAACCCGCTCTAAATTCGGCGTCTCCCCCCCATAGCGCCACCGCACATACGCCTCGACAATTTTCTCAACCCCCGACTTGTGAACAAACCCCGGCTCCCGTTGCAGCTGCTCAGCATACTCAAACGGTGTCTGAGCCTGCGATTTCCCATATCCCTGCGTCGCCAACTGCTGTAGCATCTGCTGATAAAGCCGCTCCATCGGCGGCAGCTGTGCCAGCCAGCGAGTTCGTCGCCACCGTCGCCAGCCTATCCAGCTCAGCCAGCCCAAAAACCCCAGTCCAGTGAGTGCGATCGCACTGACCAGCAACCGCATCCAGCCCCCCAGTCGCATCATCCCCCCCAGCACCATCGCCAGCACCCGCCCGATCAGCACCAATCCCTTTTGCATCCAGGCTGCTACTGGTGCCGGCACAATGCTTTGTAGCCACTGCCAGATCTGTTTCAAAATGCCAAACGGATCGGCCTCACCCCCCGAAGGCTGCTCAAAAATATGACCTGGAATCGGGTCAAACGTAAACCAGCCATACCTCGGGAAAAACACCTCCGTCATCGCGTAGGCATCCGTATTGCGGACAATGTAAAATCCCGTAAACGGGTTAAACTGCCCGGGCCCAAACCCCGCCACCAGCCGCGCCGGAATCCCCACCGAACGCAGCATCACCGTCAGCACTGTGGAGAAATGATCGGCGGTCCCCCCCTGGTACTTAAAAAGAAAGGCCTCAACCAGATCTTCTTCTTCTTCAAAAAAGGGCAAATCCTCTTGTAGCGTGTAGTTTTGTTTGAGGGCTGCGGTTAAGAAGGCCGCCTTATCGTAGGCCGTTGTCAGGGGCTCAGGGGCGGTCGCCAACAGGCGCTTCGTCTCCGCCTGAACCCGCGCCTCGAGCTCCGGCGGCATCTGTAAGTAGTAGCGTTTGATATTGTTTGGATAATCGTCCTCAGCCGCTTGTAAAAGACTTGGATTGCGCAATGGGACATCCGAAACTACGGTGTAGGTTAAACCCTCCACCAGGGCCTTTGAGGCGCGCAGTGCCCCCTCTGGGTCGACCGCAATTTGATCAGAGGGGAAAAACACCTGCTTGGGCTCATATAGTGCCGGGATCAAATTTTGAAAGTCGCTGACCATCGTATAGGTTTGCACCACCTCACGTTTGGGACCTAACCGGGGCACTCGAGGCGGTAAAAACTGATATGACACTGGCGAACGAAACACTTTAGACGTCGCATCATTTCGAGACACCTCCCAGCCCTGGCCGTTGTAGTGATCAAAGGCCATCACCCGCCAAAATCCTTCGGTTTGCGATCGCACCCGCATCACCACCTTCGGAATCATCTCCCCCCGCAGGTTTTGATTCATCCGCTGGTTAAAGCCATAGTAAAAATCGGTACTAATCCGCCCCGGTCCGCTTTCAGGGCTCTGGCTGTCGGTGCCACCACTGCCTGTGGTGTCTCCTTCGTCACGTCCCCCGCTGATGTAGCCAGGGTTAAAAATATCCCGGCCATCAAACGACGCATCCGTATCCACGCTGCCATTGACCGGAAATGTCTGCAGCTGATAGCCCGGTAGTCGGGGCAGTGCCGCAAAAATCACCATACCTAGTGATAAAACCACCGCCAGCACCGCCCCCAGCTGCTTCGGCGATGTGTGGGTATAGAGCGACCGCCAGCCCTGCCCCAGCAGCCCCAGGCGAGACCGATAGTCCAGCACGAGCACCGGCAGCGCCAGCAGCAAAAATAGCAGCAGCAGTGGCCCAAACAGCAGCGTCTGGCTAATCGTGGCCGCCACCCCGATCAACACCAGGCCGATCATCATCGAGTAGCCCAGATCTTTGCGTCTAGGCAAATCAAAGCTGTGCAACACCTGCAGTTGGATGAGTAACTCCGCCAGCACGATTCGCGTGTCCCCCGGCAGGCTGAGCATCCGACCCAAAAATAAGGTCAGGGCCACCAACATGCCCAGGGCAATGCCAAACTTGACCCCGGTATTGTGGCGACGGCGGCTGCGCCAGCTCCAGACTGCCCCCGCCGCACTCAGTGGAATGGCCAACAAATTCCAGTTAGACGTGTCTGTGACATCGGTGGCTGCCACCACCAGAGCACAAATACCCACTGTTACCAGGCATTGCACCAAAATCCGCAATGCGATCGAATCCTCAGACTGCGAAAGCGGCACCGCCTCAAGACGCTGCCGCCATTTCGCTAGCGGATTTAAACTGCTTTTTTTAAGCGTGCTTTTTTTAGTTGAGGTTAGATTAGCTCCAACCGGATCGACGGTGTCAGAAGGCGGCATCGATAGAGATAGGGAGAAACAGCTTAGTCCCTATCTTAGCGGTTATACTTGGCCGATTATGCCCCGGCTACTACACCAACCGTAAAGCGCAAGGGGCGTTGCCCCCCCTCAGATAGGGAAACTTCTAGAGTATAAGTTTGCCCAACCTCAAAGGTCGTCTCGACAAGGCTCAGCCTACCGGCCTCTGGACGACTGGTGCTCGACTCGCTCTGGTCGCCAATTAGGTGCAGCTGGCCTCCGCTGGGCAGCTCAGCCTCAATCAGCAACCAGTCTATCTGATAGGTGACCCCCAGGGTGAGAGCACCAAAGGCGGTGATCCACTCACGCTTGAGTTGGGGCTCGGTAGCAGAGACCGTCAAGGTCAGTGCCGACATGATTTCTTGGGCCGCCAGCATTGAGATGGCCACCTGCTGCTGCGGTGCAGCTGCGGTGTAGCCCCCGGTCAGGTTTTCAATTTCTTTAACTGTGGCCTCTTTAAGCGCCGTATCAGAACGGTATGCAGCCTGCATTCCAGACTGTAAAACGATGTCGGCTACGGGCTCGAGCAGCTCTGTATGGTCAGGAAAAAAGGCCTCGACCGTACGAACCAGCTTGACCCCCTCTTTTAGGGAGGTCTGCGCCATAATTTGACAACGCTCTAGCAGCTTGGTGAGCACCCCATCGGGCAGTGCATTGGCTGCCTTCAAATGGTGCAAATTATCTAGCCACAGTTTCCCAACCGCCTGCGCAGCAGAGAAAGCGGGCAATTCGACCGGATATTCCCGGATCTCTGATTCCCAGGGGAACAGAGGAGGACGATTTTCGAACTCCATTTGGAGTCGTCGCTTCAGTAATGATTGAAAACGATCTTGCACAGTGGATATTTCTCCGAAGTTAAACGACTGAGCCGTCTCAAACAGATATTGGCTTTGCGAAGACACTGAGAACTGAGGGATACAGTTTTCTGAATCCAGTGGATCCCAGTACTCCGATGACACAGCTTCAGACCCGACTTCAGATGCACTTCTTTCGTTGGGTATATAAGCTCTTGTTTTAAACCGATTTCCTGATGGTATAGAGGTCGTCGGGCTATTAGAGTTTAAGAGCCATAGGAGCAAGCTCCGAATATTATCTGAGTTACTATTCATGCACCGATTCCCTAAGTCCGGATAAATCAGAGATTTCTCATCTCCCAAGCTTGCTCGAGCAGCTTAGACCATTGCTTACGCATTTGGGTGGAGGTTAGCCCCAGGGCCTGGGTAATTTCTGTATCTGGTAAACCCTGTTGCTTAAGCTGCAGCAGCTTGGACTGACGTTGAGTAATCTTTTCCTGTAAGCGTTCCCATTGTTGGGGGGTCAGGCCCAGATTATTTTCAAGCTCAGCCCCCAACCATTGGTGCACTAGCTCCCAATGGTGAGATAAGGAAAACCTGAGTAGATGGTACTTGAACCTTTGCTGTAAATAGTCCCGCTCCCGCGGTGTTAGTCCTAGAATAGCTTCAATTTCGCTGGTTGGTAAATCCATCAAGCGCAAACTAAAGTAATCGGCGCAGTCTTCCTGGTCTTTTTCTTTGAGGTAGTCCATCAGCTCATCGACCACCCGCCCCCGCAGGGTATCTTCTGGGATGCCCTCTGACTGGGTCATCATCTGCTCACGCAGACGCTGCATCGGGGCTGCATTCCAGTTTTGCTCTTGGTCGCTATTGGCGGACTCAGCGGCCTGCTCAATATCGACAGCGGTCTCGGGGGGCTGCTGTTTAGAAAAGGTCTGGGCCCTCAAAATCACCAGCTGCTGGCTGCGTCGCCCCGGCAGCGGAATCCGTCGCTTGCCGTAGCGCTCGGTAAAGGCCATGTACTCAGCCAGCTCTAGGGACGTTTTGGGTTGGTACGTCTCGGGTAGCTGATTTTCACGGCGAAAGGCGTTGATCGCCTCTGTGTAGAAATTTTGCAAGAAATCTTCAATCAAATAGAGCCGGGCCTGATAGCTTGACTGCACCTGGGGGGGCGTAATGTAGCGATAGACAATGGCGCTCATGGTGCTGTGCAAATCGACCCGACCCCGCCGAGATCCGAGTTTGTAGTAGCGTAGACATTGAGTCAGGCGGTGCTTACTCAGGGTCATGGCCCAGGTATCCACTTCGCCCGAGTCTTGAATGCGCTGACTCTCCGTACAAATACGCCGTGCCTCCTGACAAATACGGTTGGTTACCTCGCGACAATTTTGCTCCGAGACCCGTGTATTTTCCCTAAGTTCCTGAAAAATTTTCTGAAAAAGCGCGTCCACTGGTGGTGATGAGATGTCTGCTGATGGGTTGATTGCGGCCGTTAGAGAATCTTTCAAAGCTAGCACACTTGTTCTAAGCGATATGGCGGACTCTAAACTATGAGCATAGTCAGTATTCCCGCCAAACGGGCAAAACGCGAGAAGTTTCACAAAAGCATCAAATAAAGCGCATGAATCTTGATCAACAAATTCAAATCCTAATTGACGAAGCTCCTGATCAAACCGCAGCTCAAGCGGTCAAGACAGTTGCTCCGTTACTCAAAGAGCTGGCTGAGCAACTAAGGCACCCAGAGTATTACATACTACAGAACGTCGAACAGGGGTGGGTGATGACAACCCTCAGTAGCCGCAAAGCTGAGGATCAAACCAAGACTGTGATCTATGCCTACCCGTCACTAGAGGCCGCCTCTGCCGGGCAGCAAAATAATCCAGAATTGATGGCAATGCCCTACCCGGTGACCCACCTCTTGTTTCAACTGCTGTCTTTAAAGCAGCTTGATAGTCTGATCTTGCTAGACGACGGCGGTAAACAGGGCATCGAAGTGCAGCGCCAGATGTTACAAACCCTCTTGCAGCAGCAGTTAAGGCAGTCGCAAGTGCCACCTGATATTGCTTAGCGCTGCGCTTGGTAGGGCGCTGGAGCTTGGTGAGTAATTTTTTCACCCACTCACCCACTCACCTCCTTACTACCACACTCCCGCTGGGTCACCTCATGGCGATAGCGAAACATATCGTGCAACCGCTGGCGCACAAACCAGCCGATCAGGGGCTCGGTTGCCCACCCGGCGGGCAGCTCAAAGCTAATGTCATCGACCAGGCGAGTTTTGTCGCCCTCAGGGATTAGGCGATGGCGGTGGGTCCAGCTCTCTAACGGTCCCTCAGCCTGGGTGTCAGTAAATAGCCGACCGGGCTCATATTCGTCGGTGTGGCGGGCGAGCCAGGTGATGGGTACGGGTCCTAGCCACAGGCGAAACTCGGTGATTGCGCCGGGGCCAAGCCCCCCCTCGCGGCGGACGACCTGAACGGGTTGCCAGGGTGGGGTGAGCAGGTTGAGGATGTCGGGACGTTTGTGAAAGGTCCAAACGGTCTCGATGGGCGCATCGATCAGGCTGGAGTATTGGAAGGTTTGCATGACTGTTTGTCCATTTACACATAAAGCCTATTTCTAGGGTGGTCCTTTAGTCCACCCATTAACTGGGCCTCTGCTTGAGCAGGCGGGCGGTGCCAACCCTACGATTGGGGTGGTTTAAGATAAAGACAAAGCTAGCCAAGTGCCCTAATTGTGAGGCAGAGCCACGGTCCAAGCGCCTACTAAGCCCATCACCTTGGACGCGTTTCTGAAACTCCTAGAAACGGGTGTAATTAAAAGTGGGATGTTCCATCAAGCCTTGCTAGGAGGTAGATTTAACCAATAATCATCCCAATCTTGGTTAGCTCGCAACACTCTGAGGGCTAACATTGTTTCGGCTTTTTCAACAGACCACCAACTG
>JBCDDJ010000278.1:0-8837 GCA_039180385.1 Cyanobacteria bacterium P01_G01_bin.38 | reverse complement strand
TTCCTCTGCCGCTCGGTTGAGATCAAGATCGGGGGAGCTGATAATCACCTCACCATCTAAAGATGGGTTCTCTTGTGAAATTGCTGTAATGTCATTACTCGGGAGTAAACTCGGATCGAGCCCAGCGGGGTCATCTGTTCCCAATAATGTCTGAAGTTCTTCTCGGCTGAGGGGGGTCAGCCCTAAAATATTATCTGAGGTAATCTCAACCCGACCGCCGCGTCCTGAAAATGCATTGGCGGTGATGTCGCTATTTTCATCAGGGGGGGCAAAAATGAGGTTAGCCGCAATATCAACATTGCCACCATCTCCCCCAGCTTGAGCGGTACCTGCTGTGGCAGAAATGCGACTGTTGCCTCGTAAAAATAGTAGGTCATTAACTTGGAGATTGATGTTACCTCCCTGGTTGTTGTCTGTTTCTGCAGACAATGCCGACCCATCTCGAAGCGCCAATAGCCGAGTGCTGAGATTGAGGTCTCCGGCCTCTCCACCCTGCCCACGGCTCTCAGTCAAGACAGAGCCCTTGTTGATAAGATCAACAGACTGATCAGCATTGATGAAGATATCTCCCCCTGCTCCAGTTTCTAAAGGTTGCCCAAAAGAATCTTCCCCTGCAGATAATGTTGAGATTTCAGCTCCATCCCGAGCGGTTAACCTGCCAGTATTAATGATTAACCTACCAGCGTCCCCTAATCCCTGCGTACTTACTGACAATCTGGAGTCTTCGTCCACCACATCCACTGATTCCAAAGCATTTATACTTAAGATCCCACCTTGACCAGATGCAGGCATAGATGCATCACCGATTGTACTTATAGAAGATTCTGCCACTACAAACGCCCCACCTCGAACAACCAGGCGACGAGTATTAATTGTAATGTCACCTGCATTTACCTCAGTAAAAGTTGACCCAAGCAATCCACTCCGATTAATGACTGTTCCAGAAGGCCCAGGAAATTCTAAAAAACCGGCCAATTTTAAAGTTTCTGAGGCAGTTACAGTCAGATTACTTCCAGCATTTCTAACCTGTGAGGCATTTGTAAGCAGTATATTTCTACCCTGTATATCAACAGTAGCATTGTTACTATCGCTCTCAACAACAACTAACGATGCAACAGGAAATTCCCCAAATCCAGGAACACTGACAATGCTATTAGTGAATTCGATATCCTCAAATTCCTGAACTTTTTCATAGTTAAAAGACCATCCAGTGCTCGTAGTCTGGAGAGAAACATAATTGTTTCCAGCAACACTGCCAATTTCCAAGTGTCCATCTGAAACATCTAGACCACCTCCCTCTAAAGCTACCTCGCCACCAATAAGGGCCAAAGTATTGCCAGGCTCTACCTCAAGGCCAAATGTAATGTCAAATGGATCCATTGATGGACCTTGCCTCACTAGAGCTTGATTAATGATATCTCCAGGGGTTTCTCCAAACTGGAGACCAACAGGCCCTGTGATGGTTAGTAGTGGAGAAAGCGTAGGATTAATGGCACTAAATTGAGCACCATCCTCAAAAATCAGATCGCTCGCTGTCGTGGCTAGAAATGAACCATTGAGGTCAAGGGAAGCATTTGGCCCAAAAACAATACCCGCTGGGTTGATTAGAAATAGATCAGCACTTCCCTCTAAGACGCCCAAGGTTCCTAGAATATTAGACGGGTTACCACCCGTTACTCGACTCAGAATGAGCGTAACATCATCAGGGTGATCGAAATAGGCACTTTGATCATCGCCAACGTTAAACTGAGAAAAGCTATGGAACAGGTTAGAGCCTCGGATAGCACCTCCCTGAATTAGCTCTATGGGACCACCGTTAACATCTACGCTAGTCTGAACAATAGAGGCTTCTGATTCTAGACTGTTATCTGGAACAATCTGCGCCAAAGCTGTATGTCCAAAAAGTGAACTGAGCAGACCAAAAGCTACCCATGAGACCCTTGCCGCAATCCTGAAATTATCTGTGTAGGTTTCATGCACTTGATGTCTGGTAAGCATAGCTGAATCTAGACTCAATATTAGCCTTATCTTAGGGTATGGTTGGACTTTCTAGATATGGCATCGGTCGATACCAGTGAGTATAGAAAAAGAGCTAAAGCACTCAGCTGTTAACATTAACCAACATTGCAAGAACAAAAATCCTACTGTTGTTGACTAAATGTTAATAGCTGAGCGCTTAGGGACAATCAAACCAAGTAAGTAGATAGGCTCAATTTGAAACAGGGATGCTAGTCTGCTAGCTAGCGCACCAAAGAAGGACTCCAGCCATCCAACATAATTTACACCCTCCCCGGGCAACCATGTCAAAATCTTTACCTGTAAAAGTAATCTTAAACTTGGTTTCGTCGCCCTCTTTGGCGGGAGGCAGTCCAGAAACTTCGCGAAGCTTCTCAATCAACTTAAACTGATTATCGGCTTGACAGAAAAAGTCCTCAATAATTGCTGCTTTGAAAGATTTCAAAGCCGGTTCCAAGACTGAAGATTTGCTTCCTGGTGGTAATTCGTAACTGACTGGTATTTTTGTGCCCTCAATCTCAAAGCTAACTGACATACTCTCCTTTGAAGAGATGCCATATTTTATGAGCGTATCCCTTAAACAAAAGATCATTGAAACCTGAGTTAAAAGCTCAGACAAGTTTTTTTCATCTATTTTGACACCCGGTTTGTCCTGAAGAGCAACCATTTTCTACTCCGTAATTTTCAAGTTTGATAAACACCTTTCCTAGAAAGAACTGCCTCAGTCAATACAACAAAGACAGCACCATACCTTCTGAATTAAAATCCCGAAAGCCTCAACTCAGAGTACGTTTAGCCTCCTATCGCTTAAGAACAGTTCAAGTTCTTTTGTTTCAGAAGCTATTTGAATTATGGTCAGTGGTATCAAATCTTACTAGTACCCGTTAGGGGTAAATTATTACACCACTTCCTGACATTTCTACCGACTAAGTCCTGATCCCTGACCTTTCTCGTAGTTATGACGGCCCAGTTTAGGGGATATTAAAGATGCTTTTGTTTAGAGCTATCCCTTACTCACAAGTCGCTGAAAGGCCGATTTTGAGTAGGGACTGTCCGCTGAAAACCCCACCGCCTGCGGCACCTCCCCTTACCAAGGGGAGGTTGGGAGGGGTCAGCAGGGAGCATACGCAAAACAGCTAGTCTGCAAAGGCTTTGGAAAATTTTGCTCAATGGATAGCTGTTTAGAGGCGTCATACCTTATTTATGGGCACAGCATTCCTCCATCACCAGTGCCACCTGCCGCTTGGCGTTGATATTCTTCATATGCTTCTTAACCGTATTGATGCTGATGTGTAGCTCCTCGGCAATTTCCTGGTACATATAGTCCTTGCGGTGGAGCAACCAAACATCGGCCTCGCGGGGGGTGAGGTCATATCGAGCCACCTCAGTGATGGCCAGGTTTTGCATAGAGCGCCGACGATCTTCTAAAATCACCAGGATATAAGGTCTGTGGCTTTCGCTAGTCTCAAACCACCGGGCTCGAATCCGAATATGATCATGGGGTGCAACCTCCATCTCTGCCTCCACGATGAACGTCCGCCGAGGATACTGACTGCGACTGTCAATCAGCGCCTGACAAGCCCGCCAGATCTCAGCCGGCACCGGGCCACAGCCGGGCTGCTCTCCGGTGATGCGATCGCAAATGTGACGAGCCGCACTATTGCCCTGCACCCATTGCCCCGTCTCAGTCAAAATCAAGATGCCATCCACCATGCTGGCAAGAATCGCCTGGGCCAGCAGATTACCGGCAGACGTACGAATGGCAGGGGGACGAGGGGCAGACCTGCGGACAGGGGCTGACTGACTGGGACGATGTAATTGGGGACCGTAAAGCGTCATTATTCCGTTCACACTTCTAAACATTAAGTCAGGGGAAGGCACCCACTACTCATGTGGATTTAGAGATTCAATCTGTATGTAAGGGATGTAAGGTACCACTGGGTTAATTGGGCCAGGTTTCCAGGAATATGCACGAATTTTCCGAGGATGTACTTAAATCGGAAAATTGCCAGCGTCTATGACAGGTCGGGGCGCGGTTTTGGGGTAGAAAATAGCGATCGCACCATCCCCTTACGACCCTCGATGGGCTCCCCAGCGGCCACATGCCAAATCGAGTCATAAAAGAAAAAAGCCATCCCCGCATAGCCGCGCTGACGGATCGCCTGCGCCTTTTTCTGAATGAGCGAACTGGCTATAGGGTCATTTCTAAGGCCGCTCAAGATGCCGACGGCAGTGGGAATATGGCCGCGGGCATTGGTGAGGGCAGGTTTCTCTAGCTCGTGGATAAAGCTGTCGAGATCGCGGCGATAGAGCTGTACCAGCAGTTCCTCGACATAGCCACTGCGCTCCCAGGCAGGCCAATCTTGCAAATATCGGCCATAGGCAAACCCAGCCGGACTCGGGGAGACTGAGAAAACCGCTTTGGGCCGACGGGCTTTGAGCGTGGTAAACAGGCGCGCCATCAGCTGGGTAATCTGGTCGGCGCGCCAGCGCATCCAGTTTGAGTCCTGGGCATCGACAGGGGGCGGATTGTCGGTGGCTTGCTGATAAAGGGCGATCGTCGTTGGGTCATAGCCAAACTCCACCGGCAGCCCAAAGTGATCGTCCAGCTGAAACCCATCAATGGCATAGTTAGCACCCAGTTCATCCACCAGATCTACAAAAAATTGTTGCACTTCAGGATGGCAGGGATTGAGCCAAACCCGAGCATATTTGCCGTTATCTTGATAGTCGATAGTGGTCCCGTCCCGGCGCTGGGTGAGCCAGTCAGGATGGCGTTGGGCCAGGGGCGAGTCTGCCGGTGCCATCAGGCCAAACTCAAACCAGGGAATCACACTCAGGTTGCGAGCCTGGGCCAGTTCGATGGTTTCTAAAAGCACGTCGCGGTTGGCCTGGGCGGCTTCGGCGGCTTCATTCCTACCCTGATTTTCGGTGTCAGGATAGAGCCCCTGTTTTGCCCCAAAGACACGGGTGGTGACCGCACTGGGGTACAGGGTATAGCCCCAGTTCCAAACCGTGGGATAAACCGTGTTGAAATGATGCTCGGCCAAACGATCAAGGGCGGTCGTGAGGGCCTCCCTTGAGAAAAGCACATCACTGTCAATGTTGGTGAGCCAGACGCCCCGGATTTCTGAATTGAGAAAGGCTGCCGAGGCGATCAGCTCAGATGGTACCGGACTGGCCATCTCGGCGGTCTGGGCCTGGGCCTGACATAAAAAGCTGGCAATCTCTGCGCGGGTGGCAGGCTGGTTGGGTCTAAATCGCCTCACCTCCGGATAGTTAACCACCAGCTGTTGCTCAACCGCTGCGGCCACTTTGTCTCGGGCATAGTTTGGGATTGCCGCTGCATCACCAAACGCCTGGGCAAGGATGATCTCTGTAGGATGGCTAGGCTCGTAACCCAGCCCAGCCGCCAGAGCAATCACCGCCTGTACTCGGGGGATCGGCTGATTGGGGCGAAATCGGTTGCCTGGATAACCGCTGAGCCAGCCTGTTTCATAGGCAGTCTGGATGGTTGCAGCGGCCCAGTGGTTTGCAGGCACGTCAACAAACCGAATGGCAGACCGACTCGCCGCTCGGGGAAACGCCTTAATCACAAGGGTGGCAAACTCAGCTCGGGTGACCGGCTGCTCAGGCTTAAAAGTACCGTCGGGGTATCCCGTAATCAGACCCTGCTCGGTGAGTTTTTCGATGCAGTCCTGTGCCCAATGGTTTTGGATGTCGCGCATGGGATGGGGGAAGTGGGTGTTGGGAAAGGCGAAGAGGGTGGGGAAGGTCGCAATTGAATGGTTAAAGGTTAAAGGTTAAAAGTGAACTTCTCGGGAAGACGCGCACCCTCCCCTCCATTTTCCTGAGCAAGGTGTCCTTAGCCCCTATCTCCCCTATCTCCTCTATCTCCTCTATCTCCGCGTCCCCGTATCTCCTTGGGCAATCTGACCTTAGCCCCTACCTCCCCACCAACACCCATCATCACCCCCTGCCTTTCTACTGAATCCTGAAAAGTGAGCAGCCGCATCGCCCCTACATTACTTCCCGCATCACCCACTACTCACTACTCCCCACCCTCCACCATCGCCAACAAATCTCCCTCGCTCAACTGTGGCACATCATACTTTTCTGCTTTTTTAAGCTTGTTGCCGGGGTTTTGCCCAACCACAATATAATCTGTTTTCGAGCTGGGCATTTTGTTAATCCGCCCTCCGCCTTGCTCAACTAGGGCCGTGATTTTCTCATAGGTGAGGTGGATGAGGGTCCCGGTAATCACCACGCTTTTATCCTTAAAGGACAGCTGGCCGGTCAGTGGCGTTGCCTCAACGGGCAGGTTTGGCTCGGGCGGGGCTACCGCTTTGGAAGGCTCATCTGGAATGGGCTGGGGAGCCTCAGCTGTCTTGGCACTTTTAGGAGAAGGGGGTTGTTGCTCAGCGGGCGCGGTTTTAGAGGGAGCAGGCTTCGACGCGAGCGGCTCGCCCCCTCGGCTTGAGCTCGGGCCAACAGCTGAGCGCTGTTGCTCAAGGGTGCCAATCACCTGCTGGCTAATTGTCAGCGCTTCTTCGAGGGCAGCTTTATCGGCTTGCAGCTGTTGAACTTTTTGTTGCAGATTAGAGACGCTATGCTCGACCTGCCCCGCCCTATCAGTCAGAGTCTGGTTTTGCTGTTCGAGCGCCTTGATTTGTGTTTGAAGGGCTTTAACCGTTTCTCCAGCAGTGGTTTGGGCCTGACGATTACGATCGCGTTCTTGGTTAAGCTGTTGTATCTGACTGTCTAATTGACTGAGCTGTGCCTGCCTTTGTTGGGTTGCCTCAGCCAGGTCAGTTTCTTTTTGTTGGAGCTGTGCCTGTAGCGTTGCGATCGCAGCCTGGGCCTGTTTGGCAGCTTGCTGAGCCTGATCGCGATCTTGCCGGAGGGTTTGGATTTGCTCGTCGAGGACTGTAGACTGGGCATCTCCGTCCTGGGTAAGGCGGTCGCGCTCCTGTTCTAAATCACTGATTTGAGTGTAGAGAGACTCTCTCTCGTGGGTCTGAGCCTGGAGGAGTTTCTGAAGGTCTGCGTTTTGTTCGGTTAACTCAGTCATTTGTTGTTGCAGCGCGGAGAGCCCCTGCTGGCTTTCTCGCTGTTTAACCATGAGCTGGGCCTTGGCCTGATTGACGGTTTGCAGCTCAGTTTGTAACGTTTCTAGCTGAGTAGACCCGGTTTCGAGATCTTTGATTTGCTGTTGGAGGGTGGCGATCGCACGCTGATAGTCTGCCTTGTCTGCTGCTAACTGGTCCTTAGCCTGGTTAGCGACTTGTAGCTCAGTTTGGAGCATTTCTAGCTGGGTCGAACCAATCTCCAGCTGTTGAATCCGGTGTTGGAGGGTTGCGATCGCAGCCTGATTTGCCGCATTCTCGGTCTCGATCTGCGCCTTAGCCTGATTAGCAACGTTCAGCTCGGTTTGAAGGGTGTCTAGCTGGGCCAAACTGCCTTCAAACTCTTTGACCTGCTGCTGGAGGGTTGCGATCGCAGCCTGCCCCTCAGCCTTCTCCGCCTCAAGCTGTGCCTTAGCCTGATGCGCAGATTTCAGCTCAGTTTGCAAGGTTTCGACCTGACGACGCTGCTGCCCAAGTTCGGTTTCGAGCCCCTGCTTTTGTGCCTCAATCGTTTCGAGTTGGGTCTGCAAATCAGCCGCCTGCCCCCGGACTGTCTCCAGGGTTTGCGCCAGACCATCCCGGGCTTGAACCCCCTCATTAAACTTTTGCTCCAGAGCACTCACCGCATTGCGCCCCAAATTCAGCGCTTCGGTCAGGGTCTCATTGTCCTGGCTGAGCTGTTCAACTTTCGATTGCAGCGCTTTTTGCTCATTCTCCGCCTGCTTGGCACTCAGTAGAGCCTGACGACGGCGGGCAGCCCCTAGCCAAAACAAGAGCACAAGGGCAATTAGCCCCCCAGCAATTTCATAGGTGAGTTCGTAGTTCATAACCAAGCTCCCTAGACAGTCGGCTTACATCATAGGGGCTAGGCCCACCCGGTCGGCCATTTTAATAGGAATTTATTAGATTGCAGTCTTACCCACCCTCTATCCCATCCCCATTTATTCCCGATGGTCTCCTAGTGTAAATAGCAACCCCCTGGAGACCCCAACGATGCTTTACCGCCTGGACTTTCGAGTAGATGACCCGTCTGGGTTTTCACCCCAGGACCTATTTGCAATTTGGTCAGCAGAAGCCGACGCCTCCCTGGGGGAAGCTCCCTCGGGTATTGTGATCAACAGTTGGCGCTGTATCGGCAAACGTCGTATTGTTGCCATTGTAGAAGCCCCATCAGCAGATTACGTAGAGCAAATTTTACTGAGCCTACCCACTATACAAGTTCACCATCGATCGGTGCAGATTGCACTGACAAAACTCACTGCGGGTGACACCGTCCGTTTTAGCCTCGACTTGTGACTTGCGCTCACCACTAATAGAGACTGCTTCTGCCGTCACTTGAATGTCTAAATCATCTTTGCTGACACCTGGGAGTTCCAGGCTCAAGTGATAGGCGTCTGCTTGCCCTGCTAGCTCAGCACTCGGCGTAAAGCCAGACCTGCCATTGCGATGATGCGAAGGTGTAAAAACATCGTCAAATAGACGATTCATCGTTAAGGAAGGTCTCCGCAATGTGGCCGCAGGCGCTAATCCGGTTGCCCTCAAGCGAGGGATTGATCAGGCAGCACAGTTCTTAGTCAAAGCGTTGGCCGCCCAAAACCACCCCTGGGGCAGGGGCCACTCTGTGAGGGTAGTGAGGGGCACTCTTTTCCTTTCGATCGTCGAATTTCTTCACTTGTCAAATTTCGTCATCTTGGA
>JBCDDJ010000277.1:0-8878 GCA_039180385.1 Cyanobacteria bacterium P01_G01_bin.38 | reverse complement strand
CTGAGCAATGATGGCTCCCTGTGCATAATCCACGCCAATTTTGCCAAGGGTTTCTCTCAGTGTCAGGGTTTCAACTGATTCGGCAATGGTTTTGAGGCCCATCACATGGCCCACGTGGTTAATGGATTCAACAATGGCATAGGTAGCTGGGTCCTGGGCGATATCTTCAACAAACTCACCGCTGATTTTTAGATAATCGACTGGCAGGGTTTTGAGATAAGCAAACGAAGACAGGCCGCTGCCAAAATCATCCAGGGCAAAGTGACAGCCGAGCTGCTTGAGCTCACGGATAAAGTGGGTGGCTTGATCCAGGTTTGCGATCGCAGCGGTTTCAGTAATTTCAAACCCGATATGTTGTGGAGAAATGGCATGTTGGTCAAATTGCGCCTTTAAGAAGTCAAGAAATTGAGCATCTCCAACGCTAGCACTAGATAGATTGAGAAAATGTACAGATGGAGACCGCTCAGGGCTACAATCTGTCGGCTGGGCCTGTTCAAGATAGGGAAGAAAGGTTTGCACTACCCAACGATCGAGATCTGACATCAAGTCATATCTTTCTGCAGCTGGGATAAACCTGCCTGGCGAGATCAGGTGACCTTGCTCGTCGATCATGCGCAGGAGGACTTCATAGTGGGCACAAGCGTCATCCGGATCAGCGATGGGAGCAATGGCCTGACGATATAGGCAAAACCGCTTGTCTTCCAAGGCCTGTCTGATGCGAACACTCCACCGCCGCTCTCCTTCCTGTTGGGCCAACTCAGTATCGTCTCCTCGATATGTGTGGATACGATTGCGACCTCGGTCTTTGGCGGCATAGCAGGCGGCATCTGCGGCACTCAGGGCCTCGGCCAATGTGTGGCTGTCCGTATTTAGGCAAACTAACCCAATGCTGACGCCAATCCGAAAAGTCTTGTCTTGCCAAGGAAAGCGAAATTGCTGTACCGCTTTGCGGATCTGGTCGGCAAGGCGTTCGGCACGTTGCAGGGGGCATTGCTTTAGCAAGATGCCAAACTCATCTCCGCCCAGGCGCGCCAGTCTATCTGTCGAGCGGATTTGGCTTTTGATGAGTTGGGCGACCTGGCGTAGGAGTTCATCTCCGGCGGCATGGCCACAGGTGTCATTAACCAGCTTAAATTGGTCTAAGTCTAGATAACAAAGCACATGGCGATGGTTTCCCTGGTGCGCACTTTGCAAGGTCTCTAAGAGATCTTGCTCAAACTGTCGGCGATTGGCCAAGCTCGTTAGGGCATCGTGGCTAGCCTGCCAGGAGAGGTGACGCGCTAGCTGGCGAGAGTCTGTGACATCTCGAAAGACGATGACGGTGCCAATCGTTTGACCGGTGCGATCTCGAATCGGGGCGGCAGATTTTTCGATGCTGTATTCTTTGCCCTGCCGGGAGAGCAACACGGTATGATTCGTGAAATCAGTTACACGCCCTTCTCGCAAAACTTGCTCAACCGGATTTTCAACCGGCTCTCGCGTCATTTCATGGACGATTGAGAAGACCTCCGTCAGCAGTTGACCCTTGGCATCAGCCGCTTGCCAGCCGGTCAATTGTTCGGCAATCGGATTGAAATACTCAACCCGCCCAAAGGCGTCGGTGGTAATGACGGCATCGGCAATGGCGTGCAGGGTGACCTGGGCCAATTCTTGGCTGGCTGCCAGTTCTGTGGTGCGTTGGGCAACTCTGGCTTCGAGTTCCTGATTGAGCTGCTGTAACGCGAGTTCAGCTTGTTTTCGGTCCGTAATATCTGAAATTGTGCCGATGTAGCCCCTGACTTGTCCATCGGGGTCTGTCTCTGCCACTGCTTGGCCAACTACCCAGGTGACCTCGCCTGTCGGGGTTTGGAATCGATATTCTAAACGAAAGAGCTGGTTGGCCTGGGCCGCCCGATACCACTCAGCGGCAACGGTTTCTCGATCCTCTGGGTGGATGCCTTGGACCCAACCCATGCCCTTGGCGGCATCGAAAGGCATCCCGGCGATCTGGCACCAGCGATGGTTGACGTACAGACAGTTGCCGTCGGCATCGGTTTGAAAGATCCCAACTGGGGCGGCTTCAGCTAAATTGGCATAGCGCTGCTCGCTCTGGAGTAGGGCAGCTTCGGTACGTTTGCGATCGCTAATATCTCGCCCTTCTGGAATCAGCAGCTTGACTTGTCCTGCCGCGTCTAAGATCGGACGCAGGGAAAAATCAATTGTAGTGATCTGATCGACTCCCAACACATCCACCTCATAGCGGACAAATTCTCCCTGGGCGGCGCGTGCGATCGCATGTTTCAATTGAGCTTGGGTTTCAGGTGCAATTGTCCACCAGTGAGCTTCCCAAAAAGGGCGATTGATCACCGCTTCTCGCTGGAGCCCGCCAAAATCGAGGGCCGTCTGGTTGGCTTCAATCAGGGTGCCATCGGGTTCGAGTAAGCCGATAAATTGAAAGGTTTGATTGAAAATGGCCTGGAAGCGCTGTTCTGTATTTTGGATCTGGCTTTCAAGCTGAGTGGCATGGTTTTGCAACCACTGCATCTGTTCATTTTGCAGATTCTCTACCTGTTGCTGGAGATAGGTGATGGTTTTCTGCATCTCCAGCGGGTCAAGCGAGGCTAAAATGCTCGTCTGCGTCACAATGCCGATTAGACTATCTTGCGGATCAGTGACTACCAAACGCCTCACCCGCATTCGTGCCATCGTTTGATTGGCGGTCCACAGCGTATCTTGGGGGCTCAGACAGACCAGCGGCGTACTCATCACGGCCTGGGCTTTAAGGGTGCTTAAGCTCAGCCCCAACGCCTGAAACTGGACAATATCGCGCTCGGTTACGATGCCCAGCGGTGAGAGGCTGGGTGGGGTGGTTGAGTTGCCTGGTTGGGTAATCACGACGCAGCTTACCCGATGGTTCGCCATCAGTTGTGCCAGCTCTAGTACCGTCGCCTCCGGCGGGGCGTTAATCACACTAGGGGACATCACCTCCTCGACCCGACACAGTCTGAAAAGATCGCTGGCCTTCAGGGTGCGACGAATACTGTTAGGGGTGGCGACCCCCAGCACCTGGCCAGACTGATTCAGGATAGGTAAATGCCGAATCCGACATTGGCGAAAGACACTCAGTGCTGCAAACGGATGTTGCAGGTCAGCCTCCTGTAGTGTCATCAACCGCTGAGTCATCACATCCGCCACCGGGGTCGTGGCGAGGTCAATGCCTTGTGTCGCCAGCTTGACCACATCCCGCTCGGTCAAGATGCCAATTAACTGCTCTCCGGCCATCACCAGGGCGTAGCTTGAACGCTTGACGGGCGAAGCGCTTGACGGACTGCCCCCCTGGCTCATCAGGGTAATCACCTCCAGTAGCGGTGTTTCGGGAGCAACGCTGAGCGGTTGGCAATCAAGGGCTGTTGCTAAAGGAAAAACGGCTGGGCTTAGGGCCTTGTCGCTTTGCCTATCGCCAGAATCATTCATGACTTCACGGGGGGAAGCACCCGCAGAATAGAAGTGGGATGCAGAGCCAGGAAGTCTGACCGTGGTGTCGATATCTCTCATGGTGAGCGTTGCCCCATCTAGACCAACTGAGGCAAACGATAATAAGGGCTAACCGGAGTTTGGTGGGGTGGCTAACGTGATTGGACTGAGTGATCAGGTTAGCGAGTAAGGTTCTTTCAAGCCTTACATTTTTAGAGCTTGCATATTGAGCGAACATGCCTATTCTTTGAGCAAGCCTGGCAATTTACATCCGTTGGTTTACTGATTTCTCCAATGGGTAACCTTAGACAATTCCCCGGTTGACAGGTTAGACAAGTTGGAGATGCCGGGGGCGGGTCATCTGCCCCTACTGGGTAATTTCCGCCATATAGTCCCCCCAAATTTGAGCGGCCTGAGCGCTACTGCCATTGGTCGGTGTGTTTTCGTCATTGCCGAGCCAGATGCCAGTGACCAAATCGGCTCGGGGCACGAAGCCGATAAACCACATATCCACATTGTCATTGGTGGTGCCGGTTTTACCCGCTTCGCCGTAGCCGATGGCGGCATTGCGACCGGTGCCCCCGGCGACGACGCCTTTTAAGAGGGTGGTCAAAATATCGGCGGTGTCAGGCGATAGCACAGGACGGTTGGCATACTCGCTATCGGTAAAGTCAAAAATCACGCGGCAGCTTTTCCAATCGTTGTCGTCGGCACATTCGCCGCTGTCGAGCACCCGCTGGATGCCGTGGGGTTTATTCCAAACGCCGTCGTTTGCGATCGCGCCAAACGCCCCAGTGATTTCTAGGGGAGTCACCTCGCTTTGCCCCAGCACCACCCCCGGCACGGCCTGTAGCTCTGAGGTGATGCCCAGCTGGCGGGCGAGTCTCAGCACATTCTCGAGACCTGCTTTTTGGGCGACCCTGAGGGCCACCACATTCTCAGACCGGGCCATACCCTCGTACATATCCAACGCCCGACTCGTTGAGCGGCAGCCGTCAAAATATTGGCCCTGCCAGGTAAATCCTTCACAGCTAAAGGTTTCGCCAGGGGAGGCCCCTTGCTCTAGGGCACTGGCGTAAGCAAAGACCTTAAAGGTAGACCCCGGCTGACGAAGGGCTTGATTAGCCCGATTAAACTGACTAGCCTGGTAGTCAACTCCGCCTACCAGGGCTTGAATTTCGCCAGTGCGGCTTTCCAGGGTCACCAGGGCCCCCTGGGAAACCCCAGACCGACTGCCCAGATTGAGCACCCCATCTTGCAGGGCGGTTTCGGCCTGGAGTTGGGTGTTGATATCCAGGCTGGTCTCGACGTAAAAGTTACCCTCCCGCGCCAGGGCGGTGCCTAAAAATTCTTCGAGCTCGTCAAAGACATAGCTGTAAAAGTAAGGGGCGCGAATACTCTGGAGCTGTTCCCTGGCCTTGGGGCTGATTTCGATGCGCGACCGGCGGGCGCGGCGGGCTTCTTCTTGGCTGATCATGCCCAGCACCGTCATCCGCTCTAGCACGCCGTTGCGATAAAACACCGCCGCCTGATAGTTTTGCACCGGGTTAAAGGCGTTGGGGGCAGGTAAAATGCCGACCAGGGTGGCGGCTTCTGACAGGGTTAGCTCCTGGGCCGACTTGTCAAAATAAAACTGGGCGGCGTCTTCAAAGCCGTAGAGGTTATTGCCCAGATAGACTCGGTTGAGGTATAGCAGTAAGATGTAATCTTTGCTGTGAAAGGTTTCGAGCTTAAGGGCGGTGATCGCTTCGCGCACTTTGCGGCCAATGCTATCGTCGATACCGACATATTCGCGATAGACGCTGCGGGCGAGCTGCTGGGTGACGCCGCTGCCCCCCTCTCGTAGCTCGCCGCCGCGAATATTGATCAGCAAAGCTCGTAAGACGCCCAGGGGGTCAACGCCCAAGTGCCAGTAAAACCGAGAGTCTTCAGAGGCAATCACGGCTTTAGGCAAAAAGGCCGAATATTCTCGCAGGCGGGCCTTCTCAACGTGAGCCTGGTTAGAAATTGGATTGAGTAAAACCTCCTGTTCATCTTCGATGCCATAGACCGATATGGGCCCCTGCACCGACTCTGGTACGGGTAGTGGAATCTTGGGCCACTCAATTGCGACAATCCAAAAGGCAATCAGGGCCACCATGCCGGTTGACCCATAGAGACCATAGCGGGCAGTGCGGACATACCACGGCGGTGGATCTACGTAGCGAACGACGACCGCTTCGGTCAGCTCCGGGGGGCCCAGGGTGAGCACATCACCGTGGCGCAGTGGCAACTTTGACAGCCGCTTTTTGCCTCGATAAATGCCGTTGGTCGATTTTTGATCTTTGAGAATGAAAGGGTTGCCGGGGCGGTTGCGATCGCGAGTCAGCGACAGATGCACCTGGCTCACCAGTGGGCTGCGCACCACAATATCGCAGGACTTAGAACTCCGCCCGATCACGTAATGCTCACCCAGGAGCGCATATTCTTGCTGCTCGTTGTCTTGCTCAACCAGTAGCTTGGGTACCCGAGCATTGGGCTTAATCGGCAATTTAGAAAAGTTGATCTTGGCAACCGTTTGCTGAAACGCTTGCGTTACCGTACCCAAAATAGTGCGTGGCGGAGGTGGCGGAGGAGAAGTCATACTAATCGCGCTCGAAAGCAGCTGAATAGATTAGATGCTGAATAAAATTTGGAGACCGAGTACTCAGCGGCTGAATAGATTAAATACAGGCGGACACCCAACCATTTCGGAAATGATACTGCTCAATTGTAATTAGATGTAATTTAGAGACGACTGACCCCCTATTTTTTAGCCCCCTCACTTTTTGGGGGTCTGAGCCCGTGAGCCTGTCTCAGGGTGCAGCAAAAACGAGAGAATTAAACAGATAATACCGATGTTGATACAAATATCCGCCACGTTAAACACCGGGAATCTTGTCACCGGGAAGGCCTGAATAAAATCCACGACTTCCCCTGAGCGTAGACGATCAATGCCATTGCCAAACGCCCCCGCCAAAATAAATCCGTAGCCAGCACGCTCCCAGCGATCGGGAATCCGAGCCAATAGTCCAAACAGAGCAAGACCCAGGCTGACCAATAAAGACAGCCAGGGCAAAATCCATCGGCAGTTTTCGCCGCTACAGATGCTCCAGGCTGCCCCTTTGTTGAGCACATAGGTAAAATTCAAAACCCCTGGAATGATCGGCATGAGATCAGGTGGATTTGACAACTCAAATGAGTTGACGACCCATAACTTCGTCAGCTGATCGAGCACTAACCCAATCAATGCGGCAAGCCAAAATAGCCGATTTGGAATCTTCATACCGGGCGTAAACGCTAATAAAACATCAGACGTCGCATCACATAGGCCAGCACAGAGACAGCACACACCACCACTAATTGTCCTGGCAACGGAAACACTGAATACTTTAAGAGTGCCTCACCTAGAGACAGATTCGGGGTGCCAACCCAGCGCAATCCATAAGCCAGCAGCAGATAGATGATGCCCACCCCGTGGATAAAAATCAGACCCCCAAGGCAGCTCAATGCCAACTTCTCTAGTTTAGGGCCATACCGAAAGGCAAGGAAGCCGCAGGCCCAGGCAGCTGGGATAAAACCCAATAGATAGCCAAAACTCGGCTCACGCAAATAGCTGAGGCCGCCCCCCTGGGTAAAGACCTGCAGTCCAAAAGTTTGGAACAAAACCAGCCCCAGGCTTAAGTAGGCAACCTGGGAAAGCGCCGCCGCATTTGGCCCGCCCATGCACCCTGTAAAGAGCACAGCCCCCACCTGAAAGCTGACCTTTAATGAGTAAAACTGCACCCCAGATTGAAACCAGGCCCAGGGGGCGTTGGTCACAAAAACTTCTAACCAGGTCGCCCCAATGGTGAGGATGAGGCCAATCAACGCCCAAAGCAGTTCTGCTGGTGCAAACACCCTTTTATATTCCTTGTCTCTTGTCCTTATTGCGGCAGCTTTTCCCATCGCTGGTGGAGGCTTATTGTATCGTCATTCGCTAAAGTTTTTACAGAAGGTTACTTTTTGGGCTGTGGCTGTAATTTGGCCCACAGAGAGGCCTTAGACTTGATCAAACGTAACGCTATCAAAACCACCTTAAGAAAACACATGTTTCCTACCCACCGCCCTCGTCGTCTGCGCAGCCACCCCCAACTCCGTCGCATGGTGCGCGAAAATATCGTCACCACCAGCGACCTGATTTATCCACTATTTGCGGTGCCAGGAGACAGCTTTTCCCAAGAGGTCAAGTCGATGCCGGGGGTCTACCAGCTCTCGGTCGACAAGATTGTGGAAGAGGCCAAAGAGGTCTATGACCTGGGTATTCCCTCGATTATTTTGTTTGGCATTCCTGATACCAAAGATGACGAAGCCACCGGGGCCTGGCACGACTGCGGTATTGTTCAAAAAGCGACGACGGCGGTCAAGGAAGCCGTTCCTGATTTGGTGGTGATTGTCGATACTTGTCTGTGTGAGTACACGGCCCACGGCCACTGTGGCTATTTAGAGGTCGGCGATCTCAGCGGTCGCGTCCTCAACGACCCCACCCTTGAGCTGCTTAAGAAAACGGCGGTTTCCCAAGCTAACGCCGGAGCCGATATCATCGCCCCCTCCGGCATGATGGACGGCTTTGTCCAGGCTATCCGCAGCGGTCTAGACGACGGCGGCTTTGAAGATTTGCCCATCTTGTCCTACGCGGCCAAATACGCCTCGGCCTACTATGGCCCTTTCCGGGATGCGGCAGACTCTGCTCCTCAGTTTGGCGATCGCCGCACTTACCAAATGGACCCCGCCAACGGTCGTGAAGCCCTCAAAGAGATTGACCTCGATATCGCCGAAGGTGCAGACATGCTGATGGTCAAGCCCGCCCTGGCCTACATGGACATCATCTGGCGCGAGAAAGAATCCTGCGACCTGCCCGTCGCGGCTTACAACGTGTCTGGGGAATATTCTATGGTGAAGGCGGCGGCTCTCAACGGTTGGGTCGATGAAGAAAGGGTCGTCATGGAAACCATGACCAGCTTTAAGCGCTCAGGCGCGGATCTGATCTTGACCTACCACGCTAAAGATATCGCCCGCTGGCTGAGCAAGTAGTCGATAATTGAACAAGTCGTCTGACTCGCCCAACACTACTTGTGTCGAATGTGGTCATACACCCCAACATACTGATCGCCAGGATGATTCCAGGAGTAATCATAGGCCATGCCCTGCTTAGCCAGCTGATGAAAACGCTCAGGTTGCTTGTACCAAAGATTGAGGGCGCGTCCTAGAGCTGACTCTAACGCCTCGCTATCCTGCTGGTAAAACACAAACCCATTGCGTTCTTCGGGTAAATGGGATTCGTCATAGTCCCAATCAAAGACCGTGTTGAGCAAGCCGCCGACGCCTCTAACCACGGGGACAGTGCCGTATTTCAAGCTAATGATCT
>JBCDDJ010000276.1:0-8878 GCA_039180385.1 Cyanobacteria bacterium P01_G01_bin.38 | reverse complement strand
CATCCTGAGCTTGCTCAAGGGCCCTCTGCCAAAGTGCGATCGCATCCGCGTAGCGCCCCGCCGCATACATCGATCGGCCCTCAGCTAGCGGGTCTGATGAGGCTGCGATCTCAACCGGGATTGTGCCCCTTTCGGTGGCTAGCGAAGTCTCCGCAATCGGCCATGCCGAGATTAAGAACGCTAGACTTAACCCTAGTAAGCCCAGCCCCAGCTGACGTGAGCGCTTGACCCAACGATCAGAGAACAGCCCCATAGTCGTCTCCAAATAATCCCAATTGATATGTTCGTCTGGCCTAGGGTGCCCACCCTATCAAAATCACTAGCAGGCGTCACAGCTAACTGTCGATATTTGCCTGGGGCAGGCAGCTGGCCTGGTGCATCTCCACGTCTGATTCTGTAGAGGTTGTCAACAGTTCGACTTGATTATTCTCATTTATGGTCCAGCCAGCCGCTTCTACAATGATGTTCTCAGCCATTGATCTATGAGTGACAGGTGTCCCTTGATTGGCATGGACACCATTGCCACTGGGGTTAAACATTGATAAATCACGGACATCGTTCCAGACTTGAGCGTTGGCTAGCAGATGGGTCGGGTCTGAGGGCACCCCGCCGCGCCCGGAGGCAATAAATTGATTGTCGCCGTTAGTAGAACAGGTCGCTGCAATCTGCTCATCGCTATCTGTCAAGGTCTTGGGCAGCTCAACGAGGGCAGTGCCTGGATCTACTGCTGGGTTGTTGATATCCACAGTCCCACTCACCCCAAATTCAGAACTGGCTGTGATGTCGCTTTCTGGGGTCAATCGATCGCGAAATTCTAAACCGTATAGTGCTTGGGTCGTAATCTCAACATTGCCGCCCTGCCCTTGTTGAGCATTCGCCGTAATATCGCTATTTTCTAACCCAATGATGAAAGGTGAGTTGATGATAATGTTGCCGCCATTGGCCTGAGCGCCCGCATTGGTGGTAATGTTACCGCTCTGGCGCATCAGCAGTACATCCGTGTCAACTCGAATATTGCCCTGATCCCCCACATTCACCTCTGCACTCAAGCGACCGCCAGTCCTTAGACTCAGGATTCGGGCACCGACAATCAGGTCACCGGCTTCACCGTTGCCCGTGCTACTGACCGAGATTTCGCCCCCCGCTTGAACGGTAATTTCGTTGGTGCTGAGGCGCACAGAGCCGGCGGCGAAGTCGCTCTCAGAGGTAGCCGCCAACCGACTTGGCACCTGCCCTTCTAGGGTCAGTTGCCCGCTGCCGGTCACGTCAATCTGGTCGGCCATGACGATGACATTGCCCGCAGTGCCCCGTCCGGCCGTCGACGTGGCTACCTGTCCACCCTCGGCAAGCCGCAGAGAGCGGGTATTGAGAGTAATGTCACCGCCGTTGCCCACGGGCACTGGGGCATTAGGTATCGATAAAACCCCTGCCCCGAGACGGCTGGGAGAACGTCCTGTGGCGCTGACCCCAACGACACTGATCTGCTCAGCATCGATTTGCAAATTGCCTGCATTGCCATTTCCCAGCGTATCTGCCGACAGGGTACCGCCTTCTCGAATCAGCAACTGCTGTGTTTTGAGGTTCAAATCACCTCCCTGCCCGGATGCACCTGGGATCACCTGGGTAAATAAACCACTCATATAGATATCGTTTGGAGTAGAGCCGGCAATTTCCACCTCTGTCGCAGTGACTGAGAGATTGCCAGAGTCTCCGTCGCCAAAGGTGCCCGCCCCGGCTTGCGCCCCGTCGAGCACTTGCAAACGCTGTGTCTCAATGGTGAGGTCACCACCCCGGCCAGTTGCCCCTGGCAAGACAGTCGTGCGCACGCCGCTAGGGTAGATGAGATTGTCTGAAATGCCTCGATTGACAACTTCTTGTGCTCGTATAAAGACATCTCCAGCATTGCCGGGGCCAAAGGTGCCCGTGCCTGCTTGGGCTCCGTCTACGATCCACACGATCGGACTCTCGATGAAGAGGTCGCCTCCCTGACCGGTTGCCCCCGGAGCCACCTGAGAGAAGAGACCACTGGGAATACAGCCATCTGGAGTTGTCCCTTGCAAATCTATCAATGCTGAAGCATTGATGGTGATGCCGCCACCATTGCCTGGGCCAAATGTGTTGGCGAGCACTGGCGAGCCGCCACTCAGACGAATATTTTGGCCCTTTACATGCACACTGCCCCCACTCGGGCCACTGGTGTTAATAGCAGATGCATTGACTAGCGTAATATCTCGAAATGCCCCGACCGCTTCATAATCAAAATTCCAGCCCTGCGATGTGGTCTCTAACTGCAAAAACTGGTCTCCAGCAATACCACCGATCTCGACATGGCCATCCACTGCATGCAATCCTGATTGCTCTATAGAGACATCGCCCCCCAGCAGCGCCAGCGTCTGTCCAGGGTTCACTTGCAAGCCTAGAAACCCAGAGCCCCCTGCTGGAGCTTTGGATTGCACCAAAATTGAGCCTGGAGAGGTCCCCATTTGTAACCCGGTCGGTGTGCTAACGGTCAAGATAGAGGGTGACTGCGGCGTGCTGGTACCAAACTCAAAACCATTCTCAAATACAAAGCTATCGGCTGTGGTAGCGAATAAATCACCCCCCATCAAGAACTGGGAGTTTGGGCCAAAGGTGATGCCGTTGGGGTTAAGTAAAAAGAGATTAACGGCGGGATTATTCCCATTCATCGTCAGCATCGCGCCGTCCAGGTTAGAAAGATAGGCACTGCCCACGCTGGTTACCCGGCCGATGATATTCGCGATGTTAGGGGTTGCCGTCAGATCAAACGCTGCCGAGCCGCCAGTGGGGATTGAAAATTCACTGAAACTGTGGAAGAGATTGTCGCCAGCGGTCGTGCCGCCTTCAATCACGTAGTTGGGGAGGGTGCCGTTAACGGTAGTTGGCGAACTGAGAGTACCATCCGCTGAGATTTGGGCCATGGTGCTAGGGGCGACGGACAAGCTTGCGATCGCACCCCCTAAGGCCAAGTCTTTATAAAGGGATTTCATCGTCCTCCCCAATTGTCAACACTCGATAGCATAGAGTGCCCATAGCAATATCTTCTATCCCCTCCTCGAAGTGGCCAGCTTCGTATCATCAAACCAGCATAAAATTTTTCCAGAATGACTAAATTTTCTGAGTATAAGAAATTAAGGGTTCATTGCTTCGGCAAATATTAGGCCAGTAGCCTGAATCCATGCCCTTTGCGTCAGCGTTACGGGAGGGGTGAAATTAATGCGTAAGTCCCCCAATCCAACCTAAACATGAATTCTGATTCGCTAAACTTGCCCCAGAACACTGTTAATCAACCCTCAAAAGCCGGGACTTTGCAAAGCAGTTTAGCCAAGATAGCCGCAGATCTACAGGCATTGCTTCAGGTTGAGCAGGTCAACGTTTGCCAGTTGCAACCCGATAATCAAGTTTATGTGGTTGCCGAAGCCGCCCATGGGAGTAGCTTACCTTCGTTATTGTTTTCGTCTTTTTCGCTAGATTACTTTGCGCCCCATTCCTCTGATCTATTGTTTCAATCGCAGATTGGCGCAATGGTCAATGCAGAAAGCAATACCCTTTTTCAAATTCCCCGATCAGTCTCAGATCCCGAATCCTATCGAGTGGTTGAGACGATGAAGCGGATCCCAGACGGGGCGCGTGTGTTGCAACACTTGACAGAGATGAGGGCCAATCTTTATGTGGTGGTGCCGATTTTTCATCATGAGGAGCCTTGGGGGCTGTTAACGGCTTATCGCCCTAACTTTAGCCTCCTGGCTACACGACAGTTAGAAGTGGTGCAAACATTGGCCAGTCAGCTGTCTGTGGCGATCGATCGCGATAGCCTCCGCCGTCAGGTTCAAATCAAAGCTGACCAAGACAAAGTCATAGGCCGGATTACCACGCTGTTGCAATCTGTCGATGAATCTGCTCTCCAAACTGCCTTAGAAACCACCGTAGCTGTTTTTGCAGGCTCTGGTGGTCGACTCTGTATGAGCGGTCAGGCCCAAAGCCCCGACCAGAGTTTTGCTGAGCGTCTAGCGGGGGCGGGTCAAGAGATTAGTGTGAATAGCTGTGGGTGTCAGCCGGTCATCCCAGTGGCAGCTAACTCAAAGCTGATGGAGCAGTATGACCTTTGGCAAAATCATTATTCATCTGGAGACTACCCGGTTTGGGATATCTCAGACCTGTATCAAACCTCCGAGTTGCGACCGCTCTTTGACGCTTTTCAGCTGACACCCATTTGCAGTCTTTTGATGATCCCGCTGGTCTATCGACAGCAGCTGCGGGGCTATTTGAGCATTTTTCGTAACGCGGTTGACTCGACGACTGACCTCGAGCTAGCTCAAAAAGTTGGCCGACAGTTTGCGATCGCACTCTACGAACACGAGTTATCTCAACAGCTGCACACCTCTAGCCAGAGCCAATCCACTGAAGTCCAACAAAATGCCGATCAGCTACAGCGGGTGAGGCAACAGCAGACCGGACTCTCTGAAATGCTGGCTAGTCTTCAAATAGCAACCGATTTAGCGACATTTGCTCGGGCGACGACAAAAGGGATCTGTCACTTGCTACAGGCTGAGCGAGTAACTGTCTATCGCTTTAGTGAAGACTGGGGTGGTGAATATATTCATGATTTTGAGTACGCTAAGCCTGAGTGGATCCGCACAAACAAGCTCGGTGAGAATCTAGTTTGGAACGATACCTTTTTGCAAGAGACCAAGGGGGGACGCTATCGCAACAATGAAACCTACGTGGTGGATGATATTCATCAGGCTGGATTAGCCGCATGTCATGTTGATCTGCTTAAACAGTTTGAAATCAAATCCTTTGCGACTGCGCCTATTTTTGTGAACGGGCAGCTCTGGGGCGTGCTAGCGGCTTATCAACATTCTGCCCCTCGCCATTGGCCCACTACAGATGTTGTCTTTCTCCACCAGGCAGCGACCTTTCTGGGCTTAGCCCTTCAGACAATCCCAGACTCTGGGGATACTCAGGTAACTGAGGTTGAACAACAGACCCAGCTAGAGCGAGTTGAGCAACATCAAACAAGCCTGTGTCAAATCCTGGCCAAGCTGCAAACAACGTCGGATCTAGCCAGGATTTTCCGGTCGACCACAAAAGAAATCTGTGGTTCGTTAGGGGCTGAGCGAGTCTCTGTCTATCGCTTTAATGAGGACTGGGGAGGAGCCTATATTCACGATTTTGAATATGCGATAGCTAAGTGGCAACGCCCGTTTAAGCTAGGCACCAATACCGTTTGGAACGATACTTATTTGCAAGACACCCAGGGCGGGCGTTATCGATATAACGAAACCTATGCGGTGGATGATGTTAACCAAGCCGAATTATCCTCCTGTCACGTAGATATTCTCAAACAGTTCGAGGTCCAATCTTTTGCGACCGCACCCGTTTTTGTTGACGAGCAGCTTTGGGGCGTGATCGCCGCTTATCAACATTCTGGCCCCCGTCACTGGTCGCCTACAGATGTCTCCTTTCTTCACCAGGTGGCGACGGCTCTGGGCCTAGCCCTTTATCAAGACGGGTTACGGGCCAAGGCCAAAGCCGGGAGATCAAGCTTTGATGTCAGCGCCGCTGAACGGGGAGCCTGGGAGGACTCGGTGGCTAAATTAACCTACACCGACCGAGAAGGTTAGGGATGGGTGTCGTGATAAGGAGCCAGGATGGGGGCAGAGGGATCAGAGGGAGATGACAGTTTCTCTAGGTTTGAAGTTAGATGAGTCAGGACTCAAAGATCCTGATTGAGCTGCCAGCGCCCATCCTTAAACGCTAATTGCTCTGGGTAGGCTTCGATCCATTTCCAGAGTGCATCCTGTTCATGATTGGCTCCGGTGACCTCAGCCTGAGGGTCAACCTCACTAAAATAGACCCTGCCTTGCTGCTCGTCATACGCGATCACCTCAGCCCATGAATCTTTGAAATAGGGGTAAATCTCAGCCAGCCAGGTCTCTTCTTCCACATATACTTTACTCATTAATCGCAGGATGGGCTCTAAGCTTTTGCCTGTTTTGATGCGTTCAAGGGCAAGGTTTTCATACTCATCGCCGTGAAAATAGAGATATCGTTTCTTGTCTTCATCCCAAACAGCATTTTGGAAAAAGTCATCTAATGCCCACGGATCTGATGCGTCAATTTGGGTAATGCCCTGTGCCTCTTGCCAGTCTGCGAAGGCAGTCTGAGTAACCCGTTCACTTTGGGCACCCCCATAAAACTGCTCAAGCATCCAGCTAGAATAATCATGGTCAGTATGGGAGAGCAGGCGCAGATAAAAGTCGTCTTCGGTGCCTGCATAAATTGAGTCATTGTTTGTCTCAGAGGAGGCTTTAGAGATAGCGGTTTGATAGAAATAAACCACGCTACCCAATGACAGATCTTGATCGATCTGCCCCCGTTCGATTAGTTTCCAGTGCAAGGTACTCAAATCTTGCTGGAGTGAAGTAAAGCTCCGCTGCCCCCGCTCAGTTTCATTCTCTAAAAATAGGGAAGCTCCTTGATAGAAGGTGAAGTTTTGACGGTTTGTGAGATAGGTCTGTAAGGTACAGTCCAGGGTCTCGATCAAGCTAGAGATCTGGCTGGCCTCGGCGGGGAGTCGTTGCTCGCGACGGTAGCGTAATAGGGTTTGAAAATCATCTGGCTCCAGGCCATCTAGACAGGTCGTATTATCAGGCTCGGCGGCGGCACCGCCCTTACTGGCCGCCTCGGATTGCCGCTGGGATGGAGGTGTCTGAGCCGCTTTTAACCAGGTTTGAAGACAGTCATCCCCTTCACATAGTTCAGGATACAGACTGTGCAACACCAACATCGTACTGGCAAATCGGGGGCGATTTTCTTGGAGCACCGGGCTCTCAAGCAGGGTGGATATGAGGGCAATATCGGTGTCGTCAAGCTCTGTGAAGATTAGATCATTGAGGAAACCCTGCCAAAAGTTTGCGTCAAATTGGTTTTGGTAGGTTGGATTGAGAAGCACGTCATTCAACAGATTGTCAAATTGGTTGTTATAGCGTCGCAGTGCCTGGGCGGCCAAAATTTGGTTATGCACGTCAATAGGGGGTGCTTGGCCTGTTGGGGTGCGATCAATATCCTCGTCTTTCAGAATTTCGTAGAAGACTTCTCTGAATTCGGGTTCGGGGTCTACTTGTAAGACGTAGTTGAGGGCGTAAAATCGCTGAATTGATTTGTAGCGACTATCGTCTTTAAAGATGCCGGCAAAAAGGCTGTCATCTTCTTCTCCTTTCAGGAAATCAACCAGCAGTTCGCGATAGTTTGGGTTGTTTTCGAGATAGGCCTCTCGCACTTTCGCGATTTCGAGATCTTGCGATCTCACGATCTGCATATTAGGCCGATCTTGGGAGTTGAGATCTAAGATCAGCAGCATTAGGGTGTTGCGATCGCGCTCGAGGCGATCGATCAGCTGGGGATATTCCACCTCAATGCGGTCTTCAAAGACGGCCTTAGCGGTACTCTCAATCAGAGTACTCAGACCAAATGCCCCCAATGTGCCCACTCCCAGGACTGTTAATATGCCTCTGACATTCAAGAGGTGTCCCCGCAGTGAGGAAAACAAGCGCTTCACAAAATGATCGGAGTTGAAGATCCGCTCAACCACGTCCTCCTCAAAATTTTCGACCAGTAACTTTCGGTAATTTTGAAAGACTGGATGACCGGCTTCGTAGCTGGCAATTTTGTTTTCGTAGAGTGGAACGACTGCCCCTTCAAGGGTGTGCAGTTTCTTTTGTAGGTCTTGATTATCGTGCTTGAGAGATTCAATTGTTTCGGTTAAACGTTCGACTTGCTGTTGCAATCCTGATGCATCGCGAGTTGGGCTGTTAGGGTTCGAATCGATAATCATAGGAAAGCAGGCCAATCATTCAGGAAGGCAGACAGAGGTAGGTAAATCTGAACCCACCTTAATTCAGCCCAGTGGAACTGTAGAAGCGTGCATCTACGGCATGTTCACTGTATCCTCGCTGATCTACCGCATGTAGAATTTACATAAGGGCACCCCCGAGGGAAACCCTACGATAATGATGAAATCGCACCCTCCAAATTCTGCCTTGCCGCCCTCTCATAGCGCTCCCTAAAGTACATCATCGAAAAAATCTCTGGCTGATGGAGAAAATGCTGAAGTACCTCTCGACGTTTTTGGCGATAGAGATCGATGGACACATGCTGATATTCTCGCCGGATATTCGCCTCGAACTGGTTGTAAATCGCCGGGTGCTGCCCCAAGATCGTCAGGTCGATGTTAACCACTAGGGCGCTATCAGTGGAAACTTCTGGGGTTGGGGCTTCTGGGATTGAAGATAAATGGGCGGTCGCCAGGATGTGGTCATAGACATGCTCTGAGCTAATGGTTAGACCGTCGCCTGCGTGCTGAAGAAATTGAACAGCCCATTGGGCGCTGTCTAGCTCGTTGGTGTGCGATCTCACATCATAAACCGCATCGTGGAACCAGAGGGCTAGCTCGACCTCGGCAGGGGACTCGGCCAGGTTACGGGTCAGCTCAAGTTCTCGCAGGCACGCAGCGATGTGCTCTGTGGTGTGGTAAAACCGATGCGGTTCACTGTAGGCCACCATGAGCTGGTTGAAGGTGTTTGAATGATCGAACACCCCGATCTGCTGCATGAGCCCCTGCCACCGAGCCCACCCTTCTGCAAAATACATCAGACGGGCCTACCCCACTGCGATCTCCCAGCCTAAAATATCTGCAATCTGACTGGCTAATATGAGCGGATCAAACGGTTTTGCAATCGTCGCCCGAATGCCCAAGTCCTCATAGCGACGCCGATCGGCGGCCTGTACCTTAGCCGTCAGCAAAATTACCGGAATCTCTTGGGTCACCGGATTGGCCTGTAACGCTTGGAAGGTG
>JBCDDJ010000275.1:0-8886 GCA_039180385.1 Cyanobacteria bacterium P01_G01_bin.38 | reverse complement strand
TTATATCTCAGACCATCCCCTCAAATCAGTGCAGCGCCCCGCTCGCATTCTCGCCCCCATCAGCATTGGTGAACTCGGGGAACACCCTGAGAAAGTCACCCTCAGCGCTATTGTCATGCTCAGCAGCGTGAAACCCATCGTCACCAAAAAAGGCGATCGCATGGCCATTGTACAAATCGAAGATCTTAGCGGTCATGCCGAGGGTGTCGTATTTCCTCGGTCCTTTGAGCGCATTGGCCAATACATCCAAGCCGATGCCCGCCTGATGATTTGGGGCAAAGCCGACCGCCGTGACGACCAGGTGCAATTTATCATCGATGACGCCGAACCGATTGAAGATGTGCGGCTAGTCACAGTAGAGCTACCCCCCACCATCGCCGGAGACATCGAGCAGCAGTATCGCCTCCGCAATGTGATTCAAAACCAACAAGGGGAAGACAAACGTGAAGCCAAAGTCCCCGTTATTGCGATGATTACCCTCCAAGGACAGCGCCAGGCTGTCAGACTCGGAGCCCAGTTTCGGGTCAAAGATCCCGAATCCACTGTCGCTGCCTTGACCGCAGCTGATTTTAAAGCCAGATCAACGCCACTGGTAAGCGCATGATAGCAGAATGTGCATGCTGACCGTTGATTTGGCTGGTTCCTTTATACTGAAGGCGAGCCACTGTTTGCTGGGAAAATTCATGATGCAAGTTTTTTTAGACCAGTCGACTTACGCTCTATGAGTTTCAAGAAAAGTAAGGGCTGATTTATGGACGATGGACAATTAGCTATGCTGCTCAACGATCTCGAGTCAGATAGGGTTGAGCGTAAAGCTTCAATCTCGGATGGCAAAAAAATATGACAAGCGATTTGTGCTTTCGCCAATGATTTGCCCAACCATCGGGAGCCTGGAGTACTTTTTATTGGTGTCAATGATGACGGCACTTGTGCTCATTTAGCAATCACAGACGAACTTTTACTCAACCTCGCCAATATTCGTTCCGAAGGTAAAATTTTGCCATTGCCTGTTTTGCAGGTTGGTAAACGCATCCTTAATAGCTGTGAGCTAGCCGTCGTTATAGTAGAGCCATCAGACGTTCCCCCTGTTCGATTCAATGGACGGACCCATATACGAGTTGGCCCGCGTCGTGCAACTGCCACGTCTGAGGAAGAACGTCGCCTCAATGAAAAAAGACGTGCTCGGGATTTGCCTTTCGACTTACGACCTTTTATCTCTACCTCCATTGATGATCTAGATTTGGAACTTTTTCAACGTGAATATTTAACGTCAGCACTCGCCCCTGACGTCTTAGCTGAAAATCAGCGTTCGATTAAACAGCAGCTTGTATCACTACGATTTACATCATTGGAACCAGAATCCTATCCAACCAGTTTAGGTATTCTGGTCACCGGCAAGGAACCAAGGCAATTCATTCCAGGCTTCTACATTCAGTTTGTTCGCTTCGATGGGACAGAACTGACGGCCCCTATCCGGGATCAGAAAGATATTAACGGCCCTTTGATGCACTTACTGCGCTATATAGATGAGATACTGTTGGCAAATATTTCAACAGCGTCTGATATTACGGCACAGCCCATCGAAATTCAACAACCTGATTATCCTATCGTAGCGCTACAGCAATTTGTTCGAAACGCTATTATGCATCGTTCTTACGAAGAAACTAATGCGCCTGTGCGGATTTATTGGTTCAATGATCGAATTGAAATTCAGAATCCAGGTGGATTATTCGGACAGGTGAATCGCCAAAATTTTGGCAAAGGGGTGACCGATTACCGTAATCCTCATTTAGCTGAAGCTATGAAAAATTTAGGCTATGTCCAGCGTTTTGGGATCGGAATTCCAACTGCGCAAAAAGAGTTAAAGAAGAACGGTAATCCTCTAGCAGAGTTTGCTATTGAGGAGTCTTACATATCAGTAACTGTTAGGGAAAGAGCATGAATCCACCCATTATTGCTTTCTTCAATAATAAGGGAGGAGTTGGGAAAACATCCCTTGTCTATCATTTAGCTTGGATGTATTTCGATTTGGGACTCCGGGTAGTCGCAGCTGATCTAGATCCCCAAGCCAACTTGACAGCTGCTTTTCTCGATGAAGATCGCCTGGAAGAAATTTGGGAAGGGAGTGATGGCTATAATACTGTGTTCCGCTGTGTGAAACCCTTGCTAAGTGGGACAGGAGACATCGCTTCCCCGGAACTAGAAAAAATCGAAGATGGATTGAGTCTTTTAATTGGAGATTTGCAGCTTTCCGGGTTTGAGGATGAACTGTCTTCTCAGTGGCCAGATTGCCTAGATCGTAAGGAAAGAGCTTTCAGGGTTATCTCTGCCTTCTGGAGATTAACAAGCCAAGCTGCAACAAGTAGCCAAGCTGACGTTGTGCTAGTTGATTTAGGACCTAATCTAGGCGCAATTAATCGAGCAGCACTCATAGCATCAGATTATATTGTAGTGCCTCTCTCTCCAGACCTTTTCTCTTTACAAGGCTTGAAAAATTTAGGACCCACACTACGACGATGGCGTGAAGAGTGGAAAGAACGTATCCCTAAAAACCCCGCACCCAGTCTTGCATTACCAATAGGACGAATGCAACCTGTTGGTTACATTATTTTGCAACATGGTGTGCGATTTGACCGACCAGTGAAAGCATTTCAACGATGGATAGAACGTATTCCAAGCACTTACGGTTCAGAAGTTATTCAGAGCCAAGATGATGTAGCCTTAACCCTATCCACTGATCCAAATCGCTTGGCACTGCTCAAACACTATCAAAGCTTGATGCCTATGGCCCAAGATGCACATAAACCCATTTTTCATCTCAAGCCAGCAGATGGCGCAATTGGATCTCATGTTTCTGCAGTCAAGAAGGTATATGACGACTTTAAGAGTTTATCCCAGAAAATTGCTAGGCAAACTGGGTTAAATTTACCTTCTAGTCAATTCTCTTCTACCGCACATTCCGCAGGTTGATCAGCAAATCAGATAATACTTTTGGCAAGGAGCTCCCAGAAACCTGAGGATTTTCAGTCGTTCAGGCGTCAAGTTGGAAATCTGAGTCTGGCCGTTGAGCCAAACTAGATGGATTGCCTGAAAGCATTGAAAAATCCAACGTAGGGTCGGGTTTTGAGTGGGCCGCTTGCGCTGGTCAGCCACGGTTTCGTTGGCCGTGCTCAAGGCTTGACGCAGCTGCCGTTGGGCCAAAGTATACACCATTACACACAAACCCATGATCATTGCCAATGCGGCAATGCGTTGCGGGGTTTTGAGAAACACACTAGAGCTAAAAAACAACGGGTCTTTGAGGATACCAAACCCACGTTCGGGAGCTTGTTGACCTTTGTAATCACTCAAAATCGCTTCCGATGTGAGCTCATCTTCTAGTGCATTGGTGGCGAGAATGAAGCGACCTGCCTTACGTTTGGCTTGTTCAATTGAACCCGCATCCGTCACCACTGTGCCGGTGACACGATAGGTGAAGTGAGTGGGGATAGCGCCCTTTTTAGGCCGCCCGGATTGACCATAATGGGGGTGTTCGACCACCTCAAGCTGACTCAGGGTGTGATAGCGCCATTGAGCTGCTAAGGCTTGAGCCTGATTGAGCGCATCTTGAGCACAGCTAAAGTCAGTTTTACCCTGAGCCCGAAAGGCTTTGTTGGCTTGTTTGCCCTGTTTTTCGATTTGTTTGTCGAGCTGGCGGCAGTCGCTCTCCACCCGAGCCTGGCTCTCCACCACCACCCAGATTTGTTGAACCCCGCCATAGGTAGTACACACACTGCTCAGACGATAGCCTTCTCGTTGAGCCTCCTCAAAGGCTGCCTCAGGCACGCATGTGACTAACTCCTGAGCTGCGGTGAGGGTCAAGGGAACTCTTGTAATCCAACGTAAGCTGCCCAAGGTGGTGAGGTTTTCTTCACTATAAAGCGCACTATCGGCAACCAGCAGCCCATCGACATCCCACTGCTGAGCAAAGGCCTTGAATCGTTGACCGAAGACGGCTTTATCCGATTGATTGCCGCTGCCCACCTCAAAGCCTAGAGGCACCTCGCCATCGTTACCACAAATCATCTCCACCACAAACTGCTTGAGGTCTGGGCGGTGGTCTTTGGAGTAGCCGTGGGTGATCTCGATACAACCCGGCTCTGACCCCGTTTCCGCATAGGCTCCATGCACGCTCAAACTACTGCTATCGAGATGATATCGACGCACCTCTAGCTCGTAACCTCGATAGGCATCCATCGCCACCAGGCTGAACAATTGGCTAGGTCCATAATCCCAGACTTTATCGAGCAGTCGTCCCAGGGAGTCATCGTTGAGGTGGGCCGCTTCTATCCCCGCTCCCAGCAGGTGGGCCGTCGCTTTCCCTAAGAAGAAGTCTTCGTACAGATACAACGGCGCACTCACAAAGCCAAGGCCATTGAGTATCATCGCTTTGATGCCTTGCCCTGGACTCACTCTTTGCTGGGGATGGGTACCTAGACAACTATTGACTCGTGCCTCCAGGCCAATTTCGTCTACAATGCCAGCTACGATGCCGAGATGATCGATATCTTCAACTCGCATAGGCCACATCGACTCCAAAAAACGATACCGACTAAATTAGTTCATTTTGTGACCTAACCTGCGGAATGTCGGTTCTACAACTGGCTCTGCTTAAATACCTGATTTCCTTCTCTACTGATCCTTGATGCGACAGAACGCTGTTGCTGCCTTCACTATGCCTAGTCAGCCTAGTGGTGTGTCAAATATTAGTGATGGACATTTTTTTTCAAAAGCCTTTATATACAAGCTTTTTAGAGAGGAGCTACCTATCATCTATTTGTTGGCATACCACCAGCTCTCTGCGAAAAGTTACAATCGTACTATAGATGGCCCAGAAAGTAGTACTTAGAAGCAGTAGTCCAACACCAATAAACAGATCGACTGACCATCCGTAAATGCCGAAGGGTTGTGGAAGTTGAAAGAGACTAGGCAGTATTCCTATCGCTAGCCACCAGCTCAATCCTGAGAGAACAGAAAAGAATAAAGCTCTACTCGCCAACAGCCAGAGACGTAATGAGGAATGAAACTGCTGTTGTCGAATTGTCCATCCTAAGCCAATCAGTAGCAAAAGAGAGACAATGCTAATGCCTAGCAACGCTTTACTAATCCGCTTCCAAAGATCGTAGGTTTCTTCTCTCTCCAATGGCTGATCCAATAACTGTTTAACGATGCCTAACCCAATTTGGTCTTGTAGCCCAGAAGTTCCTGCACCGATTAGCAAGATACCTCCTATATTTTGTTCAGGCAGTAAGAAGATAGCTGAAGAAGAGCCGTTTGTATTCCCGTTATGCGCGACTAGTGGAACGCCGTCAACCTCCATACTGCTCCAAGCCAAGTTATAGAAGGTATTCTGACCTATCTTTCTACCGTCAAAGTGAGCTTCGGTTAAAGACTCTTCTGAAAGATTAGGTAGGGATAGTGTGCCAAGATGAGCCATCACGTAGCGGGCCATATCTGCGGCGGTTGAGTGCAGCGTTCCTCCGGCAGGCCCGAGATAGCTACCCATAGTTTCTTCCGGCGGTGATGCCTTTACCGAGAACCCAAACAAGGTGTCGTAAGGCGTCGCAACGTCTAATTTCGCTACCCGATCTAACTGAGTGGCACTGTTCGTCATCTTTAAGGGTGCCAATATCTGGGTCTGCAAGTAACTGTCATAAGATTGATTAGAAACAGCTTCTATCACCATACCTAAGACACTGTAGCCCATGTTTGCATACTCAAATTGAGTGCCGGGAGCGCTAGCTAAACGCACATCTTTTAAGGCTCGAACTCCCTGCTCAAGAGAAGGACGGATGCGTTGACGATCCTGCCAGACGACACTATGAGAGTTACCAGGAAGTCCGCTCGTATGAGTCAGCAATTGACGGATGGTAATCTGAGCAGATGCCGCTTCGTCAGCCACTTGAAACCAGGGTAGATGCTGCTGTACTGGATCATCTAGGTTGAGCAGTCCGCTATCTCGGAGCTGCAAGATCGCCGTAGACGTAAAATTCTTGGCCACAGAACCGATAGCATAGGCTGTATCTAACGTGACAGGCTCTTGCGTCACGCGGTCTGCAACGCCGACGCCTTTCGCAACCAGTACTTCATCTCCAGCCACGATAGCAAACGCGCCGCCGGGGAGACCTGCACGCTCAATCTCTCGCTGTACAAGGTTTCTATACGCTCAATAATTGCGGTTGGAACGGCTCTCTCAGCCGCATTAGTAACCGTATGCTCACTATGAATAGTGACGGTCATCAGGAGTCCTAGAATGAACGATAGCCCATACTTCAACCATTCTGGGAGAACCCTATTACGTTGAGTATTCGCTTTCTTAGTTCCATTCGCTTGAAACACTGTAACTGAAGCTCCCGACTTGCTCTAACTACCCAAATTTGGGCCAAATAAAGGGCAGGATGCCCGAGGTCAAATCGCTAAACGTATTGCCAAAAGAGGAAAAGTGATGAAGGCTTGAAAGCGTAAACCAAAGTTTTCAAGGTGCATCACAATGGATACCTTAAAGTCTACCCCCCCATCTTGCCCCCTGCCAATGAGATGGAAAGCCACTATAGCGCCCGCAGCTTCCTGGCCGGGGTGAGAGCAAAGTTGAATAGTTTGGATCTGTTTGGCCCGATTAGCGAGCAGGTGACGATTGAGCAAAAGCGGGTGAAGGATAGTCCTATCGAGAAACTCTATGATGGCTTTATCGGTATCCTGTGTGGTGCTCAGGGCATCTTCGAGGTGAATAAATTGGTGCGCAGTGACCCGGGTCTTCAGCAAGCCTTTGGTTGAGAACGCTGTGCCGAACAGTCGGTGATCCAGGAGACTCTGAATGCGAGTACCCAAGAGACAGTCGAGCAAATGGAATCGGCCATGGCAGAGATTGATCGTCGCTATAGTCAAGGGTATGGGCATGACCACAGCACGACTATTCAAATTCTGGATGCGGATATGAGTGGTCAACCCTGTGGTCCGAAAGCGGCCTTTGCCACGAGGGCAAAACCCAATTGGCGAAGGCCCTCCAACCGTTGATTCAAGCCACTGAGCAGACCTTGGGGATAGCCCAATCCCCGGACAAACGAGCCTGCACGCTGGTGCGCATTGATAGTGGCGGTGGCACACAAGCCGATGTGAACTTGCTGTTAAACCGGGGTTATTTCCTATTGACCAAAGATGACAGCACGGCCCGTGCCCGCAAGGCTGCCAAGACAGTCGCCCAGTGGATGGATGACCCATGCCATTCCGGACGACAGGTCGGACTGGTGAGTGCACCAGCGCCTGAATATGACCACCCCGTTCTCCGCATCGCCGTCCGCTGTCGTAAGAACAATGGACAGTGGGGCAAATGCAGCTGATTCGCTGGTCAGACCTTGGGTACAGAGCCTTGCAGACTTGCTTTTCTCAGAGCATGTTGCCGTTAATTTGGGCAAAACTTATTGTGGTACTGGAATGAGCAGATGGCACTGGAGTGAATAAATGGTTGCGATCGCACAACAATCAACCATTCCTCTAGGTGAGCAGCGGGTTGTTTTTCACCATCTCAACTGGCAAAAATATCTATGGGTATTCCCGAATTTTGGCGATTTAACGGCAAAACGCTGCGATTCTATATCCTCCAAGACGGTGTCTATGCAGAAACTTCCGAGAGTCCCACGTTTCCAAACATCTCTGAAGATCGGTTTTACAGCTTCTTAGAAGCCGCGCTTAAAGATGAAGTTGCTGCCAGTCAAGGTTTCCGAACCTGGCTGAGAAATCTTCAGGCAGTGTGATATGCACCCACTCCCCATCACAAAGCTTCATCTAATTGGCCCCAAACTACCCACTAGCGGTTAGGATAACCATGACTTAATTGGATAAAGTGAGCATACCCCCTTATGAAACGGTGTCAACGGCGATTTTTGCGACGTTTTCTAGGTAGCCTGTGTCTGGGCACTCTGCTCGGCGGTCAAGCCTGGGCCAGCTCGATAACCCCTGGGTCAGTTGTCACATCGCACCCTCTGCAAATTGCCCAGAGCTATACCGACCTGATCGCCAACGCCCTGTTTCAACACTACGCCCTGGGGCAACCAGCCCCGAATATGACAGCAGGGGTTTCAGCCCAGCAAGCTGGGCAGCTGCAAGTGGGTTTTGTCCGTCGTCTGAGAGCAGATTTAGGCCCCGTCGTCGGCTTTAAGGCGGCGTTGACCAACCCAACCGCCCAAGAACAGTTTGGTGTTAACCATCCTCTCTACGGTTTTTTACTCGAAGAGATGATGCTAGAGAGCGGCGATAGTCTGCCTCTCGAATTTGGAGCCAGACCCGTTGCCGAGGGTGACCTGATGGTGCGCGTTAGCAACGAGTCTATTAACACTGCCACTACCGATGAAGAACTCTTAGCTAGCCTGGATGCCGTCATCCCCTTTATGGAACTACCCGATTTGTTCTACGCCGAAAACACTCTTGTGGACGCCACCGCCCTGGTTGCCGTCAATGCTGGAACCCGTTACGGCGTGATGGGAAACCCCATAGACTTAGAAGCAACCGAAGCGTGGATGACTCGCTTGGGCCAAGTCCAGGTGCGATTAATCAATGATGCAGGGCAAACCATCGCTTCGGGGGACAGTACCGAGCTGATGGGGCACCCCATCAGCTCGGTACGCTGGCTGCGGGATACTTTGATTGCACAAGGGGTGAGGTTGCAGCCGGGTGATTTGCTGTCTTTGGGGGCAATCACCCCGCCGGTCTCGGTTGAGGAGGGCCGCTTAAAAGCTCGCTACTTTGGTTTGGACCCTGATAAGGCTCCAGGAGATGCTTTGGAGATCTCGATTAAGTTAAAAGAGTAATCCAAGGCCATCACCTCAAATACGCCGCGATCGCACCCGCAAT
>JBCDDJ010000274.1:0-8926 GCA_039180385.1 Cyanobacteria bacterium P01_G01_bin.38 | reverse complement strand
CGGATCAATGGGAACCTGACCCAGTAACGGGATCGATAGCTCCTCGGCCATCTGCTCACCGCCGCCGCTGCCAAAGATCGAGGTTCGCTCCCCACAGCAGCCACAGATCAGATAGCTCATATTCTCCACCAGGCCCAACACCGGCACCCCCACCTGTCGGAACATGTGAATGCTGCGCCGCACATCGGAGACAGCGACCTGTTGCGGAGTGGTCACCATCACCACACCGCAGATGGGGCTTTCTTGAATAATGGTGATTTGGGCATCTCCGGTCCCCGGTGGCAGGTCAATCAGCAGATAGTCTAACGCTCCCCAGTCTACGTCTTGGATAAACTGGGTGATGATCTTATGCAAAACAGGCCCTCGCCAGGCCAGGGGATGATCGGGTTCTGCCAGCAGCCCCACCGACATCACCTTGATGCCATGGGCTTCGAGCGGTTTAAAGCGCTGCCCATTGGGGGTGTCAGTCACCTCGATCTCGGTGTGAGCCAGCCCCAGCATTTGCGGGACATTGGGGCCATAAACATCGGCATCAAGGAGGCCCACCTTAGCACCCGTTTTGGTAAGGGCTGCGGCCAGATTTACCGCTGTTGTGGATTTGCCCACGCCACCCTTGCCGCTAGAGACAGCCAGGGTCGTTCTTACACCGGGAATGGTACAAAGCTGAATGTAAACTTTTTGGCACCAGGCTAAGTCTCCCAGGGCGAGCTGAACCTGATCTTTGAGAGCTTCCTGATGGGCTCCGACATACAGCCGCAGATAAACATAGTTGTTGACCACCCGGAGATTACGTACCATGCCCAGGTCAACAATGTTGTTGTTGAGAATAGGCTCGATTACCCGCTTAAGACAGAGAATAGCATCTTGTTTACGGAGATCGGTTTGGGGAGAGGAAGAAGAATTCACAAGGTGTAGGGTGGGCATCGCCCACCTTAATTATGGTACGGGAATTGTATTACAGGATGGGTGATTGCAATATGTCCTGAAGGTGGGTTCGCCGATTAGCAGGGACTGGCTTGTGTTCAGGGTATTGGTGGCTTGACCCACCCTACCCTTCGCCCTTCGCCTTTCCCCCTTCGCCTTTAAAGATAGGTTCCGACAACGCATCCTGAATCTTCTGAATCGCCCGACCAGAGAAGATCTGTACATCCCTGTCGGGGTCATCCAGGGTTTGCTGCAACGCTGGCAACACATCTGGATTACCGATATTCCCCAGGGCAATGGCAGCATCGCGACGCACATCCGAATATTCATCGGATAGGGCCTTGACCAGGCTGGGGATAGCGGTCTCATTTGCGACCTTTTGCAGAGCGCGGGCGGTAAACTTGCGAACCTGCCAGTGGTCATCTTCCATCGCCTGAGTCAGGGCAGGAATCGCGGCCTCTGCTGTATGTAAATCGAGGGCTTGGGCAGCGTTGCGGCGCACCTGCCAATCGGGGTCGGCGGCCAGCGCGTCACACAGCATCGGGATCACGGCCTCGTCGCTGAGATGACCGAGGGTGAGAATGGCTGAGCGTCGAACTTCATCATGGGCATCTTTTGCCAGGGCGAGGGCCGGTTCACATCGCACCACCTGATTCAGGTAGCGCAGGGTGACCACCGAGGCTTCCCGCAGAGCCGGGCTCTCAGACCCAAAGAAGGGCAAAATATAGGGCAACGCCTGGGCATCGTGAATCTTGCGCAGCAAAATCAACACATTTAGCTGCACGTTTTCATCGTCAATCTGAACGGCATCCAGGAGCTTCAGCAAGTCATCCGGGGCCACCAACTCCTTCAAGGCCGACAGGGCTTCGTCGCGCACCGCCGCTTCGTGGGCAGATCCTAAACAATCTAGCAAAGCGGGAATCGCTACCGGGTTCGCCATTTCCCAGAGGGCCGTCACAGCAATCTCCTGCACCATGGGGCTCTCATCCTTAAGGGCGGCGATCAGACCCTCAATCGCGTCCTCATCGCCTAAATGCTGTAGTGCTTTGGCCGCGACGAGACGATCGTTGAGGTCCTGCGATCGCAACATCTCTACCCACTGCACCACCTCTGGATCAATTTCGGTATAGGTCATGGCTGATAGCCTCCCTAGCGCAACAAAAACGGAATCTGCACGGTGATTGCATTGGTTGGGCATTCTTTCTCACAGGGGAGACAAAACCAACATTCATCGTATTTCATATAGGCTTTGCCCGTCTCTGGATTTTTCACCAGCACATCCAGCGGGCATACTTCAATACAGGCGGTACATTTTTCGAGACACTTAGACTCGTCTACGATGACTGGAACATCAACACGCTGCGTTGCCAGAGCCATAGGGAATTTCTCCTTTCTAAAGACAGATTCGGTAGGGAATGGGTAACTTAAAAGTTAAAAAATAGTTAGAGGTTAGTTATAGGCTGCCAAGCAATCTGATGCTGAAACCCTTTCCCCCTTACCCCTTTTTACCTTACCGCCACGTCATACACCTCCTGTTGGAGATTCACCTCCACCATATAAGGGGCAACCGGGCGCTTAAACATTTCCATTTCCCCAGTGGCTGTTTTTCTCAGATTGACATGGCAAAACCATTCGTCATCGTTTTTATCAGGGTAATCCAGGCGATAGTGATACAGGCCCCACCGACTCTCTTTGCGATAGAGAGACGCCCGCGCGGCCATCTCAGCACAGTCGCGGATAAAGTGAACTTCCATGCAGCGCATTAGCTCGTGGGGGTCTTGTGCGCCCATAATATCTAAGGTCTCATGGTACCGCTCAAAGGCAGCCAGGCCAATGTCCATCTTAGTAGGCGACTTGGGCGGTTGGAGATAGTCATTCACATACCGACGCAGCTTGTACTCTACCTGGGTGTGGGGTACCCCGTCGGGGCGATCAAGGGGGGCATAGATACGGGCTTGCTCGGCGGCGAGAAACTCAGGATCGGGGTCCACATGCTCCAAACCTTGCACATAGTCCATAGCGTTAATCCCCGACAATCGTCCTGAGACAAACGCTCCAATCATATAGTTGTGGGGCACGCTGGCCATATCCCCAGCGGCATAGAGACCGGGCACTGTCGTTTCAGCTTTCTCATTCACCCAAACCCCTGAGGCACTGTGACCGCTACACAGGCCAATTTCAGAAATGTTCATCTCCACACCGTTAGTGCGATAGTCCTCACCACGCCCTTCGTGGAAACGTTCGCGACTGGGGCGCTCATTGGACCAAAGCACCTTCTCAATTTCAGAAATGGTGTCGTCATCCAGGTGATACATCTTCAGATGCACTGGCCCCTTACCTGAGTTCAGCTCTTTCCAGGTCTCTAGCATCATCTGACCGCTCCAATAGTCGCAGCTGATAAAGCGATTGCCCTCGGCGTTAGCGGTGTAGGCCCCAAAAGGGCTAGCCACATAGGCACAGGCAGGACCGTTGTAGTCCTTAATCAGCGGGTTAATTTGAAAACATTCGATGTTGGTCAGCTCAGCCCCGGCGTGGTAAGCCATGGAGTAACCATCTCCGGCATTGGTGGGGTTCTCGTAGGTGCCATAGAGATAGCCAGAGGCGGGCAAGCCCAGCCGCCCACAGGCTCCGGTACAGAGCACCACAGCTTTGGCCTGGATCACCACAAAGTCTCCTTTGCGCACGTCAAAGCCCACTGCCCCAATTACCCGATCGTCTTTGACCATGACTCGGGTGGCCATGACTCGATTGGTGACCCTCACTTTGTGCCGCTTGACCTGACGAGCAAGAATTTTCTTGAGATCTTTTCCTTCTGGCATGGGCAACACATACTTACCCACCCGGTGGACCTGCTTGAGATCGTAGTTGCCTTCGTGATCTTTTTGAAACTTAACACCCCAGCTTTCCAACTCCTGGATCACCTCAAACCCCCAGCGCCCGGTTTGATAAACCGCCTTCTGGTTCAAAATGCCGTCGTTGGCGATGGTGATTTCTCTCACATACTGCTCTGGGGTGGAGTTACCAGGGATGACCGCCGTGTTGACCCCGTCCATGCCCATTGCGATCGCGCCGCTGCGGCGAATATTGGCCTTCTCCAAAATCAACACGTCTGCTTCGGGATTGGCTTGCTTGGCCTTAATGCCAGCCATGGTGCCAGCCGTACCGCCCCCGATTACCAAAAAATCTGTTTGCAGATGCTGAGTATTCACACAAAATTCCTCATGTCTACTGAAGTGGAGTCGTCGCCATGTCTGAAACGATATGCCCGAAACGATCGAGACTACCTACTGAACGTTTGTTGTTCTCATATTAAAGAGCCTCAGTGATAGCCTCAAGGAGATTTGTATCAAAGAGCACTGTTTGTCGATTCATTTCTTTTATACACTCATAAAAACCTGTGATGTCACGTCAGTTTGCATCCGCTATTATTGCTAGCAATGGGCGATTTTGGCACCAGTTTTGGCACTGCAGTAATAGCCGCCTGAGAGTCCTTTAATTCGCTGCTTAATAGGTCAGCTTTCCTGCCGTGGAAATTTATCAGCTCAGAGTCTTTCTAGAGGTTGCTCGCCACCTCAGCTTTACCGAAGCGGCAGATGCCCTAAATCTGACTCAGCCTGCGGTGAGCGCCAAGATAAAATCTCTAGAATCCAGTCTGGGTACAGATCTTTTTGAGCGGCTGGGGCGTAAGATAAAGCTAACAGCGGTCGGTAAATACCTATTAGAAGCAGGCCCCAATTTAATTGATTTAGAAAGTCGTTTAATCCAAGAGATTAATGAATTAAAACAAGGGAAATTCAGCCGATTAAAAATTGGCTGTACCGCGACTATTGCCAGTGGTTGGCTACCCAAGATTTTGTTTGAATACCGTCAAAAATACCCAGACATTGAGCTTCAATGTTTACCCTTTAGTACGGTCCAATCCCTTCATCATGCGATCACGATGGGGGAAGTCGAAGTCGGTTTTTCTGAAACAAATCTGCAGGAATTTGATGAGATAAAATCGTTTCCGGTGGATAGTTTTCGGTATTTCTTAATGGTGGCTGCCGACCATCGCTTAGCCACTTGTCAATGGCTCAGTCTGAAGGAACTCACCTCAGACATTTGGGTTTTTCCAGCCATCGGGACACCGGAGCGCCTCGCCTTAGAGACCAGGCTTTCAGAACTGGGCATGCAGCTATCAGACTTTGCCCAAAGCGAGACCGTACAGGCCCCTAGCCTGATGAGCACATTCTTAACCCAGGGGCATTATCTGGGTTTTGCATCTAGCTTGCAGCTGCAGGCCGAGCGTCAGGCAAAACTTCTGGTCGCCATTCCATTGCAAGAGTTTGCCCTGGATTGCAGATTGTTTATGCTGATGCCCAAGCAGCTCTCAGACCCTCGCAATCAGCCAAAGCATTCTCCCGAAACACTCTCCAAGGGGCCTTTAAAGAAGTTAATTCGCCTGGTTTCTGAACAGACCCAACGTAGATATCGAGCCAGAAATGCTCAGCTCTCAGCCGCCAAGGCAATCGCTACGCGAGCAACCGCTACTCGCGCCTCAAAATCTAAGCTCGCTGCTTTCTCGAGTGACCCAACAGCGGTTCATCTACAATCCCCCAGTCTATTTGTCCGAGCCACCCCAACCGCCGCTGAGACTTTAACGCTCACCATTGGCACCCAAAACAAAACAATCCAAACGGTAACCGCAGGGGTCATTATCCAAAAATTGGGGCTCCTCGAACATTTTTTGCCCCACTCGGGTCAGTACAGTAATACCGAATACCGTATAAAATGGCGTGATTTCACCTCGGGTGCCCCGATTGTGGCCGGGTTGCAGGCCCAGCAGTTAGATATCGGTATTTTGGGAGACTATCCCCTCTTGCTCAGTGCGACTATGCCGACTGACTCAACGGCAACCGCCACAAACACTCGATTAATCAGCTTCGTAGCCAGTAACCCTGACGGCGCTGGCAATACGATTATTGTTCCTGATTACTCCTCTTTGAGCAGTTTAGATGATCTGCGCAGTCGGGTGATTGCCGTGCCCTTTGGGTCCTCAGCCCACGGTATGATTATGCGCACCCTCTCACGGGAAAATCTATTGCAAGCGGTGACGCTCGCCTGTATCGAAAACCTTAGTCTACATCGCCTTACCCCGCGTAAGCCCCAAGCCGATGGCTATGCCTATTTTGCCCCCCTGCATGAGATTGCCAGTCACCACGGCAGGTTTCGCCGCTTACTCGACAACGATTCGAATCAGCTACCGACGTTTCATGGCATTGTCGTTCGAGAGGTCTTGGCTGAGCAACACCCCGACATTGTGGTCGCCTACTTGAAAGCGCTAATTGCAGCTCAGCATTGGTATATGACTACCCCTAGCGCTCTGTCTCTGGTCAGCAATTGGGCCAGATTAGACCCTGAGATTGTGGCTAAAACCCTGGACTATCAACCCTCGAATAGCACGGGCATATTTTTCCCAGAAACAACCATTCGAACTGATTGGGTCACTGACCATATCCGCCAACTCAAGGACATTCCAGGCAATGAATCCCTTGGTGAGATTGATGTAGATACCTGGATTCAGTCCGAGTTTCTGGAAACTGCGATCGCATCTTTTTAAGGTCTCCTCATTCAGATGGCCCATGCAGCTGCCTGGATCAATCACCAGTGCAGCATCGCCAGATCAACCACACCCAGTTTTAAAACTGTCGTTTATCCCATGGGATAAACGACAGCTCTGGATGCGGCCAAGTTAAAATTACACACCCAAAAGTTTAATTAGACCTAGGCTAATTCCCGACAGGCATAACCAGGAGGCCGCCCCTAAATAGAGGGGCTTCAAGCCTGCTCGTTTAAGTTGAAACAGGTTAGTTTCCAGGCCAACAGCAACCATAGCCATCGTGATCAGAAATTTATCGAATACGATCAGGGGTTCCTTAAGATTAGCTGGAATAAGACCCAGGGTATTCAAGCAAACCAACCCTAAAAACATCAAAATAAACCACGGGATGGGTAATTGACGCTGTTTCAAATCAGCTATTTTATCTTTTTCATGGATAGAGACAATTCCTAAAAAAAATACAATGGGAGCCAAAAACATAACCCTTGACAACTTGGCAATGGTTGCAAATTCACCACTAACGGCCCCTTGCTGAAATCCAGCAGCAACCACTTGTGCCGTTTGATGAATCGAGGAACCACACCACAGTCCAAATCCCTCAGGCGTTAAATGTAAGATGTCAGGCAACATGGGGTATAAAACCATGGCGATTGCCCCAAAGGCAGTGACAGTAGCAATTGCACAAGCCACATCGTCTTCAGATCCCTTGACCACACCATTGGTTGCAACGATCGCAGAGGTCCCGCAAATTGAGGTTCCAGCAGCGATTAACTGTACCACTTGGGGATTGAGACCCAGACGTTTACCAAACCAATAAGTAAATGTAAATGTTGCCAGTAAGGCGAGCGTAATAATAACAAGCCCCGTAAAGCCAACTGTCGCGATCTCAGACAAGCTAAATCGCAAGCCAAGCAGAATAATCGCTAAATTAAGCACTTTTTTAAGTGAGAATTTGATGCCGGGTCGGCAAGTTTTGGGAATACTAAAAAGATTCGAAACTGCAATCCCAATCAAGATTGCAAGAGAGACAGTGCCTAATGCTTCAAATCCATGCCGACTATGCAAGAAATATACCAGAAGCGTAAGGGTAGTCGTTAATATTAAGCCTAAAGATACGGGAAGTCGAAGCATTCCGCGTTTTATCCTGCTACCAACACGATGAACAGGAAGAGAAGTTTTCCATCTACAAGACATATTACGATTAACATCACCACGGGATCATGCGACAGGCATTTTCCCACTGCATTACATCACCGCTAACACAACCGCTTAAATTTAAAGAGTCTCCATACTTTTCATCGTCTCTTCTCTAATCAGCTCAAACACCTGTCGATTGAGTTGGGTAAACTCTGGGGTGAGCATATCATCCACATGACGAGGTCTGGCCAAGGGAATATCCAATTCAGCTTTGATTCGCCCCGGTTGCACCCCCATCACAAAGATGCGATCGCCCAGAAAAATAGCTTCCTCAATATCATGGGTGACAAAAATAACCGTGGTCTTGAGGGTGCTCCAAATCGTCAGCAGCAGCTCCTGCATCATGTGTCGGGTTTGGGCATCCAGGGCCGCAAAGGGCTCATCCATCAGCAATACCGACGGTGAATTGACCAACGCTCGCACAATGCTGGCCCGTTGTTGCATCCCCCCGGATAGCTGACTCGGGTAAGCATTGCGATACTTCGCCAGTCCTACTAAGTTCAGATACTCGCCCACCATATCTTCCCGTTCAGCCTTGGGCATGCCTTTAATCTTCAGCCCCAGTTCGACGTTTTGAAACGTTGTTTTCCAGGGCAGTAAAGAATACTGCTGAAACACAAACCCCCGATCGGCCCCTGGCTTTTTAACCTGTCGCTGATCAACCATGACATAGCCTGCGGTGGGTTTGATAAACCCGGCAATGATATTCAATAAAGTCGATTTACCACAGCCCGATGGCCCCAATAAACACACCAACTCGCCAGGTTTGATCTGCAAATTGATCGACTCTAAAACCTGGGTAGACTGCCCCCGTCGGCTAAAAGTCATCGAGACCCCTTCCACATTAACCGAACCTTTCGCGCTGGTTTCTGCGAGCTTGGAAAATTTTTTTGAAGAAGTCAATGTCTCTTGGATCATCAATTTAGGTCCTGCCAAGTAAATAGCGGTTTTGGGTTTTAGGTCTTAGGTTTTAGGTCTTAGGTTTAACTTCTTCCACCTATCACCCACCACCACCTAAGCATCCTGTTTCTTAATTACACGCCAGGGCATTAAAGCCCCCATGCCGCGCCCGACTGTCCAAGAACTGATCGCCCCCATCAGGCCAATCAACAACATCCCCATCACAATCGGCGGGTAGTTGGAAGTGACATAAGACTCCCAAGTGATATAGCCCACCCCGTACCGACCCGCTAAAATCTCAGCGGT
>JBCDDJ010000273.1:0-8927 GCA_039180385.1 Cyanobacteria bacterium P01_G01_bin.38 | reverse complement strand
GGCGCGATCGCGATCGCCCACCAGCAGCATCTGTAGCCGATTTGTCCAACCAGGGGTAGTTTCATTCTCAACGTATAGCCCTAGTTTGTAAGGCGGTACGTTCAGCGACCCCAGCGCCAAAAAATCTCCATCATCATCGACATCATTCTCTCCTTCGCTCCAGCTAAAATAGCCCCCCAGCTGCCAGGTGTTACTGGGCTGCCAGTCTAGCGTGGCCTCTACCCCGTAGTTGCGCTGCGGCGCACGCACCAACTCCGAAGAAAGGGTTTCTTGGTTAAACGCAAAAGCGCTGCCCAGATCAGATTCGCTGTAAAAGCCTGCAATACTGGCCTGCACCTGATCAAACTCTGCCCGAACCCCGACCTCAAAGTTGTCCACCTTTTGTGGCTCCAGAGCCAGATTATCATCAATATCAAACGTAGGAACAGCGCTGGAGAAAGCGAGTCCCAGGTTGGGAATTGAAAATCCCTGAGAAAAGTTAGCAAACAGCCCAATTTCTGGAACAGGTCGGTAGAGAAGACCCGCATTAAACGACACATCGTCAGCACTACCGCTCCCTCCCTCGCGCTCGCGAGGAAACTGAAACGCCAGCTGGTAGTCATCCACCGAAAAATCGAAGCTGTCATAGCGAAGACCGCCGCTAATCTGCCACTGCTCAGTGATGTCCCATCGGGCTTGGGCAAACAGCCCTAAACTATCTATCTCATATTTAGGAAACAGAGAAAACTCGTCAGTGACATTGAGTTCTCGATTGGCATCAAATGCCTCAGCATCTAAAAATAGGGCTGCATTTTCATTCTCTTCTTGGGCATAGTCGGCCCCCCATAGCAGACTGGCTGAGTTGCCCAAAGGCGTGTCTACCTGCACGCGAGCCCCTAGCTCCGAGTAGTTGTTTTGATTTTGAAAAATATCGGGAAAAAAGTCTGGAAAACCTCCCAGTCGAAGGTCTCCAAAGGTTTGTGTAACCTCTAGATCAGTGTAGTAAAGCTGAGCATCTAGCTGAGAGCCTAGCAGGTCAGCATGGCGGTAGGTAAGATTGAGAACGTGGTTAATCGCTTGTGGCGGCTCTTCGTAGTCAATGGAGCCAGTTCGGATCGCTCTTGCGGTCTGAGTCCCAGGAATCGTGAAAATAGAGGTGTCTGTCGCAAATACGCTGTCCAAGGCATCTTCGTAGAAGCTGTAGGTAAATGCCAACCGCTGATCGTCATCTAAGTCATAGCCAAGCTTGGCCAGCAACCCCAGTCGGTTGGTGTCACTAATGCCGGTCTCAGGGGGAATCCGGTCTCCGTCCGCATCAAACCGGGCGTTGTTGATGTCATATGTGAGCGAGAGCCGACCATCAGCTCTCTCGTCTGCGGCGGCGACTCCAAAGCCAAATTCGTAGCTAAAGCTGTCTTCCTCAACTGAGGTGAGGCCAACCCGAGTCCCAATATCGGCATTGTAAACGACCCCCTCTTCGAGGGGAGCACGGGTAATAATGTTGATTGTGCCGCCCGTCGCTCCGTCACCATAAATCGCACTGGCTCCGGGCACCACCTCAATACGTTCTATTGAGTCTGGGGCAATGGTATTCAGCTCAAACCCAATGGGACCGTTCGGGTTTTGGGGAACACCATCGATCAAGATCAGGGCATTTCGGCCTCGTAGTGTAAAACCGCGAGTGGTCGTCTGCACTGGCGGCGGAGACAGGCCAGGCACCAGCTCTCCTAAGATGTCAGGGAGATTGTTGGTCAGCTCTAGCTGCTGCTCAATTTGCTCTCTGTCAATCACCCTCACCGAGCGCGGGACATCTAAGATGTCCTCTTCTGTACGAGTGGCGGTCACCACCAGCTGAATGCTGTCTGGATCCGCTGCCTCTGCGGTGGCTACCCCAGGGACAACGCTGAGTGTCAGGTTGCCTGCCTCCACGCCCACCTGGGCGACAGGTGGGGCATCCGTGCCCGTGATGGCGACCTCTACACCGCCATCGGGCGAACTGGACACTTGCACCAGCGCAATGCCCTCAGCTGGGCTAAACTGCTCAGCGACGGTCGCATCTGTCAGCGCCAGAGTCGCACCGGGGATTTCGGTAATCAAGGCATTGCCAGATACCTGTGAATCACTGGTAGACAGAGGTTGGTCAGAAACCAGAACAATACTGAGCCCCTCCGCTGTTTCGCTAATCTGGACGTCGGTGATGACAGCTGCTCCAACCTGAACAATTTGGTTGACTCGTAGGGATTCGGGCTTCGTTACCTCTGCACTTAAAATCTCTGCACTTAAAATCCCTGCACCTAAACTGTCTAAACTTTGGGCCTCGACTGATACCTGTGCCAATACTGGGCACGCTTTACCTACCATCATGCTGGCCAACACGCTGAAACCAAGCAGCCTAATCTGAGTTTTCATGCTTCCTCACACACCACAAACTGCTTTCTGACAGCACCGTTAGAGACGGAGTATTAGTTAAGACCTTTGACCGTCACTGGGAAGGAGACCCTGGAAAATAGGACACCCACGGCGCTAATCAGAAATTTTCTTAAGAAAGACCTGAACAGAGTGTATCTTAGTTAAGAAAGTTTCTCAATAAAATTTCTCAATTAAGTAATCCTACGAGCAACCCCCTCTCCCTAAATTCATCTGCCCTCGGAAGAGGGATGTCAGATTCGGTTCTCTTCTTCCCTCGAGAGAAGGGCTGGAATGAAGGCATTACTTCCCTGATAGAGCAGGCTGTCGGAATACTGTCTTTTTTCGATACTCTAAACGCGTTAGGAAATTGATGTCAGCAATGCTAAAAACTAGAAGGTCCATTTGTCATCAAAGCAAAGCAAATGCTGACCGTCTGATAGTGTCTCAGAGGATACGCTAATTGAAAAATATTCTTAATCAGATGCCTCTGACGAAGTCCTGGCTGAGCTGCTCCTGCCCCAGCCCCACAGCGGCCCTGAGGCTGTTTTGTCTCCCTTACGCTGGGGGCGGCGGTACCTGGATCTATCGAAACTGGGGCAAGACCTTACCCAACACTGTAGAGGTGCATGCTGTAGAGCTCCCCGGTCACGGTAGGCGCTTAACAGAGAAGCCCGTGGGTCAGATAGAGCCATTAATCGCAACGCTGGCTGAGGCCATGCTCCCTCTGTTAGATAAACCGTTTGCCTGCTTTGGTCACAGTCTAGGCGGACTGATTGCTTTCGAGTTAGTACAGTATCTACGTCAGACCCAAAAGATTGAGCCTTGCCATCTTTGGATCTCTGCGGCCCGTGCGCCCCACTTGCCACATATCAAGCCCATGATCCACACGTTGCCAGATGCCGATTTCATCGCTGAAATTCGCCAGTACAACGGGACCCCTGCCGAGATCCTGAACAACTCAGAATTGATGGCGCTGCTTTTACCCGCTCTAAGAGCAGACTTTGCCCTGCTTGAAACCTATCGCTACCGATCTCGTCGCTTGCTATCCTGTCCTATCACTGCTTTCTGGGGAGAAGATGACAAAATTACAAGCCGGTCAGCAATCGCTGACTGGGATAAACACACGACTGGCCCCTTCTTTTTACAAAGCTGCCCTGGCGATCATTTTTTCATTCATCAGCCTGACGTCCTATCAGCACTACGGTCTCAATTTCTGAGATTTTCCGCGCTGGCATGAAAACCTGGTTGACTGACGAAAGTCCAGAGCCCTCTCCCCGAGCGATAGGGCTAGTCGCAGCCTATACTTTTTACAGGGGGCTAACTACAGGGGGCTAATTTTCCAGCTCGGCCATTTTTTTCCGTAGACTCAAGGGTCGCATATCGGTCCAAACCTCCTCGATATAGTCTAGACAGTCTTGTTTTGTCCCGTCTTTGCCAGCGTCATTCCAACCAGGGGGCGTTTCGCGATCGGCTGGCCAGATTGAATACTGTTCTTCGTAGTTGAGGACAACTTTGTATACTGTAGAGTTCTCCGATGCTGGTGTATTCATAATCACCCTTTTCTAGCTGCAACTTTTTGGGTACAACACTTGGCTGCAATACCTGGCTGGAATATAACAAGCGTCAATAAAATGGCACCGTTAGCTCATAGTTAACCCGGCTGCAGCTCGTCTATCTAGAGCCTGCTTAAATGAGAAGTACTCTCATTATTAAAGATAATACATCAGTTGGGTGTAAGTCGCACAGGTAGTCCAAGTTTTGTGATCTGATGAACCTATCAGCAAAGCTGTGAAGTCCCAAAAATCCGTGTCTCAATTAGAGTTGAGTCTTATGATCTCAAAGACTCTAGCACAGAGAACAATCAAGAATGTTGTCCCGTGCCCTTGTCAAATCCCAAGCTTGCCTTTATGATTTAATCTGCTAAATCTATTAAGAATTTATCCTAACAAAGCTGCTCAAGCTTGCTCGTCTCGTCAGGGAAACTCTTGTCATTAGAGGTCTCGTCAGCAACGGCTTGCGAGATGACTTAGGAAATTCGAGTGGAGGTTGCTACGAAGGTAACGAAGATGTTGTTTTCATAACAAGGGGGTTCAGTTTCATCCCTGGTTGAGAACGTGCCAGTTTATTTAGAGCAATTGCTTTAAAATTTTACCAGTCTAGATATTTTCCAGCGCGATACATAGCGCAATCCGATGGATAAATCGCGTAAGCTGCGATATGGATAGATTGCGTAAAGCCGATATATTTCTCAAAAATACCTGGAATTGAGTTTTATCAGCAGCAGGTGTTCAGGATACACAGATTGTTTGGGTTGTCGCAAGATTTTGGCAAGATATACCAGGATATCTATCTACAAGAGGTCTGGCCGGAGTACTGGCGAAATTAGGGGTTTATGGGTATGCAGAGTAAGCAGCTTGAAGGGTTTCACTTGTCACCCCAGCAAAAACATGTGTGGCTGTTACAGCAGCGCGAACAGACGCAGCCCTACTGCGTTCAAGGTGAAATCCTGATAAACGGTAGTTTGAGTGAAGAAGCCCTGAGGACTGCCCTGCAAACTATTGTTTGTCGGCATGAGATTCTTCGGACTACTTTTCGATGCCTGCCTGGCATGACAGTGCCACTGCAGATAATCGCCGAAAAAGATAAAATTTCTCTCTACGAACAAAATCTAACTGCGTTATCTCCGCAAGCACAATCAGCCGCAGCTGAATCACTTTTTGAAAAGCTCAAGCATCAGCCTTTCGTATTTGACGTCAGTCCCCCTTTCACCGTACATCTCCTGAGGTTCTCGTCAGAAAAGCATGTATTGATTATTCGCTTATCTGCACTGATTGCAGACGGAACAACGCTCAAGCAGATCGTGAATGAACTCAGCATTTTACATTCGGCCAGTTTACAGGCTAAAAATACCCCCACAGACGTGATGCAGTATGCGGACATTGCCGAATGGCAAAATGAATTGCTCGACCAGACGGGGGCCGGTCAAGAGTACTGGCAGGCTCAAAATGTGGCCCCTCATAACAGCACTGCAGGCTTGAGTTTTCTTGAGAGGGATAAAAAAAATCGTCCAGAAACAGAGTCGCCAGTCGAGACGATCTCAGTGAATATTGAGGCAAATTTGGTTGACAAGATCAGCTCTCTAGCAAGTGGCCTGGAGGGAGATATCTCTGCAGTATTGCTATCATGCTGGCAAATTTTGCTCTGGAGGCTCACGGGGCGGCAAGCGCTAACCCTCGGTATCGCCAGTAGCGGTAGGCAGTATGCAGAGTTAACCCATGCGCTAGGGCCACTATCAAAGTCTTTGCCAATTTTTTTCGAACTAGAAGATCACCTGTCATTTGAACAGGTCTTAGAACAAGTTAGCAAATCAGTCAATGATGCGCACGAGTGGCAAGACTATTTTGCAGGGGAAATCTCTACCAGCCAAGCCAACAGCGATAGCAGGCTACCTGTATGCGCCTTTTGTTTTGAGTTTGAAGAATGGCCAGAAGCCTATTGTCAGGCTGATGTTTCTTTTTCTCTCCATAAGCGGTACTCGCATACTGAGTCAGCTAGAGTTAATTTATTTTGCCTTCGCCAAGGGAGTAGGCTATCGACAGACTTTTGTTATGATTCTCGGTTTTATAGCGATGCAGAGATCAAAGAGCTATCAGAGTGGTTTTTAACCTTATTAGAAAACTCACTGAGCAGTCCTGACTCTGCCATTGGTCATCTGCGGCTACTCAGCGATTGCCAACGGCAGAAACTCTTAACCCAATTTAACCAGACCCAGGCTGAGTCTCCAGAAAATCAATGTATTCACCAGCTGTTTGAAGCACAGGTCAAACAGACGCCCCATGATATCGCTGCTGTCTTTGAAAATCAGCAGTTGACTTACGCTGAACTCAACGCGAAAGCAAATCAGCTGGCTCACAATCTACAGCGATTGGGGGTTGGAGCTGAGAAGATAGTGGGGATTTATCTAGAGCGATCGCTCGACTGGGTTATCTGCCTGCTGGCAATTCTTAAAGCGGGTGGGGCCTATCTGCCCTTAGAGCCTGCTTTACCCAAAGAGAGCCTGGTATTTCGCTTAGCGGATGCTCGGGCTGCGGTGCTGGTCAGTCAAGAAAACTTGATGGCCAGGTTGCCTGACCTTGATATCCCACGGGTCTGCTTGGAAGCTCAGTGGGAAACCCTTGCCCAGGAAAGCCAGGATAATCTCAGCAGCTGCGTGAGCCCTGAAAATTTGGCCTATGTCTTGTTTACCTCTGGCTCGACAGGCCAACCCAAAGGAGTGGCCGTTGAGCATCGGCAGCTGTGCAATTATATAAATGCGATCGCACAAACCCTAAACCTTTCAACCTGCAAAAGTTTTGCGACAGTTTCCACCTTTGCCGCCGACCTGGGCAACACTACTATTTTCCCTGCCCTCTTAGGGGGCGGCTGTCTCCACATCATATCGGCTGATCGCACCGCTAGCCCTGAGGCACTGGCCGAGTATTTTCATCACCATCCTATCGACTGCCTCAAGATTGTGCCGTCTCACCTTGCAGCCCTATTGACATCGTCTCAGCCCGCCCAAATTTTGCCTCGACAGCGGCTGGTGCTAGGGGGCGAAGCCTGTCGCTGGCAGCTGGTTGAGCAAATCCACACCTATGCGCCCGACTGCCTCATTTTCAATCACTACGGTCCCACAGAAGCCACCGTTGGCGTGTCAGTCTACCCCATTAACTCAGAGACGCTGAGCAGCGGACAGCAGGCCACTGTGCCGATTGGTCGCCCCATTGCCAATACGCAAATCTATCTGTTAGACACTGACTTACAACCCGTACCCATCGGTGTCCCAGGAGAACTCTACATTGGCGGTGCCGGGGTTGCCCGAGGCTATCTAAACCGGCCTGATCTGACAGCAGAACGGTTTATCCCCAATCCCTTTTTAGAAGACAGAAGACAGAAGGCGAAAGACGGAAGTCATGATACATCTCCTACCTCCCCACCTCCCCCACCTTCCCCACCCCCCCACTCCCCCACTTCCCCGCTCCCCTCCACTCTCTACAAAACCGGAGACCTGGCTCGCTATCAACCAGACGGCACCCTTGAATATCTCGGACGCCTCGATCACCAGGTTAAAATTCGCGGCTACCGGATTGAATTAGGAGAGATTGAGGTCGTTCTCAGACAGCATCCTGAGGTGCAAGCAGCGGTCGTCCTCGCCCGCAAGGCCCAGTCGGGCAATCCGTGTCTGGTCGCCTATGTCGTCCCCAAAAAACAATCAGCGCTCACCAACCACGAACTCCGCGAGCTGATCAAAGCGCAGCTGCCTGACTATATGCTCCCGGCTGCTTTTGTGCAGCTCAAAACCCTGCCGCTGACCCCCAACGGCAAGGTCGATAGCCAGGCACTGCTTGATCTTGATTTATCCCCCCCTGACCGAGAAGATAGCTTTGTTGCGCCTGGGTCGGTGGCGGAGAAAACCCTGGCCCAAATCTGGGCCCAGACACTCAGGATAGAGAAAATCGGCATCCACGATAACTTCTTTGATCTCGGGGGGGATTCTATCCTGAGCATCCAAATTGTGGCCAGAGCCAACCAGGCAGGTCTAAAATTAACCCCCAAGCAGGTTTTTGAAAACCAGACCATCGCCGAGCTGGCCGCAGTGGCGACGACTCAGCAGCTGATCCAGGCCGAACAGGGGCCTGTGGGGGGGGCTGTTCCTCTGACGCCGATTCAGCACTGGTTCTTTGATCAACCGCTGCCCGATCGGCACCATTGGAACCAGTCCATCCTGCTAGAAGTGCGACAGACCTTGGCGATAGATCAGCTGGAGCAGGCAGTACAGATATTGTTGGCTCACCATGATACTCTGCGGCTGCGGTTTATCTATGAAGAGGCGAGCTGGCAGCAATTTGAAGCCGCACCTGACCCGGTAACCCCGTTAGCTTGGGTGGATTTATCAACCGTTTCAGAGTCGGACCAGAGGCTTGCCCTCACCACAGCCGCTGCCGAGCTGCAGGCGAGCCTGAATCTGTCCGCCGGTCCCCTGATTCGGGTTGCCTACTTTGACTTGGGCCCAGATAGGGCCGGTCGTCTGCTGTTGGTCATCCATCACTTGGCGGTAGATGGAGTTTCTTGGCGAATTTTATTAGAAGATCTCCAGATAGTTCATCATCAGCTAAGCCAGGGCAGCGTCGTGCAACTGCCTCCGAAAACGACCTCGTTTCAGTACTGGGCAAAACAATTAGTGGACTATGCGCAGTCTGACCTATTGCAACAAGAGCTGGACTACTGGCTAAAGCAGTCTCGTCAGCCGGTCGCCCCCCTCCCTGTGGACTGGCCCAAAGGCGATAGCGCCGATAACCCAGACAGCGATCGCACGGACAGCGATAGTACAGACAGCAATACAGTGGCCAGGGCTCAGATTGTTTCAGTCGCTCTCAACGAGGCGGAAACTTTAACGCTATTGCAGGAGGTGCCAACCGCGTATCGAACCCAGATCAACGATGTTTTACTGACAGCCCTGGCGCAGGCGTTTGCTCGATGGACAGGGGAACGCTCCCTGC
>JBCDDJ010000272.1:0-8947 GCA_039180385.1 Cyanobacteria bacterium P01_G01_bin.38 | reverse complement strand
GTATCTTCAAAATCCCAAGCATAACTCAATACATTCCCCTGTGGATCCAAAGATCCTGTAGCATCAAAATTTACACTCAGTGGTGCTATACCAGAGGTTGCATCTGCAGTAATACTGGCTATTGGATTTCCGTCTGTAATTGTTATGGTTTTGGTTACCGAATTATCAAGTTTACCATCACTCACTGTAAGTTGTACGGTAAATGTACCTATTACATTAAATGAATAAGAAGTAGTTATTCCTGTCGCTGTATCTCCGTTTCCAAAATCCCAGGTATAGGTCAAAGTATCATTATTAGGATCGCTAGAAGATGAAGCATCAAAAGTAATTGTAGCTTGAGCGATAGCGGTATCTGCATCTACCGTAAAGGAAGCCAACGGAGGTTGATTAGGATCAGAAACGGTAATTGTGATAGTATCCCTATCCCTATTACCGCTTGGATCACTAACTGTCAAGGTCACTATCTGATCCCCAAATTCGGTAAATTCGTGATCTATAGTTGCTCCTGTTTTGGTGATTCCATTTCCTAAATCCCAAAGATATGTCAGCACGTCTCCATTGGGATCTGTAGACCCAGAACCGTCAAAAGAAACTAATAATGGCCCATTACCAGTGGTAGGAGAAGCTGTGATTAAAGCTATTGGTGTATCTACGGTAGTTCCTGGTTCAATACCACTAATCAACTTCCCGTTAAGGTATAATGCTACTTTCTCCCAAACAGCAAAGTCTTTTTTGGTACCGTCATACCCCAGAGATTGAACAGCTGCACCGGTCACACTGATCAAACGCTTGCCGAAAGAAGAGTTGAGTATTGTACAACTGACGCCCGAGGGCCAACAGTTCGACCCCGACCAGTGGAAAAATAAAGGCCACCTTGGGGGGCCTGCGGCGTTTGACGGTGGCACTCAATACATCTGGCATAGCATGCTGTCGGGTAAACCCGTGGAGCTGCTGCTGGAGCTGAGAAATCGTCTCAGCGACCACGCAAAGTCGATGCTCAAAAGGGGTTCGTCCTGTGTTGGCTGTAAAGCAAAGGTCGGCCAGGGAGAGGTCTGGCGTGCCTTCTAGCAGCGTCTCATACTGCTTGATCAGTTCACCCAGGGCGTCGGGGGTTTTTGCTGATAGGGTCAGCAGGTGACAGGGACGATCTCCCTCAAGTTGAGTAACGACTGGAAGCCAGGGGGCTTCTTGGAGAACAAGGTGGGTATTGGTGCCGCCAAATCCAAAGGCGCTGATCCCCGCCAATCGGCGTTGATCTCCCCGCGGCCAGGGCTGCGGCTCGGTGGGAATGGCCATCGGAGCATCCCCGATAGAAATATAGGGATTGAGTGTATCTAAGTGCAGATGAGCTGGGATTTGTTCATGCTGCAAAGACAGAATCACCTTGATCAGCGCAGCCATCCCCGAGGCGGCCTCTAGATGACCGATGTTGGGCTTGGCCGAGCCAACCCAGCAAGGCCGATCGGCATCACGGCCCTCTGTGAGCACAGCCTTGAGCGCCTTAAACTCAATCGCATCTCCCAGGGGAGTGCCCACGGCATGGGCCTCGACATAGCTAATCTCATGGGGCTGCACCCCGCTGTTGTCGAGGGCGCGGCGAATCACAGCCTGTTGTGCTAACCCATTCGGCGCAGTCAGGCTATTGCTCAACCCATCCTGGTTAACTGCTGAGCCGCGAATCAGGGCCAAGATATTGTCACCGTCCTGGCGCGCATCGGACAGTCGCTTCAGCACCACCACGCCGCAGCCTTCGCCCCTGACATAGCCGTCGGCCTCGGTGTCAAAGGGCCGACAGCGACCTGCTTTAGAGAGCAGGCGAGTCTGGGACGAAGAGATCGTCGAGTCGGGCGAGAGAATCAGGTTCACCCCACCTGCCAGACACAAATCTGATTCGCCAGAGCGCAAACTCTGACAGGCCAGATGGACCGTTACCAAAGACGAGGAACAAGCCGCATCAATAGCCAGACTGGGACCGCGCAAATCGAGTAGATAGGAGAGGCGATTGGCAGTGATACACATCGTGGTGCCAGTGCCGCTATGGGGGCCAATCCGATCAAAGCGCTTGTAGAGCAGCCGGTGATAGTCAACGGTACACAGCCCAATGAAGACGCCTGTGGCAGTCCCCGCCAGACTGTTAGGCAAGATGCCCCCTTGCTCCAGAGCCTCCCAGGCCACCTCCAAAAACAGCCGCTGCTGCGGGTCTACATGCTCGACCTCATCAGCCGCCATCCCAAAAAACTCAGCATCAAAGCCGTCTACCTGGTCTAAAAAAGCGCCCAGGCGAGTGCTCATCTTGCCCCGCGTCTCGGGGCTCGGGTCGTAAAAATCATCAATATCCCATCGGTCCTGGGGTACGGGCACTACGGCCTCTCGACCCTCGTACAAGATTTGCCAAAACACTTCTGGGCTGTTGGCCTGGGGAAATCGGCAGCCCATGCCGACCACTGCAATCGGTTCCATAATTAAGCTACCACCGAACGAGAGAACTGGTCAAAGGTGATCTTGTTTTGTCGCAGGGCGGCGTCAATGGAGCCGCGCTTAGCCATCACCTGCATCTCTCGGTTGACGGGCCAAAGGTACTCCACTGGCTGGAAAAATCGACGCAGCTCGCCCAACAGGCGATGGCGATTGTGACTGGCTAGATGAAACCCATCGTGCTCCTGACAGAGACATCGCTGCATCCAGTGCAGGACCTCATCGGCTGCCATGCCAAATACAGGCCCCTGCAACAGTCGATAGAGCACTTCCATAAGGGTGCCGTCATCGGCAAAGTAGCGGTGGGGCAGCACCCCTGAGAGCCCGCCCAGGGTGCCACGCTGCATCATGTAAAGGCTCATATTGGCCACAAATCGCTCATAGGCGGTGGGTTTCGAAAACTCTCGGTATAGGTCCTTAGCCAGCAGCTGAGAGATTGTGGTGTGAAAGGCTTCGTCTAAAAAGTGGTAGCGAGAGACCGCGGTTGGGGCGGGGATAAATTCGCCCGCATTTTCCAGAGTCTTGTAATACTTTGCGATCCCATGCTCCATGTTCTTGAGATACAAGTTGGCAATCATGCGGATCGTGTAAAACTGACAGGCCATAAAGGGTGAGCCTGCCCCCCAGCTAAAGCTAAAAAAGCTCTGCAAAGGCACCGAAAATGCTAAGGATCGCCCCAACATGCCGGTGGTGGGTGCCTGGAGGATAAAAGGACTTTCGGCTTCGGTCTGGTGTAAATAGTTTGAATAGTGGGCGCGGGTATGGCGGGTCATGCGCTTTGCGATCGCACGCAGCGCATAGTACTGATAGGTCGGCACCTTATCCTGACCCAGCTTGAGTTTGTAAGAGTTCCACTTGAGTAAAGCATTCAACCCCGATCTACCAATGACGTGGGTAGCCGTCATCAGCCCAATCTTGCGAAAAGCGTTGATGTGCTGATACTCCTGCTCAGTCTCTACCGTCAGCTCCTCTGCCAGGGTCCCATACCCCCCGATCGATTTAAATACACTGCCAGTAATCTGATTAAACGCCACCGTCTCTGATTCTGAGTCAGAAATATAATTGTAGTTAGCAAACCAGTGCAGATGATTTAAAGCCAACCGCTGGGCCGGTGTTGCAGAGGCATATAGCGGTGTGCCAAATAGGACAGATTGCTCAGGGGCACTCCAATAATGCGCACTGTTGTCGGCATAGCGAAACTGTCGATTGAGCGCCTCAATCTTTTCTGTGTAGTCAGAAGCAATATTGTTATCGTAGGTAGTCGCCACTAGCTTCTGACACTTCCGTGTCCGGCCAATCTCCGGCCTAGTATTTGGCCTACTGAGTGATTCGATTTGCACAACCATAGCCTTGTCCTCGACAGTGTGTGAAAGGAACTTAAATAGGAAGGGAGGTTACTTGAGGCAGAGTTTTTTGACGGGAGGAGAATCTAGGAATTAGGAGCCAGGAACTAGGTTTATTCACTACCGTTCGACTGAGCTCACGCCGAAGCCCACTACCCCCACTACTCACTACTCAAATACTGCGCCAGAGCAGCCACCGTCGGATAGTCATAAAGCAGCGTGGGCTCAACCTCTTGCCCCAGCCAATCTTCAAGATCGCCGGTCAACCCAATCGCTGCTGACGAGTCTAAGCCATACCGATCAAACGAAATGGCTGGGTCAACCTCCTCAGGGGAAACCTCTAATAAATCGGCGAGATAATCAACAATCCAGTCTTGAATGTCTTCTGAGGTTGGCAGCGTCTTAGAAGATTTGTATTGAACAACATTGGGATAAGCAACCATGGGAAAACCTCTCGCTTAACTTTTGCATGCGATACCGGGCTGCACAGGTACAACCTCACTAACGCTATTCACTTTAGAAATGATGTCTCCTAGCTCCGAGGTCAATCTCAACACTCGCAGCAGCAAATCCTAACCTATATGAATCTGATCCTTCAGGAAATCAGACTTGTACTTAAACTCAAATGTTCCTTAATTTATGCATACTAATTCTGTATGCGGCGCACGGAGCAACTATCCCCCAGCTCACTGATACGCATTGAGCGAAAAAGTTTCCGCAGTCGCTAGTAGGAAAAACCCAATCTCCAGCGACATCCTTAAGTTAGTCCGCTCAAACAATACATTACGTGTAAACCATAACATTTTGCATAACTATTTTGAGGTTTTACAATTTCTTAACATCACTCATGCATTACTTCTGGATGACTGCAACATAAGTAATGTATGGTTAAGCATGAAGCTCATAATCACTTGAAATTTGCCGGGTCTCCCTGATAGCTCTCTGGCGATGACATTGATAGGCGTTTATAAGTGAGCGTACAGAGGCCCTGCTAGATTACTGCGACATGATGGGGGATTTTTTTGAAGGGCTGACTTTAACCTGAGAGATCCCATTGCGGATGTCTGGTCTGCGTTCTTTCGAATGTTTTATATCAATGCCGTCAATGCAAACAAAACCCCGCCTGTGCTGACGGCGTTGAGGCCTATCCTTGACTGTTGTAATAGCTACGAGGACCCTTATGATGAACCGTTTCCTAGATAGCTCATTTGGAGTGGCGTCTCAATGTTCAACTTTTGTAGATCTGCTCGAGCTGAGAGCCCATGAGCAACCGGACAGCCTGGCTTATACTTTCTTAAATCATGGCGAAACAGAAGATAGTCGCTTGAGCTATCGAGCGCTTTCTGAGCGCGTCAAAGCGATCGCGGCTCGACTGCAATCCATCCAGGCGACCGGAGAGCGGGCATTGCTTCTCTATCCGCCGGGGCTTGATTTTGTCGCTGCTTTTTTGGGCTGTTTGTATGCAGGGGTGATCGCAGTCCCCGCCTATCCGCCTCGTAAAAATCAAAACCTGTCACGGTTGCAAACGATTGTTGCCGATTCACAGGCGTCAGTCTTGCTGACCACCGATGCCTATCTCAACAAAATCAACCAGTGGCTCGCTCAAGAATCTCAGTTTTCAGACCTGCACTGGCTAGCCACTGACACGATTGATGTCGCCCACCCTCCTGACTGGCAAAAATTAGATATCAAATCCGATCAGTTAGCTTTTCTGCAATATACCTCTGGCTCGACGGGGGAGCCCAAAGGGGTCATGGTGACCCAGGGCAACTTGATGCATAACTCCGCCGCAATCCACTGGTGTTTTGGCCACGATGCGGGCAGTCGCGGTGTCATTTGGTTGCCTCCATACCACGACATGGGCCTGATTGGCGGTGTCCTCCAACCTCTCTATGGGGGGTTTTCAGTGGTGTTGATGTCTCCTGTTGATTTTTTGCAAAAGCCGATGCGCTGGCTACAGGCAATTTCTCGCTATGGGGCCACCACCAGCGGCGGCCCTAACTTTGCCTATGACCTCTGCGTGCGCCGACTTAAGCCAGAGCAGCTCACCGATCTCGATCTCAGCAGTTGGCAAGTTGCCTTTACGGGGGCTGAGCCAGTGCGAGCTGAAACCCTGGACCAGTTTTCGCAAACCTTTGAGCCATTTGGGTTTCGTCGAGAAGCTTTTTATCCTTGCTACGGCATGGCCGAAACCACCCTGATTGTCTCCGGTGGTGATCACAGGATAGCCCCTGTACTTAAAAAGATTGAAACAGAGCCCCTGGAACGTCACCAGGTGGTCGATTGCCAGCCTCAAAGTCGCGACGGCGTGCAAACCGTGACGGGTTGTGGACAGAGTTTGCCAGACCAAATCGTCGCCATTGTTAACCCAGATACGCTATTGCCCTGCTCACCTGCTCAAGTCGGAGAAGTTTGGGTGGCTGGCCCCAGCATCGCCCAGGGATATTGGCATAAGCCTCAGGAGACCCAAGCTGCCTTTGGTCATCGCCTGCCAGATACGGGGAATATTCCCTTTTTGCGAACCGGTGATTTAGGATTTTTAGACAATGATGAGTTGTTTATTACCGGTCGCATTAAAGATATCATCATTATTCGGGGACAAAACTACTACCCGCAGGATATTGAACTCACGGTTGAAAACAGCCACCCCGCCCTGCGTCTCAATAGCGGGGCCGTCTTTTCTGTCGCAGACAAGGGCCAAGAACGGCTAGTCGTAGTCCACGAAGTTGAACGGACCCACCTTAGAAAGCTAGATGTGCCCACGGTGACCGGGAATATTCGCCAGGCGGTAGCTGCTAACCATAATTTGCAAACCTACGCCACCATCCTGGTTAAACCGGGCAGCATTCCTAAAACATCAAGCGGCAAGATCCGGCGTCGGGCTTGCAAGGCGGCTTTTTTGACGGGTGGGCTCAAAGTGGTCGAAGACTGGAGTGAGAATCCTCGCCGAAAAGCTGAGTTTTTGAATCTGCAGGCTGAGGTGACCTCAGTGCTCGAGAAGTTGTCGGCTGGGAAGTAATTAGTGCGAGTTTTAGCCAAGTGGCAGACTAGATCTCACTCATCAGGAGCAATTCAGCGGCAGCGCGGGTGATAGCCTGCTGTAAGTCTTCAATCCCTTTGCCTGTTTTGTTACTGACCTCATAGAGCGCAACGATTTTGGGGAACTGTTCCTTGAGGTCTGACAGGGGCAGATTAGCATACCACTCGTCTGACCAGATGGCCGCTAGAATCACCGGAGACTCAGGGGCGTTAGCGCAGATAGCCTTGAGTCAGCAGATCTAGACTAACATGCTTAAAATTCTTGATTTCGGGCACTCTCTAGATAGCCAACCTCTCAGCCACCGTTTAGCGAATGAACTCCCAAAGCACCTCGCCACGGCCTAAAGCGATCCACCCCAAAATCCAACAGGCGCTACAAGCCTATACCCAAATCGTGACTCAACTAGACAAGGTCGCTGATACTCTGTCCAAGCAGCAAGTGCTCTATGTGCTGCTGCTGCGGGATGCCGTCGAGACCTGTTTGCAAACGGCCAACGCCTTCTCCGTAGCCGAGAAATCCTCGATTTTGGCAACCCTCAGTGATTTAGACAATGCCCTCAAAAGCCATGCCCATGCCATCGTTGCTGATGACAAGCTAGCCGACTGTCGGCGCAGCCGCAGACCGCCAGAGACCGCTTGGTGGTGGTGGCTCGATACCGAGCTGGCTGAGCCTGCCGGACATAGGCTCGATCGGCTCGATTGGCTCTGGAATGGGTTAAGTGTGAGCTGCCTGGTGTTTTCAGCTTCATTTTTGACGATTACCGCCCAGGCCTTTTCTGCGGTGGGCGGGTTTGATCTGCTGCAAACCCTGAGCACGCTGTCCCAGGCGACGGGCCTGGTCCTGGTGGCGGGGGGCACGCTGACCGATCAGGGCCAAAAATTGGTGAAAACCACCCTAAAAAAGCTGAATATTCCGCCTTATTTCCATTCAGAAGTGACCCTGGGGGCGTCGGCTTTACTGCTGCTGGGCTCCTACGGGGTGTATAGCTCCCTGCCGCAGTTTTCCCAACACTATTATCACAAGGGTTTAGAGGCTCAACGGGCTGGGAACCTCTACGAAGCGATTGAAGATTTCAAGGAATCCATTGCCTTTGACCCCAGTTACTCTGACCCACACACCCACCTGGCCGAGGTCTATCAAAACCTGGAACGCTTTGAAGAGGCCCAGGCTGAATATCAGGACGGGCTACTAAAAGGAGATATCTCAGCCCTGAATGGGATGGGCACGCTGATCTTAGCGGCCTCTGCGGATGGCGGCTCGGGAGAGCTAGGCGAGTTGAGCGGGCTATTGGATGCCGAAGTGCTGTTTCGGATTGGGCTAAACCAGACGAAGCCAGGGGATGAGCGCTTAAAGGCGATGTTGCATACGAACCTGGGGGTGACTCTGATGAAACGGGCCGAGGCTGAAGCGGAATCTGGTGAAGCCCAAAATCAACTTCTGGCAAGCGCAGGGGAGCAGTTTCAAAACGCCATTCGTTTTGAGCAATCCCTTGCTCAAGAGGTGAATAACGGACAAATCTCCAATCAAACCTATGGGGGGCAGGGGGTGGCCTATTGCTTTTTGGCGGATGTTTATGAGCAGACGGGCAATGCTCAGCAGGCGTCAGCCCATTGGCAAATTTGTGAGGAACAGGCTTATCCAGGCTCTTTAGAACAATACGAGGACATTCTGCGACTTGGGGACAATGCGGTGGGGCTGCATCTGAATACGACCCATATTTTGGAGGCGAGTCAAAATTAGGGACTTTCCTGGGAGCCCCCCTCTAACTCCCGCTTGGTAAACGGTTGCCACTGGCCAGGCGGTGGTGTCAAAAACTCATAGGTGCCTGCCGCTTCTCCGGGAGCTGACGTCAGTACAATGTCAAACGACAGCGAGACTCTTTTCTCTTCGGTATGGTTCATCGTCACCGCATGGCGCTGTTTTGCCGGAAACAACAACAATCGTCCTTCTGTAGGCAGATAAACTGCCTGATCTTGGTTTAGATAGTTCCAATTCGCAATGATGTCGGTGTTCTCGCTGCCCAGACCGGGGCTGACCTCGTTGAGCCGAGCATCGTCAAAAAACACGAGGCATCCGGCTTCATCTGTCC
>JBCDDJ010000271.1:0-8948 GCA_039180385.1 Cyanobacteria bacterium P01_G01_bin.38 | reverse complement strand
ACAATCACGAATGGGGCTCCAAGTGAGCCCAACCGAACCGTCAAGTTCATTGTCAACTGCATTACAAATGTGGTCCGACTGAGAGATCGGCAAAGAGCCTATATAGGTGGTACTTGAGGCAACCCTGGATCTTGCTTTAAGGTGCTCATGTTGGCGGCATTAAATTTGTTTCCGGCTAGAAACCGAAAAGTCTCCTGGTACAAGCTCTGCCAAAATTCATTACTCATGCCCTGGCTGATTTCTTCTGGATCTACCATGGGATGTGGAACTAGATCGCTGGCCGGGTAAGTGTAAAGATAGTGCCCCTGATATTCTTGCCCTAGAGATTCAGAGAACTGCTGATTGATTCTAATGTCAGCCGCATCTTCGTTTTCTGTCAAAACTATCAGCGTTGACAGTTTTTTGATTGACCGAATATTATTGCGGCTGCGAACAAAGGCCCCAAATCGATTGGCAGCGGTTAGACAACCCAAGGGAAACCGCAGGTCGTCCCAACCCATCTCGCGAATATCTAGCGGGCCTGCCAAATTAACATATCGCTCTCGTTCTTCTCCATAGACTTCGAGTAGCGGGGCATAGGCAACAACTTTCTCAATGCGCTCGGGTTGGTCTGCAGCCAGGGCAAGCGCGACTGCCCCGCCGACCGATAGACCAATCGTATAAGTTGGCCCTGGCATTGCATCAAGTTCGCGCAGTCGCTGTTGGGCATTTTGCAAATACTGCATGTGAGAAGAGATAAAGTACCGCTCAAAGTCGGCGTCTTGCTTGCGCTCAATGGCCTTGATGATATCTAAGATGCGAGGTTCGATCCGTCGCAAACGGGCGATTAGGCTGATCATCTGTAAGGCGGTGGGTCGAGGAAGGGAGCCGCCGCCTGTGGTGGTCATATTTGAGAAAAACCGTTGCAAGACCTGGTCTTGCTTGATTTTTTGGCGCAGGGGAACGGCGATTTCTGGCTTGAGGTCAACCTGCGGCCAATACTGGTCAGGGATCTTGAAAGCATGGCCTGCAAGGGAGGCTTGATATACATTGAAGCCGTTTAGAAATAAATAACTGGCCAGACGAGACATCTGGTGAGGTCTGGCGCTAAAGCCGTGGAAGATCAGGACGGTGCCCTGGATTGGCTGACCGGGTGCGTGGAATAAATAGTAGGGATAGGCTCCGTCTCTATGGTCTGGATTGGCATCAATACTGCCAATATAGGTGTCAATCTGTTGCTTGACTTGGCCTAGCTGATCCGCGTTAGGGGCAACCCGCGTTTCTAATAGAGTCACGATGCGTCAAGGCTCCAAAGATTAGGTGAGACATTGCTTAACGTATTCATTGTATTCACCGATAGAGTGACTCGTCCAGGTTTCTAGCTGACCAAGCTAAGGGGCATGCATCTTCATCACATCCTAGGTTTTCTGGCTGATTGAGCCCTCTTGGTGAGAAGTCACTAAGGCGGTTACAAACAAATCACATCTCAAAGTCCCACTCGGCGAAAAGTTCACTCAGCCCAAAAACTAAAACTGAAGACCTAGTGGATTTAACTGACCTAAAGTCTGCAACAATGACTGATTTTGCTCTGGGATCCCCACGGTGATGCGCAATTTATCGTCCAAACCGGGTTGTTTGAAGTACCGCACTAAAATACCTCGCTCTTTCAAGGCTAGATATAGCTGCTCTGCATTCTCTTTTGGTGGGGTCACCAGTACAAAATTCCCATGGGAGTCGAGCACGTTAAACCCTAGCTTTCTCAACTCTTTGGTGAGTTTGGCTCGACTTATTTTAACTTTCTCAGCACATTCATTTTTATAGGCCTGATCGCGCATAGCGGCAGTGCCGACCAGGGTTGCGATCGCATCCACATTATAGCTGTCCTTTACCTTAAATAACCCCGACAGCAGCTTGGGATTGGCTATCCCAAACCCCATCCGCAGCCCCGCCAAACTGTACCCCTTCGACAGCGTGCGCAACAAAATTACATTTTCAAATTCTGACAGTAAAGGCAGGGCTGACTCCTCAGCAAAGTCCACATAGGCCTCGTCAATGACAAGGACGCCGGAGAGCTGCTGGGCCAGCGATCGCAAGTCTGCCAGCGGCACCACGTGACCCGAAGGGCTGTTAGGGGAGGCAATGAAAGTGAGAGCCCCTTGGGCCTGTGCGATCGCATCGATCGGCAACCGAAAATCATCCAGGTAGGGTACCTCTACCACATGGGCCGGTTGAATCGCTGCCAGGGTGCGATAGAGCACATAGGTCGGTATTGGATAAACCACCTTGCGCTCGACCCCCTCCGCACAGGCTCGAATCAGCACATTCAGCAGTTCGTCGCTACCGTTGCTGACAATTACCCAGTCCGCAGGCACCGCCAACGCCTCGCTGACCGCCTGACAAAACGCTTTCGCAAACGGGTCAGGATAGCGACGCAGCCATTCACTGTCTAGATTTCTGAGAACTTCTATCGCTTTTGGCGAGGGCGAGTACGGATTTTCGTTCGTATTTAGCTTGATAATTGGCGTACCCGGTTTGGGCTGTTCTCCCGGCTTGTAGCCAGTCATCGCATCCACAGACGAACGAAAATAACTCATGGGTTGGCGTCAAATCAACCTGTTTATTTTAGGCGAAGGGTGCAGAGCGAGGGGGATGTCGTGTTTCATTCCATGACGTTGTTGTCTCGCTTTACCTCAAACACGCTATTAATTGTGTAGGTGCTGTTCTGAATTAGCCTGCTAGAGATCAACAATCCTTAAAAAAATGTTTAATATTGGCCTGCGAGAGACCCTGCGAGATATTTTGCATCGTTATCATCAGCTTGGCGATCGCAAGTTTCGCGATCTTGATTTGCGGAAAGCCGATCTTCACGGGGCCCGCCTGGCAGAGGCTGACTTTCGCAAGGCAAATTTCAAAAAAGCCAACCTCAGCCAGACCGATCTGTCTCACATCAATGGCTACAAAGTAAACTTAGCCGAGACCAATTTACGACAAGCCTTTTTGGGCAAAGCCGTCTTATACGAAGCCAGTCTAGAGCGCGCCAATGCCTATCGAGCCACCCTGGTGGGGGCCGATCTCAACCGAGCCAATGTGAGAGACGCTAACCTCAGCCATGCCAATCTAGAAAGCGCTCGCCTGGAAGGCGCAGATCTCACCCACGCCAACCTTTACTGGGCAAATCTACGCCACGCCGATTTGCACCAGGCTAAACTAAACGGCGCCAATCTGACCGGAGCCAAATTTTGTCAAACCCGCATGCCCGATGGCACCGTGCGAAATGACCATTGCTGAGGTGACCAGACTAAATAAGGCCCCACTGTTTGAGCAATAAATGTATACCCTGCTGCAATAGACCCACTACAGGTGGCAGCAGAGGCGCAATCAATGACAGAAAATATTTTCGCAATGCCTGTGTATTGAATGGCCAAACAGGAAACTGACGGGTTCTTTCATGGATCAGGTCTATCTGCTTGATCTTGTTTATAGATTTTTCAAGAGATTCAGTGTTCGAGTCAGCGTTTAACTTCAATAGTCGTTGATAATCAATTTGAAACTGTTCAGATATTCGATCAAGAAGATTTCTCTTGGCATCTAACATTTTGTGATGAGCAGTGACCAGAGGGCCAAAAAATGACACTAAGGACAGCCCAATATAGAGTGGAACAGTCAAATGCACTACCCATAGTTCGCTAGCCATTCCACGGGTGATAAACCTGTGCTCAATGATGCCGACGATGATGCCAAATGTCGCAATCACATAGGCTGTTTTTAGAGCGTACTGAGTCAGTACACCCAAGCCCCCGCATCCGTCTGAGTGTAAGGGTTCAATATGGATTGTCTTTGGCCTTAATAGTTTCCAAATCAGCCACGTATTGATTGACAAAATGAGGGCAGTCATCACTGCCATATAAGAGCCGAACGACACCGCAAATGTTTTGAGGAGTTCTAGCAACCAAGATTCTGCCCATCTCTGCTCTCTCAACCTTGCGGTTATAAAGAAAGCAACACTCAATGTGCTGATGCTAATCGCTAAATAAGACCATCTAAAGTTTTGATACGTCTTAGACATCAAGGCCCAATCATCTGGATTGATGTCTACAGTGCTTTTTTGATCAAGATCTGCGAGAAGCCCCGGCATCAATTGATATAACCATAAATAATATCCTCCTAGGGAGGGAAAAAGTACTAATCGCCATAGCCATGAAAGGACGGCGCTAGTTGTGAATATTTCGCGTGGGCTTAATAGGGCGTAAAGAAGAATTGTAATAAAGAGTAATAGGAAAAATGCTTTTAGAGGTGTTAATTTGAGTCTCTCAATGAGAAAGCTGGCAAAGGGATCTCGGCTATATAGTTTGTTTTCATTCATTGGGTATGACCAAAATTTGCCTTCTGACATCATCCAGCTCCGTGGTTTGGCCTCAGATAGAGTCTACAACTGCCTGTAGTTTGGCTCAAAACCAGCATTAACCTTTTCAGTTGGGTTCTGAATACAATAGAGATCTATCAACGGTTTTCCAGACATCTGAGGTGCCCATGGTCCTGGCTTCAACCCCAACCACCGACCTAATCGATTTACTCCAACAAATCCTCGATTCCCTTACCCTAGCCGCCGACTGGGTAGGTATTCGCGCCGTTCGCGAAACCGGCACCCGCCGCGCCATGCGAGACGGCAAACCCGAAGGCAATCGCCGCTTTAACGAACTCGGTGCCATGGTAGAAATCATGGTCGACGGCCAACTCGGCTATGCCGCCACCAACCGACTTACCCCAGACAGCTTACGGGCCGCAGCGATTCGGGCCTATCAGCAAGCTCAAGCAGCTGTCCCCTGGCAAATCCATCGCTTTACCCCAGAGATTCGCCCCACGGTCACCGATAGCTACCAGTCACCGCTGGTAAAATCCCTAGACAGCTTCACCGCTGGCGAGATCAACGACCTGCTTGCCCGCATTTGCCACCGACTCAAAGTCTCCGACAAAATCGTCCAAACCAACGCCAACGCCAGCACCCGCACCGTTGATACCTGGCTGGTCAGCACCAGCGGCACCCGCGTTCACCAGCAGTTTTCATTCCTCATGACTCACTTTGGAGCCACTGCCCAAGACGGCCCGGTGGTCCAAACCCGTAACCACAATGGCCCCGGTGCCCACTGCTATCAGGGCGGCTGGGAGCACCTCGCCGAGGATACCCTCTGGGAATCGGTCGATCAAGTCGGTGCCCAGGCCGTAGAGCTGCTCACCGCCGATGAATGCCCCGAGATGGCCACGACGCTGGTCCTCGCCCCCGACCAGATGATGCTGCAAATCCACGAGAGCATCGGCCACCCCCTAGAGCTAGACCGTATCCTGGGCGATGAGCGCAACTATGCCGGGGGCAGCTTCGTTAAACCCAGCGACTTTGGCACCCTGCAATACGGCTCCGAGCTGATGAATATCACCTTTGACCCGACGGTGACCCACCAGTTTGCCAGCTATGGCTTTGACGATACCGGCGTAGTTGCCCAGCGCCAGTACCTGATCCGTAATGGCAAGCTAGAGCGAGGGCTGGGCAGTCGCGAAAGCCAGCTGCGGCTGGGGGTAGACGGGGTTGCCTGCGCCCGTGCCACCTCCTGGGACCGTCCCCCGATTGACCGAATGGCAAATATTAATTTGGAACCGGGCGATCGCACCTTTGACGAAATGATTGCTGGCATCGAAGACGGTGTTTATATGGAAGCCAATCGCTCCTGGTCAATTGACGATCAGCGCTACAAGTTTCAGTTTGGCTGCGAATATGCCAAGCGCATCCGCAATGGCCAGCTGGCCGAAACCCTGCGCAACCCTAACTATCGCGCTACCACGCCCCAGTTTTGGCATAGCCTGGTGCAGGTAGGCAATCAGGATACCTGGGAAGCCTATGGCACCCCATACTGCGGCAAGGGCGAACCCAATCAGGTGATTCGGGTGGGCCACGCCTCGCCTGTGTGCGCTTTTGAAAAGATCGAAGTCTTTGGGGGGGCAGGCTAATGAGCTGGGAAGCCACATTTAACCAAATCGTAGATGCCCTACTGCCGCAACTACAGGCTACTGAACATCTCAAACTCTCGTTGGTTGCAGAAGACAGCCAGTTTACCCGCTTTAATCGTGGCAAAGTCCGTCAGACTGGCAGCGTTACCAAAGGGGGGCTAGATCTGACGCTGATGGCCAATCAGCGCAGTGCCAATCAGTCATTGCCCTTCACCGGAGAGAAGGCAACCGACTGGCCAGCTCTCATTGATGCACTCCAAGACCTGCGGGCTGAACTGTCTCAGCTACCAGAGGATCCTTACCTGGTCATCCCGTCTACGGAAGCCACCAGCCGAGAGGTCTACGATGGCAAACTCCCAAATGAGCTGGTGCCTGAGCTGATGCCGCCCCTGGCGGATGTCGATGCAGCGGGTCTTTATGCCGGGGGCAAGGCCATCCGCGCCTATGCCGACTCTGCCGGGGCGCGCCACTGGTTTGAGACAGATACGTTTACCCTCGATTATTCCCTCTTTAACGAAGACGGCAAAGCCGTGAAAGGCACCTATGCTGGACGTGAATGGGCGACGACTGCCTACACCGAAAAGCTGGCAGCCTCAAAGCAGCTCCTTGAGCAGATGGCCCAGCCTCGCAAGACAGTGGAACGGGGACAGTATCGCACCTACGGGTCGCCAGATGCGGTGCCCTATCTGGCAAGGAAGCTCTCTTGGGGGGGCATCAGTGAGGCTTCATTACGTCGTGGGGGGAGTGCGCTGGGGCCTTTGCAGAGATGCGATCGCACCCTCTCTCCAAAACTGTCCCTAACAGAAGACTTTTCCCAAGGTCAAATGCCTCGCTTTAACTCGTTTGGCGAACTCTCCCCACTGACGATGCCACTCATTCAGTCGGGCACGCTTACCAATACCCTGGTCAGTGCCCGGACTGCCAAGGAGTACAACATTCCGTCTACCTATGCCGAGGCGGGGGAGTATTTGCGATCGCCCGTCATCGCCCCTGGCAGTCTGGCCGAGGCCGATATCTTGGCAGCACTCGACACCGGGCTATATCTGTCGAACCTACACTACCTAAACTGGAGCGATCGCCCCAACGGTCGCATCACCGGCATGACCCGCTATGCTTGCTTTTGGGTCGAGAACGGTAAAATTGTCGCCCCGATTGAAGACCTGCGCTTTGACGAGAGTCTTTATCACTTTTGGGGCCAAGGGTTGATCGATCTCACCGAATCAGTTGCCTTTGTGCCAGAGGTGGGCAGCTACAGCTATCGAGACCTGGGTGGCTTAACTGTGCCCGGTATGCTAGTAGATGGGTTTACTTACACGCTGTAATCTTGCATAGCCTTAGTTTAGCCATCTTCACGACTTCCTCACGATTCCCTGTTATGACAAAAGACAGGGGTTGCATCTTCATGACTTTGTCCTAACAAATCGTCACTCTCTAAACTTAAAGGTGTATCGAGGATGTCTAAGAAAAACGTTTCTAATTTCTTGCAAGCGATTTCTCGGCATAGTGCCCTGACTGAGCGGCTAAAGGCTATGACGCGGTCGTCAGAGCTATTAGAAATCGCAGCGGAATTTGGTTATGACTTTACTGAACAAGAGCTCTTTAACCTGACGAAAAAATCGATGACAGCGATGTGACTATAGAAAACACATCTGGTTAGAGTTTGCTGAGAAGGTGATCAGAATCATGACGTTTTGATAAGCTGGGTTAGCTCTACTATTCCCAGCCTCATGCAAAATTTGCCCGTTGGTGAACGCTATCTTTATCAGCTATTTAGCTTTATCGAAGACGGTTATTTGACCGTAACTAATCCTAAGGGTCAGGAGTTTAACTTTGGCACAAAGGGCACAACACCCCACCTGCATCTTAAGATTCGCGATCAGCGTACCTATGACAGCATCATTACTTTTGCATCGTTGGGCTTTGGTGAGGCCTATATGGACGGCTGGTTTGATGTGTCTGATGACGATATCGTCGAACTGATCGGGATGTTTTATCGTAATCGGGTGTACTCTAGAGCGAGTCAGAAGTTGACCCTGCCCCTGGTGCTGAAAGTAATTACCCAGCGCTTAAAAACAGTGCCAGTGTCGATCCAAAACAGTCGAAAAAATGTGCAGTACCATTACGACCTGGGTAATGATTTTTACCAGTTGTTTCTGGACCCCACGCTGACCTATTCCTGTGGTTATCAGCTGCACCCGTCAGATGATTTAGAAACTATGCAGCGCCAGAAGTACGAAGTGATTTGTCGCAAGCTGGCCCTCAAAACAGGGGAAACCTTGATCGATATCGGCTGTGGTTGGGGTGGCATGCTGCTCTATGCGGCTCAGAACTATGGCATCTCTGGCACTGGCATTACCCTCAGTCAGGAGCAAGCTAAGCTCGCCAGGGAACGGATTGCTGAGCAGGGACTTAGCGATCGCATTAAAATCGAAGTGGCTGATTATCGAGAAGTCCAGGGCCAGTACGACAAATTTGTCAGCATTGGTATGTTTGAGCATGTCGGCAAAAACAGCTTTGCCACCTTCATGGAGAAATCACGGGATCTCCTTAAGCCCGACGGCATCGGCATGTTACACACCATCGTCACAGAAAGTAACGAGCGCAACGGCCCCTGGGTAGACAAATATATTTTCCCCGGTGGGTATGCTCCCCAGCTCCATGAGATATCTCGCGAGATGCGAGCTGCCAAGCTCTCCATTGCCCACTGTGAGAATTTAAAGCCCCACTATGCAGAAACCTTAAAGCGCTGGTGCGAGAACTTTACCGCTAATCGGGCCAAAGTCGCCGCGCTGTCTCCTGTTTACGATGAGAGATTTCAACGCATGTGGTATCTCTACCTGCAATCCTTTGAAGCGTCTTTTCGCTACGGGAGCCTGCATGTCTATCAGATACTGTTTTACCGGGATAAGCAGTGGAAGATGGATGTGCCACTGCCTGGGTTTTTAGCAAGCTGAGCAATCCTTATGGTT
>JBCDDJ010000270.1:0-8955 GCA_039180385.1 Cyanobacteria bacterium P01_G01_bin.38 | reverse complement strand
TGATAGCCTCGTAGTGTCAACCCCTCTGGCGTGCTCGGCCAACTCTCATGAGTATTGTAGACAATTGGTATGATTTCTCTTTTGCTTTGCTTCTGTTTCGGCTCTCTATCCTCTACCCTCCCCTCTCTATCTCTTTGATCTGCTCTCCACTCTCCAGCCCGTTCTCGAGCTTTACGCTCCCAGGCCCATTCATCTTCCAGCGTTGGAGCCACGCTGGGTTTAAATCGCAGTAAAGATTTAGCCGCCGCTTCTGGGAAAGGCATCACCTCTATCTTGGCTGTCTCATTTTCCCAAAGTCGCTCAAAATTTTGAGCTTTTCGGATGGCCCGTTTTTGTACTCCAGCTTCCCAAGAGGCATAAACATCAATACATTCAAAGTTGTCGATCAGGGCTGTGCTGCTCTCGTTGGCCGACCCCATAAAGGTCACCAGATTCTCTTCACTATCTGCAAAAATCCCCAACTTTTCGTGATAAATCCCTTGAAATTGCCGTATCTGCCGAGGCACCGCCACCCGAATTTCTAAAATCCCTTTCTCTAATAACCAGGCTAAGCAAGCTAATCGATTCCAAACAACTTCGCTGAGTTCTTCCTCTAAAGCCTTCGACAAAGCATTGCCAACAATCTCTTCTCGCTTCTGCAAACCTTGCCGGATTGCTTCAACATCTTCAGACGACAAACAGGGTGAGACCACCAAGCGCATCTTACCTGCCGAGCAAATGAAGGCGGTTAGTCCTGCCGCAACCGCTGCCATTGAGGTACTCGAAAAGAAGCCCACTGCTCGATCGTACCTGGCTGCCCGACTGAGACAAGGCACATAAAAATCTCGGATGAGATCGCAATGATCACTACGATACTCTGCCTGAATTCTCAAATCTCTCAGACCCAATTCCAATGGCACTATGCAGTGCTTAAGCTACCTTCGTAGTGTAGCGATAAAGGCCCAAAGTTACCCCAAAAGTCTGTGGTTGTTGGTACAGAAGTGCATATAAGCACTCTCTACTAGTACGCTTGCTTTACACCCAATTTACATCCAAAAGGCCTAAAAATGGCCAATTTTTGCATGGTAAACATAGCAAATCAGTACGTTTGAGCTAAATAAGCAAATCTCAAGATTTACATAAAATCGCCGAAACCCTCTTTATTTATTAGGTTTTCTAGAGAAAGCTGGTGATCCGACTCGAACGGACGACCGGCTGATTACAAATCAGCTGCTCTACCAACTGAGCTACACCAGCAATTGGTTTAAACTCTGGCCACATCCAAACCTGTCACTTACCCTACGGGAAAAACTCAAGGCATCAAACTGGATGTGGCCAGCGGTTACTTAATATAGCAAAACTTGATGCCATCGTACCATCGGGTCAATGACCACAATACGCCTTGCCTAACAATGGGAACTAGCGTCTAGGCCTTATTATTTTCAATCGCCCAGCGGGCCAGCTCAGTCCGGTTGTGGAGGCCGGTTTTGCCAAGCATATTGCTGACGTGGCTTTCGATAGTGCGCTGGCTGACCTTCAGCTCATCCGCGATTTCGCGGTTGGCCATCCCTCGGGCCACAAACTGAACCACCTTAAGCTCGGTGGGAGTCAGCTCAACATCAAACGGCACTTGGATGGTGGGGGCTGAGCCTGCGCCTTTATTTTGATGCTGAATCAAGCGAGACGCTTGCTTCAAAGATGACTCAACCTGGGCGACTAACTCTTCGGGCTCAAACGGCTTAACCATGTAGACATCAGCGCCAGTGGTTAGCCCCTTAACTCGGTCTTGGCTTTGCCCTTTTGCAGATAAAAATAGAATCGGAATCCAGCTTTTGCCAGGATCATGGCGAACCTGCTCGACAAAGGCATAGCCGTCCATCTCAGGCATCATCACGTCACAGATAATCATGTCGGGGACGAGGTTGCCCAAGACGTCTAAGGCTTCCCGGCCATTACCCGCGGTGACGACCTGATAGCCCCGAAACTCGAGATAGTCTTTAACCAATAAAATGAGATTGGGGTCATCATCGATGAGTAGTAATTTTTTTTGGTCCCCTGTGGTAGCTTCTTTCATGCCGGTACTCTGCTTACGTAGGTCGTATATTTAAGGAAATGGCGGTAAGTGTAAATGCGGATTAAGTTCTATCGAACCAAATAGGGCTCAATAGCCGAATGCATAAGAGTTAAGTATTCACCATTGTTGATGATACTGTATGGATTCCAATGCGAAGGTCATCGTATATAAAATCCCGCTGAATTTATAGCCAACTTTGAACAAGTTATGGGTTTAACCTCACAAGTAGAGCCAGCTATAGTCAGGAATGCAATCGAACTTTCCCTTGGTTTGTCAAATCAAGTGTGCCCAAACTATCAATAAAATCACCGAAGGGGCTTTTAATTCTCGGGTTGAGGTAACGGATGTGTGAGAAAGGCATAGTCCTCAACAATTTGATTGCCGATCAGATGCTCTTGAATGATGCGCTCGAGTACTTCTGGAGTGGCGCTGTGGTACCACACTCCGTCAGGGTAAACGACGACAATCGGCCCTTGCTGGCAGACCCTCAAACAGTTAGCTTTGGTGCGAAAAATACAGCTAGGGCGCTCGGCGGTGGGCGCGTCAAGATTGAGTTCCTTAAGCCGTTTTTTGAGATAGTCCCAGGCGGCGATACTTTTGGCTTTGTCGCAGCACTTGGGTTTGGTTTGATCTGCACATATAAAAATATGTCGTTGAATCGTCTCTAACGACAACGTTGCTGCACAGTGATCCAGGGCTGAGGTGAGGACTGGCTGCGTAGTTTTAGGTGATGTTTCTGATGGGGTAGGGCTATTTTTGGAGGGCATACATCTGACTAGGGGGCACAAAACTAAGGGGTACACAGGATAGAAATGCGATCGCACCAAATTACACTACTCACCGACTTTGGCACCCAAGACGGCTATGTGGGGGTTATGAAGGGGGTGATCGCCCAGATTTACCCTAGCGCATTGATGATCGATTTGACCCACCAGGTCAAGCCCCAGGATATTCTGGCCGCCCGGTTTATTTTGCTCAATAGCTACTGTCATTTTCTGCCTGGTACGGTTCACCTGGTGGTCGTTGACCCAGGGGTTGGCACCCGTCGTCGGGGCGTGGCAGTGGCCTTCTCAAACGGTTTCTTAGTGGGGCCTGATAATGGCGTATTGAGTGGTGTGCTCACCCAGATAGCGGGTTGGGAAGCGGTGGCGTTGACCAACCCCAACTATTGGCGAGTGCCCAACCCCAGCCATACCTTCCACGGTCGCGATATTTTTGCACCCGTTGCTGCCCATTTGGCCAGTGGCGTGTCGCTAACCCAGCTGGGGCCACCTATTGAGCCGACCTCGTTAGTCCAACTTGATCTGCCCCCCTGCGAGCTGGTCGATGTCAATATTCGCGGCTGCATTCAATATATTGATCACTTTGGCAATTTGATCACGAATATCCCAGCCGAGCAGATTGAGGCTGAGACTTGGTCGATGCAATATCAGGGTGGGACCAGGGTCGATGCTCGGCCCCCAAAAAATATCGCACACTGCCTAACCTACAACGACGTCCCCAACGGTGAAGCCCTCAGCCTCATCGGTAGCCATGGGTGGGTCGAGATCGCCGTTAATGGCGGCAGTGCGCTGGCGATGTTGAGAGCGGCAGTTGGGGATAAGGTCGTGCTGGTAAGGGAGTAGAGGATAGAGGGTAGTGAGCCGAACATGGGGAGGATAAGGAAGGAAGATTTAGCAGTTCTCAACTCTCCCCCATCTCCCCATCTCCCCTATCTCCCCCTACTCTCTACCTTTCCCCATGGGTAGGGCACGGCGGTGCTTTCAAACTACGGTCTAGCCAACCAACCGATTGGGTCAGTCGGGTCAACGCTTCTTCAGATTGGTCTTTGAGCAAGTAAACCAGCGCAGCGGCGGCTTGCTCTTGGGCACGGGCCTGACGGTTAGAGCTGAGGCGATGCCACTCGTTGGGGCCGATGGCAAGCTTTTGAGCCAGGGCTTGAGCTAACTCTAGAGGGCTCGCATCGTTTAAGGTGGCGGGTTGAGACGTAGAAGACGAAACAGCAGACATGGCATCTAAAGTGGGCAATAAGCCCTTAAAGTAGGACACAGCAGATTGCGACGCTCTCTGCGGGTACCTCTACTGTATAAGGTTCTCAATGAAATCGCCCCGTCAGCTCGACGAAGATGCGCTCAAAGCATTTGAGTTAGACCTCAAAGCCACCGCCGAAGCTTTTTTAGCCCTGCGCGATCGCTACTTCGAAATTCGCCGGACCCACAAACAGCGGCGGCAGCTCCAGGCCCAGATTGAGGCGGCTAACCTGCCTGAGAAAGAACTCAAGCAATTACAAACCCAAATCCAAGATCTAGAAATCAAGCTAGAAAGTCAGCTGCTCTCATGGGAAACCGTCAAAGAACCCTTCTGGCAAGCGCTGCGGTTTGGAGGATTAGGGGTAGTAGTTGGGTGGCTATTGAGGGGCTGGATCAATTAAGGGGGGCTAGCTAGGCAAACCGACATCACCCCAACCAACCCCACTAAAAATGAAGCCTCTCCCCACTCCACGACGGCTCCGTAGGTATCCCCGGTGTGGCCACCGAGCTTGTGGGCAAACCAGGCAGCGGTTGCGATCGCACTCACACTCCCCAGCCCCATGGCTGCCATGGCCAACGTCATTGGCACCCAACCTAACCCCCCCAGACCCAGACTCACCGCAGTCAGCAGCAGCCAGCTCGGCAAGGTATGCCATCTAGAGGGCAAAGCCTGCTTGTGAAAGGCCCCCTTGCCGGTTTTCTTGGCGTAGGGGTAGCGAGCGATGGCCCACTGTTGGCCCCAGCGACCCCAGCCAGCCGCCCCGATTAGGGCAAACCAGCGGTGATCAGGTAAGGCGATCACCGCCGTTAGCTTGAGGAGGACGATTGAGATCGCAGCCATCACCCCAAAAGCCCCCGTGCGACTATCGGCCATCACTTCTAGACGGCGTTCGGGATCGGTGACGGCTAAGCCGTCGGCGGTATCCATCGCACCATCTAAATGCAGCCCGCCCGTCAAGGCCAGACCCGTCAGTACCACGACAACGCTACGAACGGTTAGCGGTAAGACGAATCCCAGCAGAAAATCGATGCCTGCTAGCAACCCGCCTATCAAGATCCCCACCCATACCACGGCTTTTGCAGCCTGATCAAAAGCCGTCGGCCAACGCCTGGGCAAGGGCAGCACCGTGTAAAACAAAATAGCAGCATTGATGGTTGCCCAATATTTTTTGGGATTGGCTCCTATGGCCATAACCTTTTTAGATGATGCGTTCCAGGTTTTCTCGAATAGTTGTAAGCGGCTGGTGGTCGTGAACGCATCCTACGATTTCCTTCCCCTTTGCCCTTTCCCCTTTCCCTTCAAACCTTCACCTCGTGATCAAACCGTTCACGCTTCTCAAACTCAAACGGCCCCGCAACGGAACCCCAGACCAGCTCATCGGTCTCGGGATCTCGCCCCCGGTCGTAGCTGACCAGGCGCTCATTCGTAATTTCGAACTTATTATCAAGATAAGTGGTCTTGCCCTTGCGCTCAACAATACAGGCCTTACCCGGCACCACCTCGCCCACAAATTGGTGTCCCACCCAGCGGACGGTCATGTCGCAGCCCGGCATTTTTTGCAGATCTGCTGGCGTGAGGGTGGCCAGCTTGTTGCGATCGCGGACCGACCCATAAAACTTTTCCTGCTCTACCAGCGTGTAATTTTCTAGCAAAATATGATCAACCTGGGGCATAAAGTGTAGCACCCGCACTCGATAGGGCTGATCTAGCAGATAGTCATAGGCTTGCTCTAGATAGAGGCTAACCCCCTCCAGAAAGTCACTGGGCAGCGGTCGCATACATACCCGGATATGGGCAAAGAAGGGCGGATTTTCAATTGCCTGCGCTTGATTGCTAAAGTCAGCCGCCATCCAGCGGACCAACGTTGCTACATCAGTGGGATGAGTCATAAGGAGCAGATACTCAATTGCTACTCTATTCCTTACAATATCAACGACTCTTCTGTAAAACCGCACCATGCAAAACCTCAGCGCGTTTCACACTTTTTTTGACCATTGTGTCGGGCGTTGGAGCACAGAGCGTACCTATCATTACCTCACCCATCAGGAGGTCGAGCGCTCCCACACCGATTTTGGTGTCACTCCGTTAACGGCTGACCTTAAGCAAAAGGTGCTCACCGACAATCAGTATGCAGCTGTGCCCCACCTAGAAACCCTACCCGGCTTTGGTATGGCCTTTGATACGGTGTCCGAAAAGGGTGAAAAGGTTTCTCAGACCTTGAATCTGCTATTTGTGCCCCAACAAGAAGATGGCCCGATTTTGGAGGGCGACTATTTGCGCGATCGCGCCTACGAAGAAGCCCGCCCGATGATTTCGCACTTTAAGTTTGACAGCCGCACCCGTGAGCTACTGATGACGACGAACTACACTCAGATTGTCTCGGTGGACTCGATTACGCTGATCAATCCTGAAACCCGCATTCGCAAAATTTTGAACTATCTGCGACCCCCAGAGGGGCAACCTTTGGAAAAGCTTGGCCTGGTTGGTTTCGGCGTTGAGCAGAAAGTTGGTTAAAAAGCCCGCTCCCTAATCCCACCCTTTCGCCCTGCCCCTTTTCCCCTTCGCCCCAAAAAACGCCCCTTGCCGATCACCTGACGAATATGAGATGATTGATCTCCGTGTCTAATTCGTTAGATTGCAGCTAGCAACTCCCCAAAACTATGGCTAAAGGTGTCCGTATTGTCATCACTTTGGAATGTACCGAGTGTCGTACTAATCCCGATAAGCGCTCAGCGGGCGTATCGCGCTACACCACGCAGAAAAATCGTCGCAACACGACGGGGCGGATGGAGCTAAAAAAGTTCTGCCGCCACTGCAATAAGCATACCGTTCATAAAGAAATCAAATAGAGAACTCAGACTATGGCTTACTTTCGTCGTCGGGTATCCCCCATCAAGCCCGAAGAAAAAATCGATTATAAGGACGTTGATCTGCTGCGTAAATTCATCACCGAGCGTGGCAAGATTCTACCCCGTCGGATTACCGGGCTAACGGCTAAGCAGCAGCGTGATCTCACCACAGCGATTAAGCGGGCGCGGATTTTAGCATTGCTGCCTTATATCAACCGCGAAGGCTAAGCCATTCGCTAATCCGGTTTTGCTAACCAGAAATGGCTAGTCAAAGCGTTGTAGTGGGCCATGGCTAGTAGGGATCTAGGTCAGTGGAGAAGGGAACGCTTGTTGAGTTTAAAGTGCAAGGCACACCTCGCTTAGGTGTGGCCGATCGTCCAGAAGGTAAGAAAAACTGGGTGATCATTGACGCAAACGGACAGTCTCATACCATTCATCCTCGCCAAATCACCTACCAGGTCAAAGGGAGTCAGTACCAACCCACAGATATTGCTCAGTTTTTAGCCGAAGCTGAGGACTATATTGACCCAGATAACCTTGAATTGGCCTGGGAGTTTTTGCAAGAAGCCGGAGAGTCAGCCGACCCGGCTTCTTTAGCGTTGCTACTCTTTTCTGAGCAGACGCCGTCGCTGTGCTATGCGGCCCATCATTTACTGAGTAACGACAAGATCTACTTTAAGCAAAAGGGTGACCGTTACGAGCCCAGGGCAGCCAGCCAGGTCGAAGAAATTTTGCACCAAATTTCGCGAGAAGCTGAGCGTCAGCGAGAATGGGAAGGTTTTTTGTCACGGGCGCGACAGGCACTCAATAGAGAATCGCTAGAATGGCAGAAAAGTGATCGTCCGCGTATCGAAATTTTAGAGCGATACGCCCTCTCCGGTGAGGACTCGTCCCAGCGGGCTGCAGCCCACGAGATTTTGAACGCGTTATCGCGAAAACCCTCTGCAGAAGAAGCCTTCGATGTCCTTGTCGAACTTGGCCTTTGGGACCCTCACGAAAATCTAGAGCTTAGACGCCGTCAAATTCCGACGCACTTCTCTGATGAGGTCATCCCTATGGCGCAGCAATGTTTGCTCAATCCGCCGCCCGACCGCGATACTGAGCGGTTAGATTTGACCCATCTCAAGGTTTACACCATTGATGATGAGAGCACTCGCGAAATTGATGATGGCCTCAGTTTAGAAACCCTAGAAGGCGGGCGACAGCGGGTTTGGATTCACATTGCGGACCCGACTCGGTGGCTGTTACCCGGCGATGCCCTTGATCTAGAGGCGCGGCGGCGGTCTACGACGGTTTATTTGCCGACGGGCATCATCCCGATGTTTCCAGAGGAGCTGGCAACGGGGCCGATGAGTCTGGTGCAAGGGCAGGAGTGCTGTGCTCTGAGTTTTGGTGTGATTTTGGATGCCACTGGCGGCATCGATGAGTATCTGATTCGCCCCAGTGTGATCAAGCCCACCTATCGACTGACCTATGCAGATGTCGATGAAATGTTGGAGTTGGCCTTGCAGGCTGAGCCAGAATTGAGTGCGATCGCAACCTGGGCAAAACAACGACGGACCTGGCGCTTAGAGCAAGGGGCTATCAAGATTAATATGCCAGAGTCCACCATCAAGGTCACTGATGACACGATTATTATCGATGTTTTAGATGACTCCTCGTCGCGGCAACTGGTGGCCGAGATGATGATTTTGGCCGGAGAAGTCGCTGCCCGTTACGGTGACGAGAACTCCCTAGCAATCCCGTTCCGTAGTCAGCCTCAGCCCGAGCTGCCCCCTGACGAAGAGCTAATGAGGTTGCCCACGGGTTGGGTGCGTGATTCCGCTATTCGCCGCTGCATGCCCCGCAGTGAGATGGGAGTTACCCCTGCCCGCCATGCCACCCTTGGCCTTGAGAGTTATACCCAGGTCACCTCTCCGATTCGCCGCTACACCGATTTGTTGGCCCATTTTCAACTTAAGGCCCACCTCAGAGGTGACTCTCCGCCTTTCTCACCCCATGAAATGGCAGAACTGACTCAGG
>JBCDDJ010000269.1:0-8966 GCA_039180385.1 Cyanobacteria bacterium P01_G01_bin.38 | reverse complement strand
TGCTGGAGGACGTTTTCTTCGCATCGGTCATTACGGCTCCAGCTCCTAATGCGGGGCAAATCCTGCGTCGTGATCTCCAAGGCGGGGCCAGAGATCGAAACAGCCCTGAGACGAAGAGCAGGTATTGTGCTGGCCATTGCCCGAGATCAGGGGCATCGGTCGCTATTGCTCGGAGCCTGGGGCTGTGGTGTATTTCGCAACAGTCCCAGCCAGGTCGCGGATACATTTGGGCGGTGACTGGCCGATCCGCAATTTCAGGGGTGCTTTGAACGAGTTGTTTTTGGGGTATATGCCCCGGACCCAAAAGCAGCGGATCCTTAAGGCGTTTTAGGACAGATTTTAGTGCGATCGCGTCGTTCAGCCTTTACGACCCAATAAAATCTCTCAGGAAATTGTTTTCACGGCTTCATCATCTTCAGTATCCACGACCTCAGTGTCAACCTCAATGTTCTCGTCGTCAATATTCTCATCGTCAACGATCCCATCATCAACGGTGGCATCAGCTGTGGTGTCGGTGTCCAATTCATCGACAGGGGCTTCTACCTGTGGAGCTTCTACCGCTTCCTCGACAACGGCTGCTACAGCAAGCTCCTCTTCTTCTACTTCTTCAACCGCTTCTTCAGTCTCTTCTGTGTCAGGTGCTTTTGTCTGAACCTGCTCAGTAGACTCAGGGTCGTCAGAGATTCCAGAAGAGACTACATCTGACTCTACAGCTGATACTTCCCCATCTTCCTCATCTCCCCCATCTGCTACGCCTACTGCTACGGCACCATCATCTTCTATCTCTTTCCCTACTTCATCAGCAATTTCGACTGGTTCTGTCTCGTCTGCTACTGTTGCATCAACCGCGGGTTCTGATACAGGCTCTCGCTCTGGTGCTGCTTTGACAGGGTTCGTGGGCTTCACAATTACGGTCTGAGCAGATTTTTTGGATTTCTTAGAGACGGGCTCCACCGTCGGTGCTTCGGGGATGTCAAACTCCGCTGTCCAGTTTTTCTTAAATCTCAACTGCCGAACCGCGCCTGCATCCAGGTTTTGCTTGTTGAGTTGCTTGGATAGCTCAGACATCTTTTCGCCCATCGCTGCGCCGACTTTTTGCACATCTGCCTCGGAGGCAAACGGTGCAGACGCAATTTGTTTGATAGTAAAAGTCAGTTCCTTATTGCCGCTGCGGGTGCTGGTTTTGATACCATTTTCGACCAGCACTTGCTTAATGCTTCGGGTCAATAGTTTTTCGACTCGACCGGTAGACAGTTGCGCTGCGCTGGCCATGGGTAGTGTGAAATAAATTACAAGCTAAAGCTACAGCACCCGATTGGGGTTTGGATGCTGTCCTGGATACATTGACTAGGTGAAATGATAAGGCGTTGACAGGGAAATAAACCTCGTATCATGTAGCGATGAAAACTTGAATATGGCCAATCACGAGAGCTACAGCATTCTACTCTTCAGGTGGGCGGTCTCTTTTACCAGGGACTTCATACTCAACCCCTTCGTATAAGTCCACCAGTGCAATCTCAACAGGTACTGATATCAAAGTCAGACAATACCTCAACAATCAGCTTCGGATACAGAAGGAAGTCTTTGTCTGAGCTACGGTCTCGCCCATCACACGTCACCGCCAAATCAGGATAGGAAAAAAACCCTAGCTACGGTAGCCGGACTTTCATATCTGTAGCATAGGCAATACAGCCTGTACCGCGCAAATGGTTGACCAGCAGTGCCGACAAATTACCCGTAATAATCACGTGGGCCTTGGTCGTCCCCGCCATAGCAACCATCTGACCCTGAAAATATTCATGCGTAATCGGACTGATGCGCTCAATTTCTAAATAGTCTTCAGGGGTGAAATGGGCATGGTCTTCAGCAAAAGCCATGCCCATTTCACCCCTGAGTTTGCATGAACCTAGTTTAAAGGGAGTTAGCCCATAGCTACTCCACCGTCACCGACTTCGCCAGATTTCTGGGCTGATCAACATCGAGTCCGCGTCGCGCGGCAATGTGATACGACAACAGCTGTAGCGGAATCACTGTCAAAATCGGCGAAAGTAACTCATCCACCACCGGCACCGGCAGTATCGCGTCAAAGGTTTCCTCGGCTTCGGGGTCATCCATCGGCACCACGCCGATCAACTGAGCATCGCGGGCTTTGGCTTCCTGGGCGTTGGAGAGCACCTTTTCGTAGACAGTGCCGGGCATTGCGATCGCAACCACCGGCACCTTGGCGTCCAACAGCGCAATCGGACCGTGCTTCATTTCGCCAGCGGGGTAGCCCTCGGCGTGGATGTAGCTGATTTCTTTGAGTTTGAGGGCCCCTTCTAATGCAATCGGGTAGTTGATGCCGCGTCCGACGAAGATAAAGTCCTGGGTTTCGGCAAAGTCGTGGGCCAACTCTTCGATGTAGCGCTCCTGGCTTTCGAGCACCAACTCCATCTGGGCAGGGAGCTGACGGAGCCCGTCTACGATGGTTTCTAGTTTCTCAAGTGAGAGGGTTTGGCGCTGATAGGCCAGCTCTAAGGCCAGGAAGTAAAAGGCCATCAGCTGGGCAGTGAAGGTCTTAGTGGCGGCCACCCCGATTTCAATGCCTGCGTGGGTGTCGAGGATATTGCCGACCATGCGACCTAAGGAGCTTTCGGCGCGGTTGGTGATGCCGAGCATTCTAGGCTGGTGGGCATCGCTTTGGGTGCGGCGAGCCTGCTCCATCTCCAGGGCAGCCAGCGTGTCAGCGGTTTCGCCTGACTGGGTGACCCCCAGGGTAAGTGTGTTGGCCATCAGCGGCGACGGCGCGTAGCGAAACTCTGAGGCATATTGCACCACAGCGGGGATGCCTGCCACCTGCTCGAGGAGATATTTGCCGACTAAGCTGGCGTGCCAGCTGGTGCCGCAGGCGACGATCTGGATGTGTTGGATATCTTCTAGCAGCGAGGCATCCAGGCCCAGCCGCACAGGAGAATGGCCGTCATGAGGGCTCCAATCCGTGTCCAAATAAGTTTCTAGACAAGCTCTGACCACCCCTGGCTGCTCGTAGATTTCTTTGAGCATAAAGTGCTTAAACCCCTGCTTCTCAACCATGATGGGGTTCCAGTTGAGGGTGATGGGGTGCTTCTTGAGGCGATGACCCGAGAAATCGTAGATTGAGGCACCTAGGGGGGTGAGTAAGGCCAGCTCACCATTCTCTAAGGGGAGTACCGCGCGGGTATGGGGCACAATGGCCGGGGTATCTGATGCGCAGAAAAATTCGCCTTGACCAAACCCAATTGCCAGCGGAGCTTGTTGCCGAACTACGATCAGCTCGTCGGGAAAGTCGGCATTCACCAGTGCTAGGGCAAAGGCCCCTTCCAATTGATTAACGACTTGACGGACAGCTTCTAAAAATCGAGACTGACCGTTGAGGGGGCCGTCCGACTCGATGGGATTTTTCAGATATTCAGCAATCAGGTGGGGAATGACCTCTGTATCTGTGTCTGAGCTAAACTCGTAGCCCTTGGCTTTCAAGTCTTCGCGCAGCTCGCGGTAGTTCTCAATGATGCCGTTTTGCACGACGGCGATACGCTCATAGTGGTCAGTGTGGGGATGGGCGTTATATTCTTCCGGTTTGCCGTGGGTGGCCCAGCGAGTGTGACCAATGCCCAGGCGGGCGGGGTCTTCAAGACCTTCTAGCTTATTTTTTAAGTTTTGCAGCTTGCCCTTAGCGCGGACCCGGTTTAGCTGTCCCTCGCTGACGGTGGCCACCCCGGCGGAGTCATAGCCTCGATATTCGAGCTTTTGAAGCCCTTCGACCAAAATGCTGTGGGCGGCTCGGGTGCCGATGTAGCCAACAATTCCGCACATAGTTGCTTCTCCTTAGGCTATTAACCAGGTACGCTAACTGACTTTTAGGTAACTTTTTAACGAAGGATAACCGTTTTTGCTGCTGATTAGATTACATCTTGCCTTTATTTGCGATGAATGTCGATTTCACCAAGCTCTGTGTCAAGCTTAAAAATCTGGCTAGGGGAGGTGAGAGGGCAAGTTAGTGAGATGGTTCTGTAGAGGTAATTCTAGGGAAAATGATGTACTCACCTTCACCCATTCACCAACGCAGCGCACTCACCCACCAGCGCAGCGTATTCACCCACTCACCAGCGCAGCGCCCTCACATCTAAACTGCTGGCAGATAAATCTTAAACTCGCTACCCTGACCCATTTCGCTGTGTACTTCGACAAAGCCACCGTGGCTTTTGATGATGCCGATGCTGGTTGAGAGCCCCAGTCCGGTGCCTCTGCCGGGGGGTTTGGTGGTAAAAAAGGGTTCAAAAATTTTATCGACGACGTCAGGTGAGATGCCGCTGCCAGTGTCGGTGACGATGATTAGGATATGGTTGCCATTTTGGGCATCCGGATGAGGTCGATGCCGGGCTACGTCAATGACCAGATTGTTTACCTCAAGGGTGATCGTCCCGCCGGAGGGCATGGCATCTCGGGCATTCACAAGAAGGTTGAGTAAAACTTGGTAAAGCTGAGTCGGGTTACCCTTCACATGCCAAAGGTCAGGGGTGACACTGATTCGCAACTCAATGGGTTTTGGAAAGGTTTCCTGGACCATCTGGCTGAGTTCGTCTATCAGGGGCGCAATCGAGAGTTTATGGCGGGGGCCTTGGGCACCTCGCGCAAACAGTAGGACCTGTTTGATCAAGTCAATCCCCCGCAGGGAGTTGGTTTCGACGAGATCAATCAGTCGCTGGGCGGGGGCGTCAATTTCTGGGAGTATCTGCGGTAGGAGTTGGGCACTGCCGATAATTGAGGTCAGCAGGTTATCGAGATCATGGGCTAGGCCACTGGCCAGGGTGCCCAAACTTTCGAGGCGCTGGGTGCGCAAAAACTGCGTTTCAAGGCGCTTTTTCTCGGTGATATCGGTGTTGACCACAAGTGTCGATTTGGGTCGCGCCTCTGTATCAAGGATGACTTTCCATCGACTTTCGACGATAATCATCTGGCCTGCTTTAGCCCTTTGCCTGAGTTCGCCTTGCCATTGGCCCGTTTTTGCCAAACTTTCTTGGATAGATGCAAAGGTCGTTCCCCCATCTTTGAACAGCAGGTCTTCGATAGGGTGGTTGATGATTTCGAGCTCGGTCCAGCCATATAAAGCGACAGAACCCTGGTTCCAATAGGTAATTTGATGGTTTAGATCGCACACCATAATGGCGTTGGTGGCAATGTCGAGTAGGGCAGCCTGCTCTTGTAGGGTTTGCTCAGTGCGTTTGCGATCGCTAATATCTCGCGCTGAGGCATAGACAACCTGCTGCGTTAAATCAGGATGCGCCGTCCACATCAGCCACTTATACGTCCCATCTCGACAGCGATAGCGATTTTCAAAGGCAATGGTTTCGGCCCCAGCAGCCAATTTGTCCAGCTCTGACAGCGTTTTAGCCTGATCGTCCGGATGGACAAAGGTCAAAAAAGGCTCGGTCAAGAGGGTCTCAGTCGTATAGCCTAAGGTACGTTCAAAAGCAGGATTAACACGCTTAAAATAGCCCTTTAAGTCAGCTATACACAGCATATCCACAGACAGCTGAAAAAAGCGCTCATTATCCATAGTGTGGGATAGAGCTGTGGTTTTGAGAGGTGTCTGAAGGGTGCCGTTTAACTCGGTAGAATGGACATCGAGCGATTGAACCACTGATTGAACTCACCTCCGTCTGCCGTTTGTGCTACCGATCGCTTGCACCACTTGTGGAGGTAATTTTACGGGTTTTTTGAGTGCTTGGGGGTACCCCTGAGGGTGAATTTTGGATAGGCCAGTCTGAATGACAAATATCCCGAACTTTGAGAGGCGTGATCTTATGGTGATAAGTGAGTAATTTATATGACGATGATTCAAGGTTCCCCAGCCAAAGCCATTAAAAAACTAGAGGCCCGCTTGCGTGGGCTGGTGGGACGCGCCATCCATGACTACGGCATGATTGAAGATGGAGACCGGGTGATGGTCTGCCTATCGGGGGGCAAAGACTCGTACACGCTGCTCGAGATGCTGAGGGGGCTACAGCGCAGTGCGCCGATTCACTTTGATATTTTGGCCGTCAACCTCGACCAAAAACAACCTGGGTTTCCAGAACAGGTCTTGCCCGAGTATCTAGACTCACTGGGCATCCCTTACCGCATTGTTGAAGAAGACACCTACAGCACCGTGACGCGGGTAGTACCCGAGGGCAAAACCATGTGTGGTCTGTGCTCTCGACTGCGGCGCGGCATCCTCTATCGGGTCGCCAGCGAAGAAGGCGCGACCAAAATTGCCCTAGGCCACCATCGGGACGATATTGTAGAAACCCTATTTCTCAACATGTTTTACGGAGGCAGGCTAAAAGCAATGCCGCCTAAGCTGCTCACCGACGATCAGCAGCATGTGGTGATTCGTCCGCTGGCCTATGTGCCCGAGGGCGATATTATTCGCTATGCCGAGCTGCGGTTGTTTCCAATTATTCCCTGCAATCTATGCGGCTCCCAAGAAAATCTACAGCGGGCCACGATTAAGCAAATGCTCCAAACTTGGGAAGCAGAACATCCAGGCCGCACGGAGAGCCTCTTTCGCAGTTTGCAAAACATATCGCCTTCCCATTTGGCGGATGTGGAATTGTTTGATTTCGTAGGATTGAAGCAGGCGGCAGGCGGCAGGAGACGCGCCTGTAACCTTTAGCCTTATGGGCAGGCTAAACCTTGGCCACATCCAGATCTATACGTTTGTCCTACGGGAAAAACTCAAGGTTTCAAACTGGATGTGGGTTTTCGTCAAGATTCCTTTGCAACTGCGCCCGATGTTCTGTGGAACAGTTCGCTAGAAATAGGCGCATAAACCGCTGTTTTCCGGGCTTTGCTAAAACTACGTCTGAACCGACTTTGAGGGACACTCGACAGCCTGGTTGCCCTGGCTCTAAAAGTCCGCCCGTGTCGAATAGCGCCGCTCAAGTCCACGCTGCTTAGATCCCTCTCGCGTAGAATAGTCCTAATTAAGTTAGCTTTGGTCAGATTTGTCTTAGCCAGGACAGCCCCGATCAGGATCGCCTCGACGAGGGTCGCTTCGGTCAGATTCGTCTCAGCCAGAATAGCTCTGACCAGAACAGCCTTAATTAAGTTTGCCTTGGTCAAGTTAGCGCAGGTTAGATCTGCTCCGATCAGGTCCGCATTGACTAAGGTCGCGTTGACTAGGGTCGCCCCACGCAGGATCGCCCTGCGCAGATTCGCGCTAGGCAAGTTTGCTTTAATCAGGTCAGCATCCGTCAGATCTGCCCCGGCTAGATCAGCATCGGCCAGATCCGCCCAGTGCAGCCTGGCCCCTTTCAGGTTGGCCCCTTTTAGGTTGGCCCCTTTCAGGTTCGCCCAACCTAGATAAGCACCGGATAGACTGGGGGACACAAAGGAATAATGATTCCTCCATTGATTCCAGCTGTCTGGCCCTTGGAGTAGCTTAGTAACATGTTCAGGATTAGCCATGTCTGGATTAGCCATGTCTGTATCGTGTATACAGTATTGTGTGGCTTATAGGGACCTCAGTGTCCGACTGATGAAGATTTTCCCCATCAGAGTTTGGCTCCCTATGATATGTAGAGTTCAGCCTTATAAACGCTTCGATTTCCTACCAAGTGCATTCTTCTAGCTGTATCACCGCTGCTTGCATCTGTTGGGCAGCGGTGGCGGCAGTGTCAATCTCATCGTTGATGTATTGGTACAAAATCTGGGTCACGGTTTGGGTATTGTAAATGGCGGCGGCGCAGTTTCCTCTGCCTGCAGCAAAGCCCCAGCGGTCAAAATTTTCGACCCCAAAGGTCAAAATGTCGATGATCTCGGATGAATACAGGTCGGCGATTTTTGCCTTGCGATCTACGCCAATTTCTAACTGGGTCCAGTCTTCTACAAACTCAGGCCGTAAGGGGAATTTACCCTCTGGGGCCATGGACAGCCAGTCTAAATAGCCCTCGCTGAGCAAGAATCTAACCCATTGCTGGGCCTCGGGGGGGGCAGTTGTGGTCATGGCAAAGTAGTTGACCTGCCCCCATTGGGCTTGGGTGCCATTGGGGCCGCTCAGGGTGGTGGCGATGCCGATCCGCTTATGTAGCGGAGGGGTCATGCTTGAGACCGGGACTTCATCCCGCAGGTCGGCTAGCTCATCCAAGATAAAGGGTGACCAAACCACCATGGCGGCTGTCCCCCCTTGGAGGTCTTGGCGCGTTTGTAACCAGTAAATCTTACCTGGCGGCGTATAGTTTTTGGCCAGCTGTTTGTAAAACTCAAGCGTGGCCACACATTCGGGTGAATCGAGGTCGATATTGTCTGATACGTTGATCAACTGACACCCATTGGAGAGGGCAAACTGCTCGAAGACCTGCTGCGTGTATATCTGGGTAGGATCAGTCGCAACCTGGATGCCCCACATGGCAGAGGGGTTGTTCAACGATTGGGCTGATTGTAAGATGGCTTGCCAGTTACTGGGTTCGGGGAGTTGTTTTTCGGCAAACAGGTCTTTTCGATAGAGCAATAATTGCCCCCATCCATCAGCAGGGACAGCGGAGAATTCTGCCTGATTTTGGGTAACTAAGGTGAGTGGCCCCTCGGCAAAGGAGGCTTGACCTAGGGCTTCGATGACGGCAGTGGCGGCAGCGGTATCAATCTTTTGATTGCCTTGGAGGGTGGCGATTAACTCTAGGGGGGCAAAGATCACATCGGGAAGAGGGGGGGTTGTGACCCGATCTGTCTGCGCAGATGTGATGGTCGAAGACCGGTCTTCGACCATCGCATTTTCTACCTGCTGGGCGAGCTGATCTTCTGCGATCGCAATGATTTCAACTCGAATGCCGGTTTCATCCTCAAACTGTTCGGCGAGCTGTTGTTGGACCTCCAATCGCTCTGGCTCGACCTCAAAGGTCCAAAAGGTGAGTTGCTCAACTGTGTTAGCGGGCTGGCCACAGCTAGAGAGGGCCAACATTCCTGATGTC
>JBCDDJ010000268.1:0-9051 GCA_039180385.1 Cyanobacteria bacterium P01_G01_bin.38 | reverse complement strand
GGTGTAGACAACGTTGGCGTCCAGTCAACCACCCAGGTCAATCGCACCACCCGCCGCAATGGCCGGGGCAGCACGGCCACTGTGCAAGACGCCTACACCGGTGGCACCGTCTTGGGTGTTGGCAACGAAGTTTATCAAGAACAGACCCAGATTAACGTCACTGAAGAGATTAATCGTCCTCGCCGGGGGCGCGGTCGGGCGCGTCATGGTCGTCGTGGCGGCAACATTAATGTACATCAGCACTAGGTGAGTTGGAAGGTGTTAGGTGTTAGGTATTAGGTGTTAGGCATTAGCCAATCAATTTCAACGGCTGGAACCTAGAATCTGGAACCTAGAACCTAGAACCTAGAACCTAATACCTACACTGAAGCAGCACAAAGGGTTAGGAGACGGCAACGACTAAATCCTTCTCCTAACCCACTCACTATCATTTCCTCAGACACGGGGGGCTTATGAAAATCAATCAGTTTTTAGGACTTGTTATACTGCTCGGAGGGCTGGCAGTTCCTGAATTAGCCAATGCGCGCGACATTGTCGTTGAGACAGATAGCATGAGCATCCGCGTTGGCGACGATCGCAGCGTCACGATTAACGGCGAAACCTACGATGAGACTTACGGCGAAAGTTTCAGCGAAACCTACGAAGATGCTGATGCATGGGATACCGGGCCATCCTATATCTATCCTCGCTGGGAGGCGGATAACGACTATCGACCCAGTCGAGCCTGTCGCAATGTGCGCAACAGTAGTCGTCGTACCCATCGAAGCTATGGCAATCAGATTTATAGCCAAAGCACAGCAATTACCAGGGTGTGCCAGTAATTGCAACCCTCGCTGGTCAGAGCATTGCAACCAAGCGATGGTCAGGTGGCGAGACTCACAACCCATTTAAGACATTACCTATGAAATCTGTCCTATGTTTGCTAGGCCTATTAACGGCCTCGCCACTACTGTCTATTGCCATTTCTTTTGATCGGGCTGCCTCAGCCCAATGTGTGGTCACCGATGTGGGTGTACAAGTTGCTGTCCACGGGTCACGCCAGCGGGCACAGCAAATCAACGACGTTGACGTCGAGCATCCTCAAGAATGCCGCGGCAATAGAATCACCAGTCGAGGTACCCAGGTGCAGGTAGGGGGGACTGACCCCGTGCGTCAAGAACGTCGGGTGCGCCATCAAATTGAATCTGGGTCTGGCCATCAAAATGGTCGTCGGGGAAATGCTGCGCCGGGTGGCCCAACGTTGGTTATCCCCGTTGAGGTACAGGTTGATGTGGACAATGCTGCCGACCGGGTGCGCAATTAAGTTACCCATAGTGATAAGGAAGGACCCTCATGAGAATGAAAATTTTGTTACTGGCGATGATGTCGGTGGCAACGGTAGCGGCGACCCAGGCGACGGGCTCAGATCGCGTTCCGATGGATCACAATGGGGCTATGGGGCGAGGGTTCGCTATAGCACCGGCCCTGGCGAGTTCTTTTACCCAATCGACTCAACTGGCTCAAGGTTATTCATCTCAAACCCAAGAAACCCAGGTTGACATCGATGCCGTTGACTTAGCATCTCCCCACATCCTGGAGATTACGGCCTCTGGCGTGTCTCAACTATCAGGCGAGGTGTTACTGGACGGGGCTGTGATCAAAACGTTGAGCGGTGAGCAGTTGACGATGGATTTAGCCGATTACCTTGAGACCGGCAGCAATGTCATTGAGGTGATGGGTCGCTACTCTCCTGCTTCGGCATCGGTGCAGCTAACGCTGGACGGGCCTGGGCTCTCGCTATCTCAACAAACTAGTGGGAGTGGCCATCTGTCACAAACCTTTGTGCTAGAGGTTTGGTAGTCAAGTTTTGTGTTCCCTGGCAAAGAAGCGTCTCTGGAAAGGGTTTGGCAATTTGCTGAACCCTCTTTTCTAAGCCTGGTTTGACGAATCGAGATAGGCGGTTAGAAACCGCTGTTATCTGCGTAAAATCGGCCTGCGCCGATCAAGGAAGCTGTTGGAATAACGGATCTGTAATTTTTAACGATGTTTTACCGTGCGTTGAGTCCCTTGAATACTCAGCTCAGTCGTATTCTGTTCTCTCCAGTCAATATTGCTTTTCTGGTCTTCTTTAGGATGGCTTTTGGGGCGATTATGCTTTGGGAGATCTGGCGATATTTTTATTACGACTGGATTTATGATTATTGGATCGCCCCTGGCTTTAACTTTACCTATCACGGGTTGGGTTGGGTGCAGCCCTGGCCTGGGGAGTTTATGTACTGGCATTTTGCCGCTCTGGGGGTGCTGGCCGTTTTCATCTTAGTGGGGTTTTGCTATCGGGTCAGTGCGATCCTGTTTTGTCTGGGGTTTACCTATGTTTTCTTGCTAGAGCAGGCCCATTATCTCAATCATTTCTACTTGATCAGTCTGATTAGTCTCTTGATGGTGTTTCTGCCGGCCCATCGGCTGTTGTCGGTAGATGTGCTTTTGAAGCCAAAGCTGCTTACCCATACGGCTCCAGTTTGGACTTTATGGCTACTGCGTTTTCAGATTGGGGTGCCTTACTTTTTTGGGGGTGTTGCCAAGCTCAATGGAGACTGGCTGCGGGGGCAGCCGATGGGGCTGTGGCTGTCAGAGGCCACCGACTTTCCGGTGATGGGGGCGTTTTTTACGGAGCCCTGGATGGCTTTACTGCTGAGCTATGGCGGTTTGTTGTTAGATCTGTTAATCGTGCCGCTGCTACTCTGGAAGCCGACGCGCGGGTTTGCGTTTAGCCTGGCAGTTTTGTTTCATCTCACCAATGCTCGGCTGTTTTCGATTGGGATTTTCCCTTGGTTTATGATTGCGGCGACGACCGTATTTTTTGCGCCCAACTGGCCCCAGCAGCTTTTTGGCTGGCTCAAGGGCACCATTCGGCGAGCGCCGAAACGGGGTCGTCAATCCCACTCGCCCGTCCAACCCTTTTCTGTCAGCACGCTATCTGCCCCCAATCCCCGACAACGGTTAGCTTTAATGGGGCTCGCCCTTTATGTGGGATTTCAGTGCGTCATGCCGCTGCGCCACTACCTCTACCCTGGCAATGCCAACTGGACGGAGGAGGGACATCGCTTTGCCTGGCATATGAAGCTACGGGATAAGGCGGGCACGGCTAAGTTTTTTGTGCGCAACCCGACCTCGGGTAAGGTCCAGCAGGTCTGGCCGGAAGATTATTTGACGGCCCGGCAGGCACGCAAAATGGCGGCTCGACCCGATATGGTTGTCCAGTTTAGCCACTTCTTAGCAGCAGAGTCGACGCCCCCTGGCGAGCCCTCTGTGGAAGTGAGGGCCTGGGTGATGGCTTCGCTGAACGGACGAGCCCCGCAGATGTTGATTGACCCTAATCAAGATTTGGCGAAAATCTCTCTTTCGTTTCAACCTGCCGACTGGATCTTGCCTTTAAGAGAGGCTAAGGCCATTGCTGAGACTACGGAAAAGTAGGCGATGGCAGACGGGTTACGGAATCAGTAATCAGGGTTAAGCAGGGGTGTGTCTTGCTCTCTCTACCGTTGTGTTATCTATAATTTCTGAGAACTGAGCTATGAACAAGGTCATTTTTAATTTGATGGTTAAGACGGCTGCTTTGGGGATGCTGGTTGCGATCGCAACCAGTCTCATCGCCACCATCGGCACCGCTCCCGCGCCTGCTCAAAAAGCCGATGCAGAATTGTTGACCCCAGCGGATGCTCCTAGTGCGGTGGATCAAATGTCCCAAGATCTGTCGAAAGACGATGACGACGACGATGGCGGTGACGACGACGATGATGATGACGGTGGCGGCAGCGGCTCTAGTTCAACCACAACCACGACGACCACGACGGTCACCAACGTTCGCTATACCGATATTTCAGACAACTACTGGGCCAGCACGTTTATCTATCGCCTCACTGCTTTAGATATTGCGATTGGCTTCCCTGGGGGTGAGTTCTTGCCCTCCAATCCCCTCACCAAGTCACAATATGCATCTTTGATCAGCCAGGCTTTTAACCTCGAGCCGGTGCGAGAGGTGACCTCCATTACCGGGATTTCTCGTAGCTATTGGGCCTATACCGCTATTCAAAAGGCGTATTCCATGGGCTTTCTCGATCTGGGAGATGGCGGGTTTATTAATCCTAATGACACCATGACCAAGCTCGACATGTTTGTCATGTTGGCAAGATCATTGGGCTATACCGAAATCACCTCTGGCGAATCGGTTGAGACGCTGTTGAGCGTCTTTACAGATGCAGAGACGATCCCGACGGAGTATCGGGTGATCATTGCCGCCCTGGTAGAAAGAGGCATCATTGTCAACTATCCGACCGTTTCTCAACTCAACCTGTTTGAGGAGGTCACACGGGCAGAGGCGTGCTCCTATGTGCATCAGGCGTTGGTGAGTATGGGGCAGGCGGAGTCGGTCTCTTCGGAGTATATTGTGGACGTCCTTGGTACGGTGACAGAGACGACGACTGAGAGTATCACTGAAACGACCGTAGAGACATCGACAGAGACCTCTTCTGAAGGGGGAGATGATGACGATGATGGCGGGGACGATGATGATGATGACGATGACAGCTAAAGCCGTCATTAATTTTGTGTGCTTCCCGTAAATAGTGACTTTGCGAAGGATTTGGCAAATTGCCAAATCCTTTTTTTAGGTCGTCTGCGGCGTCCCTACAATCGGCAGGCTATTCAAAACAACTGATTTGCTCAGGGATAATCTGCAACACCTGATCAACCCTAAAATGTCCGTCGTAATAAGCGGGAGGCCCGGCGGTAACAATGCGGTCTCCAGGCTGACCGACTAGCTCCACATAAATGGCCTCATAGGGGTACGTGGCCGCTTCTGAGTAGCCTGCTCTCAGGGGTTGTAGAGCAGCGTTCTCTCCGGTAACCCAAAGGGGCTGATTAGCGTCACAGGGTTGGAAAATTTCGACCTCTTCGCCAAAGGTATAAAAGCCGCGATAGCCGCCCTCGGGCAAATCGCTAGCCAGTGCACCTTGACTCAAGAGTGGAGCAACCTGACCGGTCAGCACTGGGGCTAACGCAGCCATCAAACTAATGATCAGACCTTTTTTCATTGAGACGTGAGTTTGAGGGGGATGAAATTTCATCCATTCTACAGGTTACTCCTCGAGGTAATCTATCTCCGCTCAGGAGGATGCCCTGGCAATGTTTTCCCAAATGGCTAAATCTTCGGGGCGATCGATGTCGCTGAGGGGGGTGAGGGCGGTGAGCGTCAGGTTTAGGCGATGCGCGATCGCAACTGTCTGATCAAACACCTGCGATGTGCCCCAGTCGATCCCTTGAAATAGACCTTCATGGGCCTCACGGCAAGCCTCACTTAACCCGATCAGATAGTATCCACCATCCAAGGCAGGGCCTAACACGACGTTGAAGCTTTCCAGCGATTGGAATGCCTGCGCTAATAGATCTGACGTAACATCGGGGCAATCCGCCCCGATCATCACAACCCGTTTCATCCCGTCTTGAAACCCTTGGGAAAATGCCTGGGACATTCGCTTGCCCAGATCTCCCGACGTCTGAGGAAGGTAACATAGGTGATCGCCTAGCCAGGTTGCCATTTGGTCGTGGCTGCCCCCGGCAAAGTGAACTTCTAAGGAGGGCGAACAGCTGACAGGCACCTGCTGTATCTCAGTAACAATGTGCTCTGTCAGCTGCCGCTGTAGACAAGCCGCCTGCTCGGCACCCAAATGGGGAATCAATCGAGTTTTAGTTTTACCGACCTCAGGATAGCGCGTGAATAAGATCAGGCGGCTAAGCTTATAGAAATCCTGCAAGATAAAATGCTCCTATTTCTTTTACCTTCCCTTTTTTCCTAGGAACACAATTTGCTTGCATGATAGGCTTTGTCTCCCCCATTCTGTTACCGTTTGGCCAAGCGCGGTTCGGCTGAGACTTCGGCGTGAGCTCAGTCGAACGCTCACCGTCGAAGCCTCGCGTCGAAGCCCTTTACCCTTGTCGATATTTTATCCTTGTCGATTGAGCGACCAGTCATAGTCCAGGTATTTAATCTCATAATTGCCTTCGGCTAGATAGGCCTGGTCTTCGGGGCTGACGTACTTCGATACATGATTTAAGACCGCCCGCTGGGCTTCACTGCCAGTAAACCCAGAATCAGTGCCATCGGTGGGAATCCAGTCTTGCTCAAACCATTGAAAAATGGAGGAGAGATAGACAACCCCATTGTCTTTATCAATGTTGACACCCGTATCCGGATTAGACACAAACCGCAAGGTTTGCTCGTCGAGCTGCTCGTTGAGCTGCTCACCCGTAAAGGGTTCGTTGCGTAAGGGGGGGCAGCTAACGGCGGCACAGACGATGGCGGCATGGAGTCTGGGCTCAGTAAAATCGACGCGGAGGATGTCGTGCTCAATTTGATTCAACGTTTTTGAGGTTGAGAGAATATCGTGTTTGTTAATCCGCCAAACCCCCACAATGTCTTTGATACTGGCTTTGAGAGGAGTTTGATCGATAATGGCTTTCAAGGTCAGTGAGTTGTAAGCATTCATCCAATAGGCAATTTGATCGGCCTCTGACCAGGTTGCGTAGGTTTCGGGGGTGACGGCTGCGATCGCAGCATTAAACTCATCTAAGCCCTGACGGTCGGCTTGCAGCCCTTCATAATCGACAAACCCCCGCTCGTCTACATAGTTGCTGAGCACCTCAGCATAGGTGGTGTAATCGAGGGGGGTGCCATCGGTTGCCACCTGAGCAGTCGTCGTATCGCTGGAGGTTGTCGGAACGGAGGCCGATGTGCAGCTGCCCAGTCCGATCACTAAAGGCAGCAGCGCCAGGAGAAATCGTGACGGTTTGCGGAGACGGTGAGGGGTTGATGAGTTAACGGTGTATTTCATAACAGTTGATGAGGGTGCTTTTGTGAGCGTTCTGTAGAATAATCAACCCGATCAACCTGAACCTGCGCTGAGAAAGCGATAAGGAATGGGTCAGTTTTGGGGGGAGGTTGTCTATTGTGGGTTGGGGTTTGCGAGCTGGGTGCAGGCGGTAGAGGTCAGGAGTTGATTGGCTGACAAAAGTTCTGAAACCTGTGATTTAGGCTGTTTCGGCTAGCGACTGGAAGTCGCGCCTACAAATACGCTAGCGAAGCCATGCCCCTTGGGCTTTAGTCTACCTGCGTGGACTCGTTATTACCAGGGTTTCCCCAATCGGCGTAGGCCGATTTTGTATCTGTAGGGGCGGTTTCCAACCGCCAACCTCAAAGTCAGTCAATTAGGGTCAAGGAGTCAGGCGGGTGGTTGGTTGAAAATTTGCGTCCTGTTGTCCAGAGTAGGCCCGCTACAAAAGGGAGCCACAGCCACAGCCGTTCGGAGTCTTGCATGACCCAGCTGGGGTCGCCCAGGGCTTTGCGGTAGGGTAAGACAAAATAGACGTAGGCAGATAGGCTGACCAGCTTGGTGCCCCAGTTGCGGCTGGCGACGGCGAAGGGCACCAGCCAGGTAAAGTACCAGGCGTGAACGATGGGGGTCAGCAGCATCAGCCCCAGCAAATAGCTTTCTGCAAACTCACGGAAAGTACGCTTTCGTAAAACCAGCCAGGCCAATAGGCCCAACAGAGGGACGGCATAGATGTGGTTACTTTCTCGGGAAGCGGGCCACACTTGAGCCACCAGATGGGGAATTAGCTCAGCGCTGCGGCCATTGACGACAAAAAATGAATCGGTGGGAATCAGCGGACAGGTTTGGAGCGTGCAAAACGGCAGCGCACTGACCACCCCTGGCAGTAGCCCAAAGGCCACAACGAGCAGTGCCAGACCCAACTTGCGCCGTGCCAGGGCGCGCCAGGTCAAAAAGCCCAAGATGGGTAGCGACATCCATTTGACCGCGATGCTCACCCCCAGCAAGAGCGCACTGCCTAGCCAGTGAAACAGAGGCGGGGTTTTGCGATAGCTCTGGGCATAGGGCCGATCAAACCATAGCCACGCCGCCACCAAGGGCAACAGAAACCAGCTGTCGTAGTGCGCACCCCCGGCAAAGCTATAGATCACGAGGGGGTTCCAGGCATAGAGCAGCGTAGCTCGGGGGCCAAAGCGATGGCTGAGCAGGGCGCAAATACCTAAATCAGCGGCAATAAAGGCCAGTTTGAACAGGGTCACCGCCGGACGGATCGTCGCCAGCACCCAAAACCCCAGCTGGGTCATCGGCGGATAGATGGCAGAGACGTCGGTGTGATTAATCTCAGTCCACCACGGCGTGCGAAAGCTTTCTAAAATCTCAGCATTGGGGGCAAACTCATAGGGACTAAACCCTAGAGTTTGGACATAGCCCTCCCACAGGTAGCGCCAGATATCGTCACCGGGATACATCCCCAGAAAGATCAGGCGAGTTGCGATCGCAATCCCCCAAAACCACAGCCCACCCACGCTGCGCAACCCCCACGACAGCACAAAACCCAGATTCATCACCCCCATGCCCCACCAAAAGCGCGGCACCGCCTCCGGCGCTCTGACCAGATCCCCATGGGGCAACGTCAAAACCGCCCCCGCCAGCAGCAGTAAGGCACTCAGCCATAGCACCCCCCGCTCAGCCACATTCAATTCAACTTTTTCTGGGTACGCCTGCGTTCTTGCTCCCCTTGCTCCCCTACCCCCTGTGCTCCCCTTGCCCCTTGCCCCTTCCCCCTTCGCCTCACCCTGCCAGACCTGTCGCCAATAAAGCCCCCCCAGCGTCCCCAAAATCACCGTCCCGGCCTTAAAGCTCCCCGCCAGCGTCCCCGAGATCTTTGACCGCCCTCCCTGACGCGGAAAATACTGGGCCGGTAGCTCACAAATCCGCAGCCCACATTCCACCGCTCGAGCCTGCATTTCGACCGTCCAGCCAAAGCCGCGATCGCCCATCGCAATCTGTTCTAACGCCGTCCGACGAATCAGCCTGAGGGGCCCCAAATCGTGATAGGCATAGCCCCATCCCCATTCAATGAGCCGGGAGGCTAGGGCATTGCCAAAGTTTTGCACCGGGCTGAGGGCTTTACGTCCCAGGGCGCTGCCTCGACGGTTCGCCAGGATAAAGTCATGGTCAGCGC
>JBCDDJ010000267.1:0-9058 GCA_039180385.1 Cyanobacteria bacterium P01_G01_bin.38 | reverse complement strand
GCCGCCTGGGAGGTGGCTTCCATCTGCATTACCTTGTCTTCCATGCGCTCAAAGGCACCCATGGCACTGCTGGTGCCCATGTTGCCAATGGTTTTCTGGAGCTTTTCATTGGCTTTAGCCGCGCTGGCCCGTGCCTTGAGCATATCTTTCTTAGTTTTGGCTTCAGAAATTTTGCTCTCCAGAGCAATCAGGTTGCGCTTAAGCTGATCTACCGACGCATTTTGCTGATCAAGCTGGGCTTTAAGGGCATTTGCCGTTTCCGTCAGGCCCTTTTTGCGAGAGAGCGCCTCACGGGCCAGATTTTCATCCCCTTTTTGCAGCGCCAGTTGGGCTCGCTGGGTCCAGGTATTGGCTTCTGAGCTGTTCTTTTCGTATTGCTGCTCGACGCGCTTTTTACTTGCGATCGCGCCAGCTACGGCCTGGCGCATCTGCACCAGGTCTTCCTGCATGTCGATAATGGCTTGGTCCAAGATCTTCTCAGGATCTTCGGCGGTGCTGACAGCAGCATTGAGATTGGCTCTAACGAGTCGGCTGACACGATCAAATAACCCCATGGTTTTTCCTTGAATAGCACGTATATCAGTAGTTTTAACACAGGATGCAGGGCAATAGCCGGTCGGTATGCCACCCATCTAAAAATTAGAGTTCCCTTAGATTCTCTATTGCATTATTCACAATAGCGAACCTTCAACGGGAATTCTTTAAGATCTCTATTTTGGGCTACAGGAGGGGGTGGGGGGATTACGGACAGGGCGAAAGGGGAAGGGCGAAAGGCGAAAGGGGAAGGGCGAAAGGTATTTATATTTTTAGAGATAGGGGAGGTGGGGAAGATGGGGGAGATAGGGAAGGTCGAATGTGCTCAGGTCTAAGCAATTCTCCCTTCACCCGCCTCCCTTACCCACCCCACCTCCCTCATCCCTTTGCTCTAACCCCCTTCGCCCTGACCCCTGCCCCCTTCGCCCTACCCTCTACTCTCTAATCTCCACCCACTACTCTAATAAGTCCCCCGACTCCTGCAGGGCGTGCAACCGCTGATACAGTCCACCCTGGGTCAGCAACTCCTGGTGATTGCCGACTTCGCGGATGCGCCCCTGGTCGAGGACAACGATTTTGTCGGCTTCACGGACGGTGCTGAGCCGATGGGCGATGATGATCAGGGTGCGGGTGCCAAATAGCGATCGCATCGCCAGTTGGATGGCCCGCTCTGACTCGTAGTCGAGGCTAGAGGTGGCCTCGTCAAACACCAGTACATCGGGGTTCATAATCAGCGCTCGGGCGATGCCAATGCGCTGCCGCTGACCACCCGAGAGGCGCACACCGCGCTCACCAACGATGGTGGCATAACCCTGGGGCATTGCTTGGATAAAGTCATGGGCCTGGGCGATTTTGCAGGCCTCATACACCTGATCCAGAGTGGCCTGGGGGTTGCCATAGAGCAGGTTGTCGATCAGCGTGCCGTTAAAGATATCCACCTCCTGGTGGACAATCGCCAACCGCTTGCGGTAACCGGAGATATCCAGACGACGGACGTCTTGACCATCGATTAGAATCGCCCCGCCATTGGGTTCAAAATAGCGAAACAAGAGTTTCACCAGGGTCGATTTACCCGACCCCGAGCGACCCACCAGCGCCACCGTTTGGTAGGGCTCGATCAGTAGATCAATGTCTTGTAAGACCGGACGATCGGCGTGGTAGCTAAAGTCCAAGTGGGAGAAATGCACCTTACCGGTAAACCGATATTCGGGGGCACCGGCTTCGACACTACCTGCATCTTGACCGGGCGGCAAGGCCATAAACTCATGGAATCGAGCCATGGAAGCATAGCGTCGGGCAAACACCTCGGCCAGGTTACAAATCGGCTCTACCTCAGCATAGGCCATGCTGGATATCGTCAGAATGGTGACAAAATGGCCCAGGCTAATGCGCCCCTGGACCGTGGCCCACAGTGTCAGGGCTAGCACGATAAAGACACAGCTCTGCACAATCGTGCGTTCGTAGGTCCCTAGCTTTACGTATCCTTTGTGGATACGATAATCTAGCACCTTAAACTCGCGCACGAGACGCTGTTTTTGGCGCTTCATCTCGTCCACCTCGGTGGCAAAAGCCTTCACGGTTTTGATATTGGTGATAATCTCCGACGTGCGACTCTCGGTGTTCTCCATGTACTTATCGAGCTTTTCTTCTCGATCGGACAGAGCTTTGAGCCCCAAGAAACTATAGGTGAGAATCCCCGTCATCGACACCAGCAAAATCAACGCAATCCGCCAGTCGATGAACCAGATCACGCCGAAGATGCCGACCACTCTGAACAGCTTAGGAATCAGCTGTCCCACAATCTCAGGGTAGGTCCAGGTGTGGTTTGACAATCCCTTCGCCACTCGTGAGGCCACCCGACCCGGATTGTTTTCGTCGTAAAACTCCAGGGGCAGCGTCAGCACTTTAGCCAGGGCTTTTTGGGCGTGTTCTTGCCGGGCTCGAAAGGCCGTATCCCAGTTAAACCAGGGACCTAACCAGGGCTGAATTGGCGCTCGACCCACCGACACCAGACACACGATCACTAGCAAGACCCCCAACGAAAAAGCCGCGCTCAGGGGCTGTCCTGTGCGTTCAGCCAAAAAAGCAATCAACTTAGCCAGCCCTGAATCCAGGGGCTGGTCAGAGAGAACATTTAGGATCTGACCGATGGCGTAGGGCACCACCAGGTCTAATATCTCGAACATACTCATGGCCGCTGCACTAAACAGTGTTACCGGCCAATAGTTTTGGTAGTAGTTGAAAATTTTGACAAGTTTCGTCATGACACCCTTCCCTGATTGCTCAGGGCGTTTATGGCAACAACAGTTAACCCGACGACCTCAGTGAAATTCGACACTCGAGCTTCAACACTCAAGCTTCAAAACTGTCATCGAGAAAATAAAAATGAACAGAACCCTCTGTTGCGATTAGCAACGTTGCTCAATCGCAGGGTTTATTTAGGCTAAAGGCGTCTTGACACCGCTATTTGAGCCCTTGCGTTAGGGTCAACGGTTATAGGGCCAACAGTTAGGGTCAACAACTCAGTTCTAGGCCATATCCGGTTACTTGGGTTGTCCTGTAGGGCAAACACCAAGTCTAGATATGGCCAAGGCCAAAGTGTCATACCCCGAATTTTAGGGATACGAATTTTGAAGACACCAAATTGAGCATTCGGTAAAATGCTCAAAACCTCTATAGCGGCAGCTGCCCCCTAAGGTACCTGAAAAGGCACTATGCCTAAGAAGACAGTCTGGGGGGTGGACGAGCTTAATGGAGAGGGTGAATGATTAAACGAATTTTCATGGCTGAAGCCTCCCGCAAATATCGCAAATACAACTTTGGCCACATCGCTAATAACACCCAGTACGGGTAAACCTAGTTTGTGTAAAAAGCGATGCTGGAAATGAACAAAAAGGATAACTCCTCTTAAGCGGAAAAGGATGGAAATCTAATAAACTCTGGTGCGTTCAACTCGGATGATTATCATGGTTCAACCCCATTCAAGCGGACTGATGTTCAAGCCTGCTTTTCTTTCCCTATCGCCTCGAAACAGCTTTCGACCGGCGAGGGTGCGCGACAACAAAAAATGCAAACAGGTTTGTTCAGCGTACTACGGCTAATTTGGTTTTGCAATTTATTGTTTGATAAGGAATAAATGGCTTGCATGAAAGCGATTCATGTATCGGAGGGTTTGGGGTTTGGGTTTAACTTCTCCCACCTATCACCTATACCAATCGTGCTTGGGCAATGGTTTGATCTTGTTCAATCATCAGTTGCAAATCTGATAGTTCACTGAGCTGCTGCTTGAGGCTAGTGGCTTTCTTTTTGGCCTCAACTTTGCGATGCAGAGCTGCCCGTGCCAGGTCTTCTCGACCTTTTTCGAGGGCGCGCTGGGCAACACGCTGCCAGGTTTGGATGTCAGTTTGGGTTTGTTCGTAATCGGGCAGCAGGGTTTGGGTTGCGATCGCAAGATTTCCCAGGGCTTTTTCAAACAGGGCCAATGCCTCAGCCGGGGCTTCATCTCGAGCCGCCTGCTCTGCCAATTTACTCACCTGGGGTAGCTTAATCTGACCCAAATGTAGCCCAAAGTGACTGAGTTGCTTGCTATGATTACGCCCGGTCTTACACCAGTTAGCAAAGTGCTCACAATTGTTAAAAAACAAATCGTACTGCTGCTCCCCCAGACGGCTATGGGCGCGCTCAATCACGACCTCAACAATAAAAGACACCGACTGCGGGTAAGGATAAACCGGGTTGCCCCGGGCAAACGCCTCGTAACTGGTGCGACTCACCGTCGCCTCACCCACTTTGCGATAGTGAATGATGTTGCCATCGCCACAGTCAATGCCGTGGTGCTCATAGGGAATCCCCATGAGGTCGCGCATGACGTAAACCTGGTCGCCTCGGGCCATGGTGGAAGGGAGTGGGTGGTGAGTAGTGGGTAGTGAGTAGTGAGTAGCGATAGCGGCAGCAGAGAGGAAGTTTTAAGTCCTCAGTTTTGAGTCCTCAGTTAAAAAGTGTCAGACAGAGAGCACCCACTCAAAACCTAAAACTTAAACCTCAAAACTGATCCAAAATCCAAAATCTCCGCTCTCTATTCCTCTGAAGCATCTGGGTTAGGCGTCGTCGGTGTCGTTGGAGAAGCGCCTGGTGAGAGAGGATCGGGATTGATCGGGTCTAGGATCGACCCTGGAGTACCGGTTGAGCCGGGGAGGGGTTGGGTGCCGGGGGAGGGAGACGCAGGGAAGAGGTCATTGAGATCGCCTAAATCGCCTGACCCTGGCAGGGGCTGGTTGGGATTGAGCCCCGGTAAGGGGTTGGTACCTGGCTGGGCGTCTTGCCGACCTGGCAGGGTTGCCAAAGCCACCCGATCCCCCCCCACGGAGCGAAGGATATCTAACACCTTGACCACGTCGGCATAGCGCGCTTCTTGGGCGGCGTAGAGCACGATTTGCCCCTGGGGAGCAATCTGCTGATGCTGTAAGGCCATATCCCGCAGCATTGCCTCAGGAATCGGGCTCTGGTCGATATAAACTTGCCCGGTGCTATCGACGCTGACATAGAGTCGATTGCTCCCCGCCGCAGCCTGACTGGGAATCGGGGAACTGGTATTGGCTTTAGGCAAATCCAAGCCAATGGCCTGCTGTCGAGTCAGGCTTACTGCCGCCAAGATAAAGAAGGTCAAAATGCAAAAGATGACATCAATCAGCGGAATGATCTCAATCCGCACTTCTTCGGTGGTGTTGTCTAGATCAAGCTGCATGATGACCTCAATGATTATCCCTAAGAAACGAACAAAACTGACCCATCCCTAGGCTTGAGCCACCTTTCTACTCAACTGACTGGGATTGCCCTCACTCAAGGCCCAAGCCTGGCGATAGAGCAATTCTAGCTCGCTACCCGACTGCCGAAAGACCTTGGCCTGGCCAAACACAAAGCCTTGAAAAAGCCGATAAAAGGCCAGGCTTAAAATGGCGACAATTAGCCCAAATACGGTCGTAATCAAGGCGATACCAATGCCAGCGGCGGTTTCGGCGGTTACGTCGCCAATACCGGCAGTCGTGGGGTCCAGGGAGCCCAGGGCATTCATTAAACCGAGGACTGTGCCTAACAGACCGAGCATTGGAGAGAGCGCAATCACGGCTTCCAGTAATTTATCCCCCCGGCGCATAGCAGCCAATTCTTCATTAGCAGAGGTCTCTAAAGCTAGACGAAAAACCTCTGGATCGGGATCTTTGAGCTGTAGGGCCGCATATAAAAAGCGCCCCATCGGCAATCGACTGGCCCGCTGGGCAATCTCGGTCGCCGCAGACCACTCACGACGTGCCGCCTCAAGCACTCGACCGGCCACTTCTCGCTCTCGCGTGATGATTTTGGACCAAAACCAAATCCGTTCGATGATCGCCCCGAGTGCCAAGATCGATAAAAACAGCAATGGCCACATGACTGGCCCACCCAGGGTGAATAAATCAGCAATGTTCACAAGCTGCCTCCTAACACCATCGCAGATTCTATAACTCGCAGTCCAGGCTAACTAAAACCAGGCTTAAGATAAAACCTTTAGGTTTTTCCGTCAGCACTGACGCCAAGTCCGGATACGGCCAAAGTTTAGTTTAGAGCATTTCACTTTGATTTAAGCAGCCCCCGGCGATTTAAGCGGTGTCTGGCACCATATCCAGAATTTCACGGGCGGCACGATCGCACACCCCCACGCTCCCCATCGCCCGACGCATCTGGGCATAGCCCTCCAGCATGACCTGGCGCTTTTGATCATCAAGCAGCAGCGCCAGGGCTTCGTCCGCCACCGCCTCTGGGGTCGCTTTCCACTGGATCAACTCTGGCACAATCGGTTTGCTTTCTACCAGATTAACCGGCGATACAAACTCAGCCGAAAACCTGAGCAACTCGGCCACCCAGGCCGTTAACCGATTAAGACGATACATCACCACCTGGGGCACCCCCATCAAGGCTGTTTCAAGGTTGGCGGTGCCCGATTTCGCAATTGCTAGATCAGCGGCTGCGATCGCATCTCGCGAAGAATTTTTGATAATCTCAGCCCGGAGACCATAGCGATCAATCGCTGCCTCAATCGCCCCCCGAAACCGCCCCTGCGACACTGGGACAAAAAACTTGACCGGCTGGGGCAACCGTTGTTGAATAATCCGAGCCCCCTTAAACAGGGTCGGCATGATGTAGGTCAGCTCTTGCTGACGAGACGCGGGTAGCAACGTGACAATGGTGTCTGTCGCAGCCAGTCCCAGCCGCTGCCGCGCTGCCTGACGATAGCCGATCTGAGCCTCTAGCGACGTCGGTTCAGGGGTAAACGTATCCACCAGGGGATGCCCCACCCAGCGCACCTGGTCGCCATGCTGCGCAAAGTAACGGGCTTCTTCTGGGAAAATAGCCAGGAGCTTATCCGCCACCTTAAGAATCCGCCGGGTGTCTCGCAGCCCCAAAGCCCAGACCCACTGCTGCGGGGCGATATAGTAAACCAGGGGCAGGTGAGGGAGTTTAGCCCGTATAAAGTTGCCGATGGCAATGTTCGGCCCCATATAATCAATGAGAACGGCCACGTCAGGCGGGTTTGATAAAAGGTGCTGCTGGGCCCGTTTTTGCAGTTGCAAGGTCGATAGCAGATAGGGCCAAGACTCAAAAATACCCACCGCACCCACCGGCACCGTATTGCCAATCAGGGTTGCCCCCGCCTGGGCCATACGGTCCCCGCCCATGGCGCTAATGTCTAGCACCCACTGGCGGCTGGTGGCTTCACGCTTGAGAGCCTCGATCAACAACCCCCCTTGCAAGTCACCGGACACCTCCCCCGTGTGGATAAAGATCCGCACGGGCCGGTCTACCAAGGGCGCTGGTGCAGGAGCGTTAGAAACTTGAGTCATGACCTTGAACAATTAAAAACTGCACCCACTAAAATTTTCGGCCCGAAATACTGCCTCGTCGTTCTTTGCCCTGGGAAGACACTAAAAACGCATATAGGTGGCGAACATACTCATTGTTGCCAATCGAGGCCAGCTTATCGAGGGCCTCAGCAAAGGTTAGTCCAGACCGATAGAGTAACCGATAGGCCTGCTTTAATTCTTTATAAACCCGCCCTTCATCTAGTTCGGCAATGCCTGAGCGCTGTAATCCAACTTTGTTTAGCCCTCGCACCCGTGATGGATTACCTTCAACCATCATGTAGGGTGGCACATCTCGCTCAATGCGACTCATGGCCGCCACCATGGCATGGCGACCGACGTGAACAAACTGGTGAATCCCTACCAGTCCACTGATGCGCGCATTAGACTCAATATGGATGTGACCCGCCAGGGCGACGGAATTAGAAATGATCACGTTATCCTGAATGACACAATTATGGGCCACGTGGGCGTAGGCCATGATCAAATTTCGATTTCCGATGCGGGTAATTTCACCAAAACTGGTCGGACGATTAATGGTGACATACTCTCGGATGCGATTGTCGTCTCCGATCGAGACCAGGCTCATGGTCCCATCTGATTTAAGATCTTGAGACTCTAACCCAATCGCTGCCCCCGTAAAAATGCAATTGCGCTTACCAATCTCAGTATGGCCATCTAGCACCACATGGGGGCCAATCTCAGTATCAGCACCCACCGAGACTTTATCTCCAATCACCGCGTAGGGACCGACCCGCACGCTGGGATGCAGGTTTGCCCCAGAATGAATCACGGCGGTGGGATGGATTAAGGCGGTCAAGGTCATGTCTCCGGTGGGCCTGGGAAAACGGGCGTTAGTCGACAACAGAAAACAGAAGTTCTCCCTCGCAGGCCAGTTGACCATCCACCTCGGCCTTGCCATGAATCTTGGCAAACTTTAGACCTTTTATTTTTAAGATCTTGGCGGTCATAATCAGCTGATCGCCGGGCACCACGGGTCGCCGAAACCGGACCTTGTCAATGCCGGCAAACATGCACAGCCCGTGAAACTCAGGCAGCTGGGTCATGATCACCCCCCCCACCTGGGCCAGCGCTTCGACAATTAAGACCCCAGGCATAATCGGTCGACCGGGGAAATGGCCCTGAAAGTGGGGCTCATTGAAGCTGACATTTTTGATGCCCACAGCCCGCTGTGCTGGAACGTAATCGATAATTCGATCAACCAATGCAAAGGGATAGCGATGGGGTAAAAGCTGGTGGATCTCTTCGAGGGTAAACGTCGTTTTTACCGTAGCTGATTCGATTGAGGGTGGTGCGTCGGCCTGAGCCAGTTTGGTATCCGGTTTTTGATCGTCAATTTTTTGATTGTCAAGCAGGGTGGACATGTAACGTAATTAGCAACAGCAACAGCGTTCGGAGACGGGCCCGAGCAAGCCAACCGGCATTTCCCAGGCATTCCCAGGCGACACAACGCCTTAGACAGGCACTTCGATGGGGCAAACCTCAGCCAGCTTTTGGGCTAGCTGCACATGCAAATGGTGACTTGCTTTATAGGCCATCACATGCATTGTGGGGAGATCCCCCAGCAAGCTGAGATCCCCTACTAAGTCTAAAAGTTTATGACGTGCTGG
>JBCDDJ010000266.1:0-9060 GCA_039180385.1 Cyanobacteria bacterium P01_G01_bin.38 | reverse complement strand
TAGTGTGACTCATCGTTTCCCTAACTTGAATTCGCAAGGGTACGATACAGGCTCTGGGGGGTTCCGCAGCGCTTTTTTCCTAGGTGCCTATTGATACACCGTTATCTACAACCTGATTTCCCGCTTTGTAGAATACTCCGTAATGGGTATTGAAGGGTATTTAGAAAAAGCTCGAAAAGGCAATTCAAACAAATCAAGGAGAAAGAAAAAATGATTCAGAAAATATAAAATATACTGCCGACGCACAACTCCAGTGCTGTATCCCATATAGTCATGAAACCCGGTATCAAGCTCTTAAATGAACAGCAGGGGAGCGGTCCCGAGATCAGTCCCAAGGATCACGTGACCGTAGTTCATATCTGCTATCTCAGCAAAGGTGAGCCCTTATACGAGAATAGGCTCGAACCCCTTGCCCTTAATGACCGAAAGGTAGTCGCCGGATTTCGCTATGGGCTTGAGGGCATGCGCGTTGGTGGTCAACGCAGATTTCAGGCTAGCCCCCACCATTGTTACGGCGAAACGGGGGTGCCTCATAAAATCCCACCGAATGTGCTCTTAATTCTCGTCATTTTATGACTCAAATAAGCGACTACTTTCTGAACGGTCCTAGCTGCCAAAAGAAAGGTTGTTAAGTAAGAGATATAAATAGCCAAAATCCACCACATATCAATTGCTGCGCTACAAGTAGATGCCCATTTGTCTAGCCTGCTCCTGGGCTACTATAGGGTCAGGTTTGAGTAAGCAATGTTATGACGAGCCCGAAATCCGAGGAGCAAGCCGTTATTATCCGTACAGAGCGAGGATTGACCATCGCAGGTACTCGCATCACTCTCTACGACGTGATGGACTATGTAGTAGTTCAATACCCACCCAAGTTTATCCAGGGGTTATTTGAACTGACAGAGGACCAAATTAACGCTGCTTTAGATTACATTGAGACTAACCGTTCTGAAGTAGAAGCTGAGTATCAGCAAGTCATCCAGGAAACTGAAAAACTTCGGCAGTACTACGAAGAGCAAAATCGTGAGCGCCTTGGCCGAATTGCTGTGCAACCACCTAAACCAGGAACTGAAGCTGCTTGGGAAAAACTTCGAGCAGCTAAAGCCAAACGTCAGTCAGTGGCATGATTTGCTTAATTGATCACAACCTCAAAGGTCATGCTCTAGTTTTCTTCGGTGCCATTGCTAGTCAGGGTTGGCTTGATATCGTACCCATCCAATTCGTCACATTTGATGAGCTAGATTTACCAACTGATAGCGATGATAGGGTGGTTTGGCGAATGGCCCAAAAGAATCAAATGGTGCTACTCACAGCCAATCGCAGTATGAAGGGCAAAGACTCGCTAGAGCAAGTCATGCGCGAGGAAAGTACAGTGGAATCAGTGCCCATTATCACTATCAGTAGCGCTGATCGGCTACTCAACGATCCTGAATATCGAGGGAGATGCGTTGAAAGCTTGATTGAAATTGCGCTCAGCCTTGATAGTTATCGCGGCGCGAGACGTGTCTTCATCCCGTAGCGGCTTGAGTCCCAAAAAACGCACCCTAAATTGAGTCCTGATAGACCACCAAAATGTTTAAACCGCGTCGCATTGAAACCTCACCTGATTGGCTAGATTCAGATGGCATCAAGCTATACACGGTTTCTGCTACTGGCGAAGCCGTTGTCCAGCCTGACTATCTGACCCAGTTGGCAATCGTTAAAGCTCAAAAGCAGCTTGCCTGGAAACACATTCCGGCATTCGTCATCTTCCATGAAGGGGCCAACGCTCAATATCTTGTGCTTGCTTGGTGGGGAAACAACAACGAGCTGTTCACCTCGGTCTCGGTTCGCGAACAGTCGGGTTGGATAGTAGATTCTGACAAGTACTCATTCTGCCTTTGGGATCTCGAAATCCTTTGGGCTGAAAGAAACATTTATATTGAAACGATGTACAGCGGTCAGACTGACTTAGAGGCTTATCGGTACCAACGGCTGGGCCATAGTTATAGATAGCATCGAGTAGGCGTAAGCGGAGTCCAAAGTTTAGGCATGGATGCAAAAAAATGACCACCGCTGAGCTTTACTGTTAGCGCCATCGTCATGAAACCTGGAATCAAGCTCCTAAATGAACAGCAGGGGAGTGGTCCCGAGATCAGTTCCAAGGATCGCGTGACCCTGGTGCATAGCTGCTATCTCAGCAAGGGTGAGCCTTTATACGAGAATAGGCTCGAAACCCTTGCCCTTAATGACCGAAAGATAGTCGCTGGGCTTCGCTATGGGCTTGAGGGCATGCGCGTTGGCGGTCAACGCAGATTTCAGGCTAGCCCCCACCTTTGTTATGGCGAAACGGGTGTGCCCAATAAAATCCCATCAAACGCGCTGCTGATTTTCGAGGTTACTATTAAGGTCAAGGTATAGAAGACTTATTGTATAGAAGACTTATTGTTATGTGATGCCGTCTCCCTTCCCTGGCATGGACCCTTATTTAGAGCATCCTGATTTTTGGCCAGAGGTGCATCACTGGCTGATTACCCTGCTTGCTGAAACCCTGGTTCCCCAAGTGCGGCCCAAATATCGCGTTGCCATCGAAAAACGCATTTACGAAATCAATCAGCCAGAGGAAAGCAGTAACGGTAACTCCCTTCTAGTCGGTATCTCGGATGTATCTATCCATCGTCAGTCAGATCAGCCACAGCAACCTACCGAATCTGCGACTGTGGTAGCGCAACCCCAAACGGTGACGTTACCCATCCCTGAGCGAGTCAAACAGGCTTATCTAGAAATTCGAGAAATGCAAACAGGGCAGGTCGTGACGGCCATTGAAATCCTTTCTCCTGTTAACAAACGCCCTGGCGAGGGTCGCAATACGTATATTCAAAAACGTCAGCGGATTTTAAGCAGCCTCACTCACTTAGTTGAGATCGACTTACTGAGGCGTTGGCAAGCCATGCCCGTTTTAGGGTCACCAATGGCTGGCGATTACCGGGTCCTGATTAGCCATAGCGAACGTCGCCCCAGCGCAGATTGGTACGCGATTGACTTGAAAGAACCATTGCCGACCCTGCCCATTCCCCTCCTAAACAAAGGCGAGTTGGCCACGGTCGATTTACAGGCTCTCCTCACTGCCGTTTACGATCGCGGCGGATTTGACTATGTCTTAGACTACAACCGCCCCCTCAGCCCAGCCCTACCGGGTGACAAGGCAACCTGGGCCGACCAGCTTCTGACTGAACGTGGCTAGAAAAAATTATCAAGCCGCCGAAACGTGACTAGACATGTGGGCAAAGGCCGCTCCAGATCATCCCCTAGTAGAGTACTGGGAAGATCGTTTAGACGCCTTCTCAGCATTATGGGCAGAGTTAGTGTCGCTGCACGCTAGAAACTGGGTTTCTTGCTAGCTTAAACCGATGACATTCTGGTGTTACAGAGAAACCCGGTTTCTAGAACCCGCTAAGACAAATACGTATAGCTGCTCAAAATCTCCGAATAGGTCTTGAGCAACAGGCGCGCTTCCTCCAGGGTAATATGCTTCTCTCGGAGCGCTTTTTCTGAGCGCAGGCGAATCTGCTCGACCAAATCCTCCGCATCGTACTGCACATAGCTCAGCACTTGCTTCATGGTGTCGCCCTTGACCACATGCTCAATGTGATACCCCTTGGGCGTCAGGTGAATATGAACCGTGTTAGTGTCACCAAAGAGATTGTGCAGGTTGCCCATGATCTCCTGGTAGGCCCCGGTGAGAAACATGCCCAGGTAATAGGGCTCACCGGGAATCAGGGGATGCAGCTCCAGCACGTCTTTGACATCGCGCAGGTCGATAAACTGATCAATTTTGCCATCGCTGTCACAGGTGAGGTCCGCCAGTGTGCCTCGGTGGGTGGGTTCCTCGTTGAGGCGGTGGATGGGCATGATCGGAAACAGCTGATCGATGGCCCAGGTATCAGGGGCCGATTGAAATACTGAGAGATTGACGTAGTAGATAGACGCCATAATCTTCTCAAGGTTTGCCAGATCGTCGGGCACGTAGTCTTCTTGACGGACGGTCTCCAGGATTTTGGCACAGCAGGCTCTAAACAAGTTCTCAACTTTGGCACGCCCGGTCAGACTAAGGTAGCCGTAGTTAAATAAGCTGATAGATTCTTCTTTGAACTGTTCAGCATCGTGAAACGCTTCTTGATAGTTTTTGATGCTGATCGAGCGGTAGGTATCGTAGAGCTCTCGGATGATCGTGTGATCGGCTTCTCTGGGGGGCTCAGGCTCGGTGGAGCGGATTTCATTTGTGCCCAGCACATCAAAAACTAAGACCGCCTGATGGGAGGCCAGGGCGCGACCGCTTTCGCTAATCAGCGTCGGGACGGGTAGCTCTCGAGCGGTGCAGGCTTCTTTGACCTCGGCAACGACATCATTGGCGTAGTTTTGGATGCTGTAGTTTTTAGAGGCATGGAAATTGGTTTTAGACCCGTCGTAGTCAACTCCGAGGCCGCCGCCTACATCGAGGTATTGCATATTGGCCCCGAGCGTGGCGAGCTCAACGTATATCTGGCAGGCTTCTCGCAGGGCATCTTTGATGACGCTAATGGCCGAGGTTTGGGAGCCAATGTGAAAATGCAGCAGCTGCAAGCCAGACAGCATGTCTGCCTGGCGTAGTCGCTCAACCACTGTAATGATCTCAGGAATGCTCAGGCCAAATTTTGCCCGCTCGCCTGCGGAGGTTGCCCAGCGCCCCTGGCCCTTGGTAGTGAGCTTGGCCCGTACCCCCAAGACAGGTTGAATATTGAGGCGACGGCTGGCCTCAATTACCAACTCAACTTCTTCGAGTTGCTCTAGCACGATGATCGGGGTTTGGCCGAGGCGCTGTCCCAGCATCGCGGTCTCAATATAGGAGCGATCTTTATAGCCGTTACAAATCAGCAGCGCCCCTGGGGTATTTAGGGTCGCCAGGGCAATCATCAATTCCGGTTTAGATCCAGCCTCCAGACCAAATTGATGGGGCTTGCCAAAGCGCACCAGGTCTTCAACCAGATGGCGCTGCTGGTTGCACTTGACAGGAAAAACACCGCGATAGCTGCCCTCATACCCATAGCGCGCAATGGCTTTCGCAAAACTGGCGGTGAGGCGCTCCAGGCGGTCTTCTAAAATATCGGAAAAGCGAATCAGCATGGGGAGACGCAGATCGCGCTGCTTGAGGGCTTCGACCAGTTCATGCAGGTCGAGTGAGCCCCCCCGTTCCCCTTGGGGTGACACGGTGATGTGACCAGCGGCGTTAATTGAGAAGTAAGGCTCACCCCAGCCGTTGATACGATACAGTTCTTCGCTTTGTTCAATGGTCCAAGTCTTGCCGAGGTTAGACGAATTAATTTTGGAAGCGTGGGGCTGCTGGGAAAACTTTTGCAACTCAAGAGGCGACTGGGTCACATTCATTAGGGCAGTCCTGCTGGCGTATTTGTGCAGTGTTAGTGTAACCCGATGATGATGTTGACTAACGCTAAGGAGGTTAAAAAAATGGCAGGCTTGCGTAGTGACCCGTATTTTTATTCTTAATAAGGATTAGCCTTTTCAAGGTGACGATTATCACGATGAAAGTGTGTCTGCGTTTTAATGCATCAATATGCTGGTGTAAATTAAGCAAACTTGATTATTAAGTTATCTTGGCCGTCATCCGCAAACCTTCACAGTTACTAAACTGAGTGGTTAGTATTTTTGCGGGCAGGGACAGTTAAACTTGTAAAACGTTAAAGACCCGATGCTTACTTATACGGTGCCAGCTCAGTAAGTTCACGTAGAATGTTTCCCCGAAACTTTCCTCTGTTGAACTTCTCTTATAAAGTTGCCGTATAAAGTTTCCTCGGTCATGCCCCCAAACGCAGTCAAAAGTCGCCGTCAGGCATTGAGTTGATTACGGCTTAGACCTTAATCAACCAGCTCCTTGACGTGAGGCCTAGCCCCCCCCAAAAAATCAAGACGCTCTAACGGCTAGAGTCTATTAGCTCAAATTGGTTTCCCGCAGCCAATGACAATGTTTAGTATTTAGCAGCTATGAAACGCATCTCCTTAGAGACGGACAGTTTTACTCAACCTAACACAGCTTTGACATCCACAGATACCGTTAACCCAATGACCCGTGATACAAGCTTGTCTCCAGTGACACCTTCGCTGGGGGTAGATGGTCTAATGCTACTGGTAGCCGGTATTGCTGCCTACCTATTTGGTGGCGCGATCGCAATGGCTAAGGCGTCTGCTACCATAAGCCAAACCCTGTCACCGCCGCCGATGTGGCTAGTGGTGGTGTCCATTTTGCTGATACCGGTTTGGTTTATCATGTTTGATTTGATCAACATGGCCAGCAATCGGCTCAAGCTGCCCTTTGCCGGTACTCAGCAACGCGCTCAGCGGATTTTTGCCAAGCGGACCCACCTATTTCTGCTATCGCTCTATTTCAATGCCATTTTGGTGGGGCTTTGCTGGTCTGCGCCAGCCATGCCGCTGTTTTCTAAGCTATTTTTATCAGCGGTGTTTTCGATCGCCATCTATGCTTTGGGGCAAAGCATTCCGTCGACTAAGCTCAGCTTTGTGCTGTCGGGGGTCTTATTTGCCATTGTTTTGATTGCCAGTCAGTCTTTCATTGTTTTCAAGATGCAGGCCGAAGAAGCTGCCGCTGAGCAAGAACTGCGTGAGCAGCTAGGGAGTCCCGTAGAAGAAGATGACGATGATAATAACGCTTTGTAGAAAAATCTAGTCGTTTGTCACAGCGCAGTGCACTCACCTATCAGACCCGAATGTTGAGTATCTATGGGAGAGGAAGCTAGCTCAGTTGGACAACCGCTTGATTGTCTAAAAGGGTGTTTGAGGTCAGCAAGTCCTCGACCGTCACCCTGAGCAGTCGGTTTTGATCAATCGAAAAGCTGACTCGGATACGATCGCTACCTGGTGCCCCAGGCGGGTCTAGTTTGGCAATCGAGCGAGCGCCGTCGCGATCGTTTAAGGGCTGTACGTTGGCCCCTCCGTTAGACACCAGCGAGCCACTGCGTTTTGTGACCAAACGGTTGCCTTCAAAAAAAACTTCTGTGCGGCTGGTCTCTTCCCCTAATTCCCCCAAGATTAGCTCAATGCTGGGCTGATTTTCGTTGGAAGCTCCCAGGACAATCTCCACCGGGTCGGCCATGGGATAGGGTTGCCCCTGTTGAATAATTGGGTGCCAGCCATGGCAGTTGTTGCGCCGATCCCAAAAGCGGATGCCGTAGCCGTGGTATAAAAAATCTTTTAGCTCGACGGTTTGCAGTTGCAGCGCTCCTTCTGCGATCGCAGAAAAGGGGCGATCGCAGCGGATCTGGTTGGCGCTAAAGTAAGTTTCAATCCACTGCTGCACCGCTGGCATTTGGGCCGTGCCGCCGACCATGAGTACAGCGGTGATGTCGTCTTTTTCAATTCCCTGGCGGCGGGCCTGCTGCAGCACCTGGGTAAGGCGATCGTCTAAACGCCCAAAGAACCCGTGCTGTTTTAATAGCTGTTGCAGCTGAGATCGATCCAGCTTGAGTTCGTAGCTTTCTAGGGTTTCATCGTTAAAGTAGGCTTCGCTTGCGGTTGTCTGGCTCGACAGTTGGATTTTGAGCTGTTCTGCCAGACGCAGAGTTAGCGGTGAGATCTCCAGACCCAGGGTTTGGGCAAAATGCTCGGCTAGCCAGGTATCGATGTCGGCCCCGCCTAAATTTTCCCCTGATTTAGCCAGCACCCGCGCGGTTTTGACGGTCTGATTAGTCTGCTGGGCCATGGACTTTTGACCCCATTTCAAAATAAATCCCAGGGGTTGGCGATTAGCGACCCCTGCCAGCTGTACCAGCGATAGATCTAGAGTGCCGCCACCAAAATCAATCACCAGCAGCGTTTCACCGCCGGTAAAGCCATAGCTCAGAGCCGCAGCGGTGGGCTCATCAATCATGCGGACCTGGTCAATGGCGAGGGACTCACACAGCTGCCCCAGCCAGTTGCGATAGGCTTCAAAACTATCGACGGGCACCGTGAAAATCAGTGAGTCTAAATCCGGCTGTTGTTGCTGAATCTGCCGGATCAACTCGGTCACAAACCACGAGCCAATTTGCTCAAACGACAGCAGCCGACCGTCGACCTCCGGCATAAAGCCCTGGATATCAGTGCCAATGCCGCGTTTAAAGTGCTTAAAAAAGCGATTACTTTGGTCTAGGCCGCGATCGCGAACCGTCTGACCAATGGTGACCTGATCCTCAAGGGCATTCTCCACATGCACCAAACTGGGCACCAATGGCGGATTCGTCCCAATCTGCCAGACAATATCTGCTAGCGATAGCAATTCTGGCTGCTGGGTGGCGGCATTCCACCGGGCAATCACCGTATTGCTGGTTCCAAAATCTATGGCCAAGCTCATCTAAAGCTATCCAAACAAAACTAACTCTGATTCAGGGGTTGAGGCTGTTTTGAGTTTTGAACTCTGGGTTTTGAGTTGAGTGGCTCACTTAAAATTCAAAATTCAGACCTCATCTTCGGGGCTTAAATCAGATTGCCAGGGCGTGAACCCTTTAAAGGCTGGCAATTGCCAGCCCGAGCAATCCCCCTAAAAATAAGCCTAAAAAACACACCCCTGCCAGCATCAGGCCGCTGCGCGACCGCCCGAACAAAGCCACAAGTCGATCTCCGGTTTGCATGGCCACCGTGGTGCAAAGCGCTGTCAAGATAATCGCTATCAGGCTTACTCCCACAACCGTCCAGGCCGTTGACCCCAGTTGGATCGAGTCAAAGTCGTCGGTGTTAGCAAAGTTAGCAGCGATGGCTAGAGCCACCACCAAGAGCAAGCTGCCCAATCGGGCCAACAAGCCTACCCACCGGACCTGAGGGCGAGTTAGCTCCGCTAATGACCGAGGGCCCGTGAGGGCGAGGGCTTGCATCAAAGTCCCACCCATAGCCAGAGGCCAAACCCAGTAGGGCGGTGAGACAGCCCCGAGCAAGAGCCCCGCTAATGCGTAAAACAGCACCGAGGTTGCGATCGCAGGCCAGGGCATCAGAGAGGAATCTTGGTACCGTTTTCTGCGACGGGGAGCAGGCGACTTA
>JBCDDJ010000265.1:0-9081 GCA_039180385.1 Cyanobacteria bacterium P01_G01_bin.38 | reverse complement strand
TGTGCTTGACCAGCTGAGATCGCTCGACGACCTGGCCGACTATCTAAATCAGATTCAGCCAACTTCCTATCGAGTGAACTTAAGCAACTGGTTAGAAAATCTCTTTGAGACGGGATGGCAGTCTCTAACTGCCTTGACCGGTCTCGAACAGCCTCGACTCGCGGCTACTTTTAGAAACAGCGCCCAGCTAAGTGAGACGGCTACTAGACGGGCCAAGCTGATTGACCTCGGTGTGCAGCTGGGGATTGAATCGGTCGCGCTGCTGGTGGCGATTGCCCCTGTCGAGTCTAATGACGCCGACTACCGAGTCGAGATTTGGGTACAGCTGCATCCCACCGATGAAACCAGCTATTTGCCGTCAAACATAAGCCTGAGTCTGCTGTCGGAAGGGGGCGAAACGCTACAAGCAGTCGAATCGCGCCATCAAGACAACTACATTCAGCTGAAGCGATTTCGAGGCATACCGGGTGAATGTTTTGACATTCAGATAGCCTTTGGTGAGACTTGTACGACAGAAGCGTTTGTTATCTAAATGGAGAAGCGAGTTGTCTTGAGTCTGGGGCAGGGAAGTCTGCAAACGGGCTTCTCAACGGTGACGGCTCAGCTTTGGGAGCCGTCAGAGCCGCATCCCATGAAATTTACCGGCGCACTCCCAGCCGCGCCGGAGATTCCCAAGCTCTATCGCGCCTGGCAAATGCTGTATCGGGCGATGCACCATCGCCTCAGCTGGCGGCCTCGGATTGAGATTGAGTCGGCTGATGTGACTAATGTGTCTGAAGTCGAGTTTGAAGACCTCTGTCAGGCCCTGGCCCGTCAGATCAATACCTGGCTGAATGCGCCTGAGTTCCGGCCTATTGATCAGCCGCTGCGCACTCACTTAGACACCCACGACGAAATCTGCCTCGTGGTGGAAACTAACCATGAGCTACTCCAGCGACTGCCCTGGCATCTGTGGCAATTTTTTGATGCTTATCCCTATGCTGAGGCGGCTCTGAGCCCACCTAGCTACCAGCGGGCCAGCAAAGCGGTTCAAACGTCGGGAGCCAAAGTCAAAATTCTGGTCATTCTGGGCAACTCCGACGGCATCGATGTGGAGCGAGATCGCACCTATCTCTCGCAGCTGGCCGGTGCTGAGGTCACCGTCTTAGCTGAGCCGTCGCTAGAGGCGCTGACCCAGGCGCTGTGGCAGGGCTGCGACCTGCTCTTTTTTGCCGGGCACAGTTCGAGTCGAACCCAGGGAGCACTGCGGCTTAGTGCCGAGCAGGAGTTGACGTTAGAACAGCTGAAGTATGCGTTGAGGGGGGCGATCGCAAACGGCCTCAAGCTGGCTATCTTCAACGCCTGCGACGGGCTGGGGCTAGCCCGGTCTCTGGCCGATCTCAGCATTCCCCAGGTGATCGTGATGCGAGAGCCCGTGCCCGACCCGGTGGCTCATGCGGGCCTAAACCATTTCCTGGCGGCCTTCTCGCAAGGCCAGTCATTGTATCGCTCGGTGCGAACCGCTCGCGAAAAACTTCAGGGGCTTGAGGCTGACTATCCCTGCGCCAGCTGGCTACCCGTGATTTATCAGAACCCGGCAGAGGCCCCAGCCACCTGGACCCAGTGGCAGACGGCTAAGCAGCGGCAAACCACCCAGAGAACCGCCCAGAGATCTAACTCAGTCTTTGAAAGGCTACGGCTGGTCGCATTAGCCAGCTTGCTGAGCACCGCGTTGGTCACAGGCATCCGACATTTGGGCTGGCTACAGTCCTGGGAGCTGCAAACCTTTGACCAGCTGATGCGGCTCCGACCCGAAGAAGGTCCCGATCCGCGCCTGTTGATTGTCAGTATCACCGAAGACGATTTTCAACTACCAGAGCAGGCCCAGCGTCGAGGCTCGCTGTCTGACCCGGCACTAGAGCAGCTGTTGCAAAAACTAGAGCCTTTGGAACCTCGGGCAATTGGCCTGGATATCTATCGCGACTTTTCGGTCGAGCCTGACCAGAGCAGCTTAGCGGATCAGCTTCGGCAGCAAGAAAACATCTATGCCATTTGTAAGGTGAGCGATCTCACCATCCATCACCCCGGCATTGCCCCGCCGCCCGAGTTTCCACCCGAGCGTCAGGGCTTTAGCGACGTGATCAAAGACCCAGACGATGTGTTGCGTCGGCACCTGATAGCGATGAACCCGCCGCCGACCTCGCCCTGTACCACCCCCTACGCCCTCAGCACCCAGCTGGCCCTCCACTATCTAGATTCTAAAGGCGTCGCCATCGACTACACCCCCGAGGGTGCGCTCAAAGTTGGGGATGTTTTGTTTGATCGCCTGCCCCCCAACGGCGGCGGCTACCAAACGGTAGATACTTGGGGCTACCAAATTTTGCTCAACTATCGGGCCACCCGCTCGCCGCTGGATATTGCCCCCACCATCACACTGGCAGAGATTCTAAACGATCCCATCCAGGCTGCACAGTTCAAAGATCGCATCGTTCTAATCGGCGTCACCGCCTCCAGCGCGGGAGATTTTTTGATGACGCCCGCCGGTCAATCTAACTATCGCCTCCCTGGCGTAGTTGCCCAGGCCCACATGACCAGCCAAATTTTGAGTGCAGTCGAAGACGGTCGCCCGCTGCTGACCGTCTGGCCCCGACCCGCAGCGCTGTTCTGGATTTGGGCCTGGGCTATGGTGGGGGAAAGTTTGGTGGGGTGGATGCGATCTCGTCTACCACTACTCCTGGCGATTGGGCTTGCCCTTTGCAGTTTATCCCTCAGCTGCCTCTGGCTCCTCATCCAAGGCACCTGGGCCCCCCTGATACCCGCCGCCCTAACCCTGCTTTTAACAGGCAGCATCATCGCCCTCTACCAGTCTTTCCTCAAAAATACCCCCCGCTCAAAGGAATAAACAACATGCCTATCCCAATTTCATCTCTCCTAAGCCTTCTCGTAATACTCCCTACCCAAGCCCCCCTCCTCCCCTCCCCTCTCCCTCCCTCTCCCCCCCTTCTCACCTTCACCCCACCCCCACCCCCCGACAACCTCGGAGCCCCCGGCCAGCGATCAGACGGCGCTGGCAGCCGAGGCTGCGGAGACATCGCCCAGCTCTCACCTACGGAAACGCCCCTGACCGCACTCGTCCCCCTCTACGAATCGACTCAGCCAAACCTGGTCTTCAGCAAAACCAGCACCGAACGACCTACCCTCTGGGTCTACACCCCGTATTCATCACCTCACACCGCTCGATTTGCCCTGCTCAACTCAGCCGATCAGCCCGTTTATGAAACCAATGTTGAGCTGCCCGACACCCCAGGCGTCATCCGCCTGTCTTTGCCGGATACGATGCCGCCTCTAGAACCAGGAGAACCCTATCACTGGTTCTTTAATGTCTACTGCCAATCCCCCCCACCGCTTGCTTTTGTCGAGGGCTGGCTACAGCGAGACACCCTGACTGCAGCTACAGCAGATCAGCTCGCACAACTATCTGCGAGTGAGCAAGTAGATTTCTACACCGCCAATGGATTTTGGCAAGATGCCCTGACTGCCGCCGCTATATCACAGCAAAGCAATGCAAATGACACCCACTGGGCCGATTTGCTCCAGGCCGTCGGCTTAGAAGATCTCGCTTCTGAGCCAATCATAGATTTCTGATTGGTCATCGCGCGGCTGCCCCTTACCTTTATCAGAGATTTCAATCTCATGAAACGGATCCGTCTCATTACCCTAGCCCTATTAGTTAGCATCGTTATTTCCCTGAGTAGCCCCATCAATGCGGCTACTCAGTCAGTGTCCCCTCTCCTAGCCCAACAGTCTGACGAAGCATCCTTGCAAGAAGCTGCCCGACTGAACGAACAGGCTATTGAGCTGTACGAGCAAGGTCGCTATGCCGAGGCCGAACCCCTCTTGCAACGCGCACTGCAAATCGATGAGCAAACTTTAGGTGACACTCATCCAAATGTGGCCACCAGCCTCAACAACCTGGCATTGCTTTATCGTGCCCAAGGCAACTATGTCGAAGCTGAGCCCCTTTTGCAAAGGTCGCTGCAGATCTATGAGCAAGCCTTAGGCGACTCTCACCCAGATGTAGCCACCAGCCTCAACAACCTGGCATTGCTTTATCGTGCCCAAGGCAACTATGCCGAAGCTGAGCCCCTCTTGCAAAGGTCGCTGCAGATCTATGAGCAAGCCTTAGGCGACTCTCACCCGGATGTAGCCACTGTTCTCAATAACCTGGCATTGCTTTATCGTGCCCAAGGCAACTATGCTGAAGCCGAGCCCCTCTTGCAACACGCACTGCAAATCGATGAGCAAGCCTTAGGCGACTCTCATCCAAATGTGGCCACCAGCCTCAACAACTTGGCATTGCTTTATCGTGCCCAAGGCAACTATGCCGAAGCTGAACCCCTCTTGCAGCGGTCGCTGCAGATCTATGAGCAAGCCTTAGGCGAGACGCACCCATCTGTGACCACTGTTCTCACTAACCTGGCATTGCTTTATCGTGACCAGGGCAACTATGCTGAGGCCGAACCGCTCTTGCAACGGTCGCTACAGATCCACGAGCAAACCTTAGGTGACACTCATCCAAATGTGGCCACTGTTCTCACTAACCTGGCATTGCTTTATCGTGACCAGGGCAACTATGCTGAGGCCGAACCGCTCTTGCAACGGTCGCTACAGATCCACGAGCAAACCTTAGGCGATTCTCATCCAGACGTAGCCACCAGCCTCGGCCACCTGGCAGGGTTTTACCATGCCCAGGGCTACTCTGAGAGATTGCTGCCTTTGCTGAGCAAAAAGCTCAGTATTGAAGAGACCAACTTATCTCAGGTGCTCAGTATGGGCTCTGGTGCTCGCAAGCAACTCTATGCTAATACCTTGCAAGGCTCAACCTTTTCCACTCTATCGTTTGCTCAGCAAACTCCTCAGTTCACTGAATTGACTCGCTTAGCGTTTGAAACCATCCTTCGTCGCAAAGGTCGTGTCCTCGATGCCATCACCAATAGCAATCAGCGCCTCAGGCAAAATCTCAGTAACCAAGACAAGCCGCTATTCGATCAGCTTCAGACCCAACAATCACGGCTTGCCAATCTCTTGTATAACCCACCTGAGCAAGCAGAGCCCAATCAATATCGCAGCGAAGTCGCCAACCTCAAGCAGCAAATTAACGATGTTGAGAATACCCTGGCACAGCGCAGCGCTGAATTTCGAGTCGAAGTTGAGCCAGTGACCATCGAAGCGGTGCAGGCTCAGTTGCCTCAAGACTCTACCCTGGTGGAGATGATGCAATATCAGCCTTTTGATTTTGAGAACAATAGTTGGCAGCCACCGCGCTACGTCGCCTACGTGCTTACTCCCCAAGGAGAGGTGCAATCCGTTGACCTGGGCGAAGCAGCCGCCATTGACGAGAAAGTCGCTGAGCTGTGTCAGGCGCTGTTAGAGCCCCATTTAGAAGTCAAACCTGTTGCCCGCGAGCTGGACGCGCTGCTGATGCAGCCAATTCGCGCCCATCTGGGTGAGGCTCGGCATCTACTACTCTCCCCTGACGGTCAGCTGAATCTGTTGCCCTTTGCCGCTCTCGTCGATGAGAACAATCAGTATCTGATTGAAACCTATCAAATCACCCACCTGACCTCTGGGCGAGACCTGCTGCAGCTTCAGCTCTCCAAGCCCAGTCAGCAGCCTGCAGTGATCCTGGCTGACCCAGACTATGACCAGGCTGATACTGCTGTTGCGATCTCAACAGCCGAGGCTCAGTCCAGCAACCAACGCTCTATCGATGCCAGCAGTCTGGTCTTTGCAAACTTACCCGGCACCGCCGCAGAAGCCGAGGCAATTGCTCCCCTGCTGCCTAGCCCCACCCTGCTGCTTGAGGAGAAAGCCACCGAAAACGCCCTCAAGCAGGTTCAGCAGCCCAGCATCCTCCACATCGCCACCCACGGTTTCTTTTTGCGAAACCTGCCGCAGGTGCCGCCGCCTGAGTTAGACGCTACCCGCAGCTTTTGGGACAGCAGCCAACTATCCCCGCCAGTGGGATCACAAGAGAATCCACTACTGCGCTCGGGACTCGTCTTTGCCGGGGCCAACCAGCGTCAGAGTGGTCAGGAAAATGGCATCTTGACCGCACTAGAAGCCTCAGGGCTCGACCTACGCGGCACCCAACTGGTGGTGCTCTCAGCCTGCGAGACCGGTCTGGGTCAGGTCGCCAATGGCGAGGGCGTCTACGGGCTGCGGCGTTCTCTAGTTGTTGCCGGGACCGAAAGTCAGCTGATGAGCCTGTGGGTGGTAGATGACATCGGTACCAAAGATTTGATGATCGACTACTACCAGCGGCTGCTCTCAGGGCAGGGGCGCAGCGAAGCGCTGCGGCAGGCTCAGCTAGCCATGTTACAGAGTGACAAATACCAAAACCCCTACTACTGGGCCGCGTTTATCAGCTCGGGCAACTGGTCCCCTCTAGAGGTACCTGAACCATGATTGGATACGGCATTATTCTCATTGTTGCTTTATGTGTTGTGGTTTTTGAGATCGCACCGCACCACACTATCTTGATTTGCGATCGCACCCCTCACCATCAAGGCAGTTGCCTAATCATCCAGGTAAGCCCCTTTCGCACAAAAACAACAGAAGTCCCAGTTTCAGCACTTCAGTGCGCGACCGTTGGCAGCTCTGCTTTTGTTATCAATGGTGTTTTAATGACAGCCTATGAGATTCTCTTGATAATAGAGAACGAACGTCCGATAAAAATAAAACCTGTCCTGTTTAAGAACAAAAGAGAGGCAGCGCTACGGGCCATGCAAGTTAATCATTTTATCGACAATCCTGACGAAAAACAGTTGGAGATGACCTTCAATTTAGAAAACGATTCAGATGATTAGAACATTTGCCTTGAGTCTGCTGCTTTGCTTTGTAGGTTTTTTCATACTTCGGATTTTCGGTTAACAAACTGATTGCTTGTCCATGCTCACCGACTCCCAGGGATAATGAACCATCTCCATCGCATACTCCTAACTCTATTGGTTGGCACCTTCATTCCCCTGAATAGTGCCACCAGTGTAGCTAGCCAGCCAGCGCCCCCTCGACTGGCCCAATCGTCAGACGAAGCCGCCTTAGACGAAGCCGCCCGATTGAACGAACAGGCTATTGAGCTGTATGAGCAAGGTCGCTATGCAGAGGCCAAGCCCCGCATCAGATCGATACTGATGGCACTCGGTGGGCTGATCTGCTCCAGGCAATCGGCTTAGAAAATCTTGTTTCTGAGCCAATCGTAGATTTCTAAACCCACTGTCGCACGGAATGTGTCACCAAACCTGGGACCTGGTGTTAAGAAAGATGATCACGTCAAAAGAGTGCTAGCGCAATTCAAGGAGATGCAAATGCCATATACCCAACCCGACGGTTACCTCGCTATACCTCCTACAGGCCAAGGCAGCCCTGTGCTAGTCCTCCATGCCTGGTGGGGGCTGAACGACACCATGAGGGCTTTCTGCACACAACTGGCTGAATCCGGTTTCGTCGCCTTCGCCCCAGACCTCTATCATGGCAACATTGCAGACAACATCGACGACGCCGAAACCCTTAGTAATGCACTCGACGTCAACCAAGCCAAGGTCGACATTGCAGATGCCATCCTGTTCCTCAACGAACGTGCCAGACTGACTGACCGTGGTTTGACGGTGATTGGCTTTTCGCTGGGAGCCTATTACGCGCTGGAGCTCTCGGTTACCGATCCCGAACACATCCGTTCTGTCGTCATCTTCTACGGGACTCGGCCCGGCGACTACAGCGGCTCGAAAGCATCCTACCTCGGCCACTTTGCAGAGATAGATGAATTTGAGCCGCAATCCGACGTCGACAATCTGGAGGTAGCCTTACAGCGTGCTGGCCGCTCGGTGAATTTCCATCGTTATATGGGTACTGGACACTGGTTCTTTGAACCTGACCGCTCGCAAGCATTCAACCAAGCGGCAGCAAGCTTGGCGTGGGAGCGAACCCTGGCCTTCCTGAAGCGTTCATCTCCCTTGTGAATCTAGCCAATGCTCTGCGGCTTGACAACTCAGTGAAGTCGGCCCGGTCAACTTTGTGTACGACTATTAGATGACAATGAGATAGGGGATAACTTTGAGAAAGTATTGCTCCTGTTTACTCTGCTAACCGCTCAAAAATATCTTACGCGGTATAGCTGGCGTTGAAGCCTAGTGCATTATCAATCGTGGTTCCTGAAATTGTCTTAGCTGCGTCACTGGCCAAGAAAAGTGTAGTTTGAGCAATATCTTCTGGTTCAACGGCTCCAGTATCACTTAGTGGACTGGTCGGGGCAAGGAGGGTATCTTGTTCTTCTGGGGTCGAAACTCCCATTGAACGCATTTGACCTTCGCTGCGATACATAGGTGTATTGACTGCACCAGGTGCGATCTCATTCACCGTAATGTTGTATTGCCCTAACTCCTGAGCAGCCTGCTTGGTCATGCCAATTACGGCCCAATTACTGGATGTGTAGGCCCCATTCCCGGCCAACCCATTACCCAACCGACTCATGGCTTAACACCTGAAGACCAGGTGGCTTTGTTGAATTGGCATCCGATATTTACCGGCAGGTGCCCTGAGTGTGAAACACCCATCACTCAAACGGAGCCCCCGCGCGTGCATTGGGATTGTGACTATTGCGGCTGGAAAGACGATTCCCTTTGAGGGTTATGGAATCTGCTAGGCAATTGCAGACGGTCACATATCCCTCGCCAAACTCACCCAAATCTGCTGCTCCTCATAAAAGTGGCCCCGCTGCTCAACCACAAAGCCCCCGAGTAGCGCCCCGAGCCATAGTTCGATCAAGGGTCTATTTAACTGATGCTGTAGATCTACCAAGCGGACGGCCTGGGGCTGCTCCTCTAGATAATCTGAGATGCGCTGGCTCCAGGCTGAAACATTCTCATCGTGGGCAACGCCCAGCGCAGCCTGTTTTTGGTCAGCCGCTTCGAGATCCTCGACCATCGCCAGCACTTTACCCTTATCGACTTCACCCACAATCGACTCGGTGAGTTTTGAACTCTCCTCTTCCGAGCGTTCCCGCTGCCTTGAAACGGGTTTGACAAGCTCTGATACATCCACATG
>JBCDDJ010000264.1:0-9083 GCA_039180385.1 Cyanobacteria bacterium P01_G01_bin.38 | reverse complement strand
CGAATGAGGTAGGGGGTGGTGAAGGTACTATCGACCACCAGGGGGAGTCCTTGGGCGTGGGCGATGGCTGCGATCGCATCTAAATCTGACACCTCCAGGCCCGGATTACTCACGGTTTCACAGAACACTAGCTTGGTGTTCTCAGTGATGGCGGTGCGAAAGTTCTCAGGATTACGGGGATCAACAAAATTTACCGTGATGCCAAATTGAGGCAAGATGTTTTTGAACATCGTGTAGGTGCCGCCATACAGCGTATTGGCAGACACAATTTCATCGCCCGCCTGACAAATATTAATAATGCTGTAAAAAATCGCACTGGTGCCAGAAGCCAATGCCAGGGCTCCAGCGCCCCCTTCCATTGCCGCAATCCGCTTTTCTAGAACATCCTGGGTGGGGTTCATCAACCGCGTGTAAATGTTGCCCAGCTCTTTTAGAGCAAACAAATTGGCCGCATGCTCCGTATCTCGAAACTTATAGGCACTGGTGCGGTAAATCGGTACAGCGCAGGCCATCGTGGCGGGGTCGGCTGTTTGTCCGGCGTGTAAACATTTCGTCCCCAACCCATATTCTGCACTCATAAAAACCCTCTCCATGGGAGTTAATCGTCTGTCGATTTTAGCCCAGGGCGGTTTAGAGGCTGGCCGTTATACAGATATTCTTTAGGGTGTCTTCTGGCGGTGTGATAGCGAGGATGTAATGGTAAGGGTGTTACGACAAGGGCATTGCAGCGAGGTTAGATGCTAATGGCTACTTTCCCACTCACCTGCCGTTGCTCGAGGTGGCGAATCGCGGCGGGGACCTCGCTCAGGGGGTAGCATCGGTCGAGGGCGGGGACGATCTTACCCGCTTCAATGAGATCTTTCAGCGTGAGCAGATCGTCTTGGTTGGGTTTCGACGCCAGGCACTTCACGGTTTGCTCAGTTTGTCTCGTTAGCCAGGAGCCCAGCAGCATCGCCTGGAAAAACCGAACAGTGGCCCCCCCGACCATCACATAGGTACCCTGGGGCGTCAACGCCGGCAGAAAATCTCTTACTGGACGGTAGGCAGCGGCATCCATAATCAAATCATACCGCTGCCCAGTTTGGGTGCAGTCCGTTTGGGTATAGTCAATAATCTGATCTGCACCGAGCGATCGTACCCTATCCACTTTGTTTGTATGGCATACAGCGGTCACCTCAGCCCCAAAAACCTTGGCAATTTGCACCGCAAATGAGCCCACACCGCCGGATGCCCCGTGGATCAAAACCTTTTGCCCTGGCTGAAGTTTCCCCACATCCCGCAGCCCTTGCAAAGCCGCCAGGGCAGAGACTGGCACGGTGGCCGCCGCCTCAAAAGTCAGATTGGTTGGCTTTAAGGCCAACGCTGCTTCGGGGGCACAGGCGTATTCGGCAAACGCACCAAAACCACATTCCGATAGGTCTCCAAACACCTGATCGCCCGGCTTAAATTGCGTAATATCTTTGCCAACGGCCTCTACTTGTCCGGCTATATCAGTACCAAGGATGGGGTGCTTGGGTTTTAACAGCCCCCCAAATATAAGGCGAATCAGGAACGGGGTGCCTCGCATGAGATGCCAGTCACCTGCGTGGACAGAGGCTGCCCGGACTTTCACAAGCACTTCATGGTCTTGCAGGACGGGGGGGTCGATTTCTTGCAGACTCAACACCTCTGGTGGGCCGTACTCGGTTTGAACGATTGCTTTCATTTTGTTAATCCTGACTTACGATGTAAGTCTGACGTACACTGTAAGTTTAACGTACGCCGTAAGTTTGTCAAGATGGTTGGCGAACCGAGCGTCTAAATCAGGCTGCCCTCGGCCCATGGCGGATGTGTTACGAAACGATAGCGAGGAGATGGGATGGCTAAGGCAAAAGATTCTGAGGCAGTACCCCAGATCCCGTTGAGTAGGGAGCGAGTACTGCACGCTGCGGTCCGTCTGGCCGACGCGGGGGGCATTGAGGCGCTCTCCATGCGAAAGCTTGCTCAGGAGTTGGGCGTCAAGGCGATGTCGCTCTACAACCATGTGGCCAATAAGGACGACCTTGTGGATGGCATGGTCGATATCGTCGCCAGCGAGATTGAGGTGCCTGACCTCAGTATTGACTGGACGACGGCCATGCGGCGGCGAGCGACCTCAGCCTACGAGGTGTTGTTGCGGCACCCCTGGTCAACCCTGGCGCTCGTGTCACGGGTCAATGTGGGGCCAGCCATGTTGCGCTATGTGGACGCGACGCTCGGATGTCTTATCGAAGCAGGCTTTTCGCTTGAGATGGCGGATCATGCGTGGAATGCGATCGACAGTCACATCTATGGGTTCACGCTCCAGGCGTTAAACTTTCCCTTTGAGCCTGAGGAGTACTCAGTTGTGGCGAGAGACTCTGTTTCACAAATCCCCGCTGACCAGTATCCCTACCTTAACAAGCTTACGCACCCCGTTATGGCCGGCGATTACAACGGTCTTCACGATTTTGAGTGGGGGCTTGATCTGATTCTTGAGGGGCTTGAGAAATATCGAGATAAAAGCTGACGATCGGTTTACCCCATCTCTGATTACCCTATTAAAGATCCTAACCCCTGTAGATTTGATGGAACGCCTTAATCAAGGGGTATGACGGTCGCGCTTGGAAGTCGCCAAGCTGTCTCATGCCATTTGGAGGTCTTCCTTATTTTGGTTTAACACCGATCGCGGCTATGCACATCCACTTCGACCAGCCAGTACCATAGTCAAACGATCTCACTGCCTCAAGTCCTGCTGCTCGCAAGAAAGCGTCCAGCTGGTTGGAGGCATATCCTCGATTTTGCCAGCGCAGGGACATGAGGACTTGACCCAGTCCTTTGCGAGTCACTGAGCCAATCAGAGGGGCACCCGGTTTCAAAACTCGGACCATCTCACGCAACGTTTCTACGGGTTCGGCTATGTGCTCCAAAACATGGGCAAATATGACCGCGTCGAAGGATTCATCGGCAAAGGGCAAGCGCCTGATATCGCTACATCTCAAATCGAGAGTCGGGCAGCGATTTTCTAGAATCTGTTGAGCGTGGGTCAACATGGGGGTGGAAATATCGACGCCGGAGACATGAGCTGGCTGATCGACACTGTCTAAAAGCGCTAGGCTGAAGGCTCCGGTTCCCACCCCACAGTCGAGAATTTTCGAGGTTTGGTCAAGATGACTCAAGCGGTTGCGCACTGCCTGACTGTTGAACAGCAGCTGATAATCTTGGAGCTGACCCAGACGGGCCAAATTGTCGTGCCATTGAGGGGCCGATGCATCGTAGAGCGATCGCAGGGTGTCGATGCTGGGAGCGGTTCTCCAGTGGTCTAATGTTGGAATAGTTGTCGTTAATTGCATGATCAAGTTGACCCTCTGGTTACAGAGGGCTATGAGCTGCGTGGATTTGATTGTTAGAAAGCTATGGCTAGCCAAGATCGCAGATTTGAACGATCAGGCTGCGTTGTGCCGACGGCACTAGATAAGCGGTTTACGATCGCCAGAGTTATGGGTCTGGCCGCAGGTAGGCAACTGCCCACCGAGTGATCTCAGATTTGTAGCCCCCATCCTTCATCCCGCTTCTAGAGAGCGAGAGACTTTCACAGCCTGTCGGGAGTGAGCTTACTGACTCCTCATACTCCAGTGCTGCTGCTCTGCCGACATGTCTCGATCGCCCGATTTCAAGGGATTGACTTGCCGGGTTTATCCGGGCTTTTGGGCTACTATGAACACGGCTTTGTCCTTGCTGGGTTGCCACTGGTAGTCCAGCTCAAACCCGGCATTAGTGAGGCTATCTTCTAGCGCTTGGGTGGTGAAGACGGCGACAAAAGGAAAAAAACCGAGGAATCGGCCAATGGGCACGATGAGCTTAAACCAGCCCATGGCATCTCCTATGCAGGCGGTACTGGTCACAAAGATGCCGCCTGGTTTGAGCATTTGATAGACCCGAGCAATCGCGGCCTCCTTATCCTTCAACAGGTGCAAAATGCTGAGGCCTAGCACTGCATCCAGGCTCTGGTCGGGAATGTCGAGGTCTTCAATGGTGGCCTGTTCAAAGGTCACGTTATCGATGTGCTCAGCCTCGGCCTTGCCCTGGGCAATGGCAATCATGTTGGCGGAGAAATCAATGGCGCGGATGTGTTTTACATAGGGGGCGTGGAGGATTGCCGTTGACCCCGTACCGCAGCCGATTTCCAGCAGTTCCATGTCGGGTCGAAAGTAGTCGCGGGTAACCGCTAGTTTTTTCTGATAAGCGGCTTCATCGGCGATGGGCTGCTTAGCGTATTTCTCGGCGATCTTGTCCCAAAATTTGGTTGATTGAGTCATGGTTCAGTTTCAGGTGTCGTGACATCGGTTTTGACTTCAATAGTCTGGTAAAACGTCTCGATATCTTTGAGCGATCGCAGATGGTAAACCTGCTTTGTCGCCTTTGCTTGCTCTACATACTCCCGGTACTTGGGTGTCAGTTTGGTATGGCACAACCGGACAGTGGTGTAGGAATTTAGCGTTCCTTTTAACAATGGGCTCCGCTCTGGCCAACCGGCAGGCGGCACCCAAGCCCCTTGCAGGAATCGCTTTGTGACCCACCAATAGTGCCGTAGCACGGGCATATCCAAATACACCAGGGTATCGGCTACGTTGAGCCGTTCCCAGACGGTATCTATAGAGCCAAAGCCATCCACGATCCACTGGTCTTGTTTGAGCAGCTCCCCATGGGCGGTTTTGAACTCGGCGTGGGGGACTTCGTCACCACCGGGTCGGTACTGTAGCAAATCAAGCGGTACCCAGGGTAATCCCGTCATGTCAGCCAGCCGTTTGCTTAAAGTGGATTTACCACCGCCCGTATTGCCAAAAACAGCAACTTTTTTCATCGGTATTCAACCTCTAACTCTATTCAGCCTTCTTCGCCACCATGAACACGATGTTCGCTTTACCGATGGGCGATTTGTAATCACCCGGTTGCCATTGGTAATCAATCGCAAACCCCGCATCCGTCAAACTTTTTTCTAAGTCTTGGATCGTAAAGACCCTGACTAACGGAAACAGTCCTAAGAATTTGCCAATAGGTGCAATCAGCTTGAACCAGGCCATCGTATCCCCCAGGCACAGGGTGCTGGTGATGAAAACTCCGCCCGGTTGGAGCAGGTTATGGACCTTGGCGATCGCCGCTTCCTTATTTTCGAGGAGGTGTAAAACATTCAATCCCAACACAGCATCGTAGGTGCTGTCGGGGACGCTCAGCTCGTCAATGCTGGCTTGCTCAAAGGTGACATTTTGAATGTTCTGGGCGTCGGCTTTCGCTTGGGCGATCGCAATCATGTTTGATGAGAAATCAATGGCTTGGATATGTTGCACGTAAGGGGCATGGGCAATGGCCGTCGATCCGGTGCCGCAACCAAACTCCAGCACGTTCATACTGGGCTGAAAATACTCCTGCGTGATCTGTAGTTTCTTCTGGTAGGCGGCTTCATCCGCGATCGGTTGTCTTGAATAACCTTCGGCGATTTTGTTCCAAAATTTGGTTGATGTAGTCATGGGTTCACCTCCTGGGTAACGTGATGTTGGTTTGCGCTACGACGGTTTGATAGAACCGATTGATGTCTTTGAGCGATGGTCAAAGACCGGTCCAGAGGACCATCGCAACTATGAACCGATCGTACTTATCAGGATGTTCAGCGGGGTAGGTGGCTATTTGATCACGCCCTTTGGTGATCTGAAACATTTCGGATTTTACGAATACGAGCGTGCTTGCGCCAACTTTCGCTTTCATGGCTTATGCCTCCTGAGTGGTTGAGTAGCGCTTAGGATCTAGGTTCCGCCACCGCCATGCTGACCAAATGATGAAGGATAAAGCGGCGATTTCTATGACCATGTGAAAGGTATCGTCTAAATCGGTGGTGCCATTGTTGATTTCAAACGCGAAGGTAATCAAAGCGGCGATGATGTTTGCCCAGCGGTTGGCACCATAGGGCAGTAATCGAGAAAACAGCACCATGGCGATCGGCACTTCAGCGACGAAACCACCGAACAGCAACAGCGGCTCTGTGATTTGAATGCCATTGAATGTCCCGGTCATCACCTGTTCAATAAATCCCGGCTCAATAAATTCGTGGATATCCCGAAAGATGGCGTTGAAGAGATAAAACATCCACAGCGTCGAGAGTTTTGCCTTCGTTTCCATCGTCAGCATGTGCTTCTGCAAATTCATGATCATTCTCCTTTTGGGATGCCTGATCAAAAAATACGAACAGATGTGGGGAGCCGTTGTCCCCAGATGTGGGGATTAGACGTGGGGATTTATCGAGGGGGCTTGTGGGGGCGCCCCCTCAACGTCAGCTCCTGCAAGTATTAGACTATATCGATGCCCATTTAAGACATGAAATTGCGTTGGCAGAATTGGTAGACATCAGCCAATTTCACTTCGGTCACCTCTTTAAACAATCTCTGGGCCTATCGCCTTATCAATATCACTACAACAAAGAGTAGAGCGGGCCAAGCAATTGTTGAAATAAACGAATAAACCCGTTGTTGAGATCGTCCTTGAGTGCGGTTTTAATAGCCACAGTCATTTAGGACGAAAATTTCGGCAGCTGACAGGCATCACAGCAAAGGCCTATCGTGTCCAGTAAAAAATTTTACTTTCTAACGGCAATGCTCAGCGGTGCGCCAAGATTTCCAAAGTTGTAGCTGGTTTGGAGCAACCGAAGCGCCCGCTGCAGCAACATGTTAGGCCAATTTTGCACTATGGAGGATTTGGCATGAATTGCGGAGGATCAGATAAGTGTAACGCGGCTGACGATGATACTTTCAAGAAAGTCAAACTAGGTATTTATCAGAAGTCGTTATGCATAAAGACGCTGACCAGAGTCACAAGAATGCAACCCATACCCGTAGTGAAGCTAGTTTAGGAGCGCTGCCAGTGCCCGGTCGTCGCCAAGTTTTGACGGCTACTGCCTTAGGTGCGATCGCAATGACAGCGCCCTCCCTGCTTGGTAAGCGTCATGCCGTCGCACAAACAGCGGAAGAACCAGAGTCAGATCAAGAATTAGGAGATCGCGAATTGACTGACAAAACAGCGTTCATTACTGGCGGTGCTCGTGGAATTGGGCTTGCCGCCGCAGAAGAATTAGCGAAAGCAGGTGCAAATATTGTGCTTTACGACGTTGCGTCTCGCACGCTTCCACATGTGCAGTACCCAGTGGCAACAGAGCGCGACCTCGAACAGGCAAAAGCTCGGATCGAGGCGCTCGGTGCTCGCTGTCTGACCTTTAAAGGCGACGTACGCGACCAAGGTACACAGGCGCGTGCCATGGAACAGGCTGTAAACACTTTCGGTAGCCTCGATATCGCGGTTGCCAATGCGGGTGTTTCACAGGCAGGGGCAATCGAAGAGTTTTCGAGTGAAGAGATCAGCACAGTATTCGAAGTCAACGTTGCTGGAGCGGTAAAAACGACTCAAGCAGCTATTAGATTTATGAAGCCACAAGGTTCCGGGCGAATTATTTTCATTTCATCGGCTCTTGGTCGAATGGGTAACGAACTTTTCCCGGTCTATACATCAACAAAGTGGGCAATGATCGGTTTTGCCAAGTCTGCCGCTTTGTCTTACGGACAGTTCAATATTCTATGCAATACTGTTGCCCCAGGATTGGTAAATACGCCTCTAGCTGACAATGATTTCATCTTACGCAAAATGTTACCAGATGTGCCAAATCCCACCTTTGAAATGCTCTCTGAGATGTTGAGACCCGGAAATCCTATCCCAGTAGGACACTTAGAACCGATTGATGTTGCAAAGGCGGTACTCTTTTTCGCAGGAAGCGCCACCGATAAGGTTACCGGTGAGGTTTTTGACGTTAGCTACGGTTCATTGGCAAGAAGTATTGCATAGTTCGCGACGAATAGGAAAACGATTTTCCATGCGATAGCCCATAAAGCGATGGGCTATCGCTTTTTATTTGTAAGCGATTAGCCAGGTGTTCCGCTACATTAAAACCGGTCCCACAGTTTACGGGGCACCAGTCTTGGCCGCTTTTGGTGGAATTCCAAATTTCTTTAGATAGTCTCTACTAAAGTGACTTACGCTCTCATAGCCGACGGCAAACGCTGCAGCAGAAACAGAATACCCATCTAATGACAGAAGAGTGTAAGCCTCTATAAGGCGCAAGGTCTTTTGATACTGATGCGGAGTAGTCCCTGTTATTTCGCGAAATTTTTGGTAAAAAGACGACTCGCCCATGCCAACTTCACGGGCAACTTCAGTGATAAGGAGCCCAGTACGATAATTATCTCGTATGTATTTTATCGCTCGGGAAATATTGTTGGCTGCGCTATTACTTGGGATCATTTGGCGAAGCATTCCGCCATGGGAAGCCCTTAGTACTCGTAAGTGCAATTCCCTAAAAAGAGAGGGACCAATAAGCTCAGCTTCAATTGGGTCCTCCATAGTTTTTATCAAGCGCTCAATAGTCTCTACAAGCGCACTATCCGCTCTTTCCGAATCAATAGAGAAAGCACGTTCTTGTTTTTCAATGATTTGCTCAATCTCAAAAGAAAGACTCCGAATAATTTTCAGATCTATTTTGATAATCAGCGCGAGATAGGGAACGTCAACCGATGCCTGCGTAATTTTCGCATACACAGGTACGTGATGACTGATTATGACAGAATCACCAGCTGACAATCTTAGAGTACGCTTGTCCAGGCTTGTTTGCTTTGTACCTTGAAGGACGACACATAGTGCTGGCTCATAAAGTGTTTCGTTTAGCTCAGATATATCTACTTCTTTGATACAAAAAATATCTTCAGAAAAACAGTGAAATGTGCTCTCACTTCCATTTTTTGTCAGAGCATCTCGCACTTTATCTTTCAAATATTCGAGCATTTTCAATACTAGCTTAAAAGTTTTAGTGGGCCAGACTCGTATTAATTAATTATAAACTTTCTTGGGTCTCAAAGGGCAACACGGTTTAGTTAGTTTATAGATGGTGTGGCTCATCAAAAGTAAAAGTTTGGAATCATATCCAAATGAACAACTTCTTTGGTTCATGGTGAGTGGAATTGACGGATTAGGCTGGGTCTAACGGCGGAGCT
>JBCDDJ010000263.1:0-9105 GCA_039180385.1 Cyanobacteria bacterium P01_G01_bin.38 | reverse complement strand
GTTTTGGGGTGCGCCCCTGGGATCTCTAGATAGTAGAATCGTTGACCCACGGCTGTGGTGGGCTGGTGATCGAGATATTTGTGGGAGACTTCACGACCTAGCCCAGCTTCACCTAGCAACATCCCTGCGGCTTCTGGGGTGAGGGGATGGAGTTGCGATCGCGCCTCCGACATCCCCAACCCCGGTACATGGGTTTCCCCCTGACAAATCTGACTGAGCCGGGTCCCCGGAATCGCTTCATAAAGGTGAATTCGCGCCTTGATTGTGCGCCCCGGCATCAAGCCCAGGCGGTCCCGCAGAAAGACAGCCAGCGGCACCCCGCAGAAGGTTTTAACCGTTCGTGCAACTTCAGGGGTGAGGGTGACTTCAGAGACGCGACTAAACTTTTTATAGCGCTTACGGCGACGCCGCAGCGGATGCATCAGCCAGGTGCCTCGCATGCGGCTGCTCTCGCGCAGGTCGGGGCGCTTTTCGTAGCTGCTCTCGGGCAGCACGGGGGGCAGATTGGCGGCGGCGGCTTTTTCAAACGCCTCCAAGACAAAACCTTCCAACAGTTCCTCATTGTCCAGAACGTAGTCGGGCAGGGCTGCTACCTGACGGACGGTTTCCTCAACGGTGGCGGCAACGGCGGCTCCGGCGGCATCGGCTTCATCTTCTGGGGTAACTTCTAAGCCGATCAGCCGCAGCCCGACGTCCACGATTGCCTGGGAGAGCAGCGGCGCATACTTTTTGCCGACAAACTTGCGGATCAGCTTGGCGATCAGCTTGGCTAAGAACTTAACAACTTTTTGACGCCCAATCAGCCGCAGCCCTAATTTTAAGGCGGCCATGACGGCTGGCACAAAGTTCTCAACCACCGGGGTGGGGTCTGCGTCTTCCTCAAGCTCGGCAATTTGCTGAATAAACTCAGCCCGAGCCTGATCTAAGCTATCCACCGCATCTTCGGTGATCGGCTGCCTGGCCTCAGCTTCGTAGCTGGCAACAGACTCATCCATATCGGTTTCGGCTTCGGCAAACAGCAGATTGGCGACCTGTTCGTCAAACTCGTTCTGGATAACAGAGATGTCCTGGGTGGTCTCTTCTTCTAGCTCAAATGTCTCAAATTCTTCGACTTCTTTACCAAACAAACGCTTGGCCAGGCCCTTAGCCAGCTGACGATATTGGGAGGGAATGCGATTGAGGGCAAACTTTAGCACTCGTCTCAAAAGCGGCTTAATTAACTTTTTTAGCCGGTTGAGCACCCCGCGCAGTTTCTTTTTGACAAATTTTCCGGCCTTCCGAACCCCCTTGCCAACGGCTTTAACGCCCTTCTTGACGCCTCTGGCGACTTTCTTGGCAACATTCTTGACTTTCTTCTTGACTTTCTGAACAGCGCGCTTGGCTTTTTTGCCGATTTTCTTTAAGCCTCTGCCGATTTTCTTAAAGATACCGCCTTCGAAGACAGGGGCATATTGATCGACCAGACTCTCGATATCGGCCAGACTAGCGTGTTCTAAATCGACCTGATCCAGCTCACTAGCCAGCCCTTCTATAAAGGCTTCTAGCTCATAGGTAACCGGTTCAAAATGAGATTCTAAGAGAAACTCAGCTTCTCGCTTTTGCCCCATTGAGTCACCATACTCGCTCTCAAACTGGCCGTGATAAAGTTCGACAGCTTCATCTGCGAGATCTGCGATCGCATCGTCAAACTCCTCATCATAAAGCTCATTGAGAAAAGCGACATACTCCTCCATCTCAGGCGCAACAATGCCTGAGCGCTCGAGCGGATTTTCGAGTTCGTAGATAGAAGGAAAGGGGCTATCAGATTCTACAAAAGACTCTGTAAAAGATTCTGTAAACCCTGAAGACGCTTCCGTCTGCTCTGAAATTCCGGACTGAGCCATGGGGAACGACGAAGGAAAAGGGGATTCGATCGTTGCGTTTGAAGTCTGAGACGCTGTGGAATTCTCAACAGACGACATAATCTTCTCCTGTCAGCTATGGAACGCCTCTAGCCTAAAAAAGGAGATCGAAAATGGAAGGTACCCCCAGGGGTAATTTAGCTATCTGTGATACCGTTTTGAGGGGGTTGCTGGGCCTGCAACTGACGCAAAATTGGGATTCTTTTAATTTGCTCGGGCTGAAGAGTATCCCAGTTTAGCCCCTGGGGCTTGGGATAAGAATTGTGAGTGGGGATGACGCGCTCGGGGGTGACAATGTAATCAAGTGACCAGTCATGGGCCTGCATCGGTAACCGCTCGGGGGGCACCACCTGCAGAGAATGAACCGTTGTTACGATGGAGGTGGTGACCTGAATCAGCCCAAACTCACTGAGCATAGCCAGCTCTAAATCAGCATAGCCAGCCCCTTTGCCAGTGCTAGCCAGCCCCTTTGCCAGTGCGCCCGCCGTTGGTGGCCGCTGCCACACAGCCCACGACCACCAAATCAATCGGCTGCATTTCATCAAAGGCCACCAAACGACCCTGGATCATCGCTCCGCGCATATTAGCCGCCTCTGATAGGGCGATGCCACGGGTCTCCAGGTCAGCCGCCGAGAGTTCGACAAAACACTTTTTACGAGAGAGGCGAGGCACTGCCATGTAAAGCAATTTGCCCGCCTTGAGGGCGTTGAGCCGGACTGATTTGTGGGGTGAGTCAGGGTTGTATTTGATCACTTGGGCCTGTTGCCAAACGGGCAGGGTTGTCAATCGCTCGGCGGCAGCCTCAGCGCCGATAAAGTTGGGAATATGGCCGACCGGATCGCGTTTAACGGCTTTCTGCGCGTTGAGATTGGCCCAAATGTCTTGTCGCAGGGCCTCTTTGTCAGGATTTGTAGCGTTTGAGGTCATTGGTGAGTGTCTCGACTACTTTTTGGCAATGATCCAAACTGCATGAACAATGCCGAGAATGTAGAGACCAAAAATAGTCAGCAGCAGATTAATCCAGAAATCTCCGCCAAACCCTACCTTCAAAAAGACGGCCAGGGGCGGTAAGACAATGGCACAGATGATCAGAATTAAGTCCATGTGTTGACTCCGCGAACTGCTCAAGACTTGACTTCAACTATATCAAGCAAAAATAAGAACGACACTTCGATGCGATCGCACCATAAAACCCCACCAAAAATCCCAAAAACCGTTTAATCTAACTGGAAAGGAGTAGAGTCAAATGGAGAACTCAAGACGTGGCCAAGAATGTGTTGGGTGAAACCCTGCAAGTGTGCTGTACATCACCGATGACCGGCTTTTACCGGGATGGGGTGTGTAATACAGGCCCCAACGATGCCGGTGCTCATGTCGTCTGCGCCCAGGTCACCGAAGAGTTTTTAGCCTATACCCAGGCCCAGGGCAATGACTTAAGTACGCCAATGCCAATGTTTAACTTTCCGGGGTTAAAACCAGGAGACGGCTGGTGTCTCTGCGCCGCCCGGTGGAAAGAAGCGCTGGATGCTGGCACCGCGCCCCCAATTATCTTGGCCGCAACCCACGAAGCAGCGTTAAAATATGTGCCCCTGGCAGTGCTTAAGGAACATGCCGTCGATTAGGTGATCTCTGCCTGCACCTGCTGCAGTGACATCAGTGCCTCCTGCACCCATGCTTGCTGCTGTTCGACTGAGAACTGGGTAGGGTTGGATAAACAGAGTAAACGGGTCTCAATATCAAGCAGCAGGGCAGGAATATCAGTGCTCACGCCGGTCTTTGCCTGGGAAGCATAGCTAATACTAGGACTCAGCCCGGCATCTGCCGGCATATCATCCTCAGAGGGCGTCGCTGACTGGGGCACCTGCTCAACATCTTTGATCTGGTGCAGCGTTCGCTGTAGGCTCTCGATGATGCCATACATTTCGATCGGGTCAAACACCTTAAGCAGACTGGTTTGTGTCACCAAACCCAGGTTATTACCCCAGTTCCAAGACACCACCAGTCGACGGACTCGCCGCCGCTGCATTTCCTGATGAGCCGCCCAGAGCGAATCCTCAGGACTCAGCAAAAATAACGGCGAACTCATTACATCTTGGGCGGTGAGAGTATGCAGCGGCAGCTGCAACGCCTGAAACTGGACAATATCTCGCTCGGTGACGATGCCCACTGGGGCGATCGCTTTTAGCTCATCTTGCCGCATCCCCTCACTGTCAATGTCCACAATCACAATGCAGCTGACTCGATGCTCCGCCATTTGCTGGGCTAAGGACAGCACCGTGGTCTTGCGGGTGGTGTGCAATACATTAGAGGACATGATGTCAGCTACCCGTCGCATTTTTAGCAAGTTAGCCGGGCGCAATACCTGTCGAATGCTCTCTGGGGTAACCACCCCAATCAGCCGTTCCTGAGCATCCACAATGGGCAAATGGCGAATCCGATAGCGGCGAAATAGAAACAAGACTGCAAAAATATCTTGAAACGCGGCATCACTCAGTGTCGTCACTGGGGAGGTCATTACCTCGCCCACCGTGAGCTGGTCAAATGCCGTTTGCTTTGCCGTCATCTGCACAATATCGCGCTCGGTAAAAATCCCCACGAGCCGATTATTCTCAATCACCAGCGCACAGCTCAGCTGACGAGACATCGCCCCTAGTTGGGCACTCCCGCCACTTCGGGCCGCACTCATTTGTTGCAGCACCTCAGTCACCTCCGTCCCCGGTGTCACCGTCAACACTTTGCGATCAATAGCATCCAGCAGGGTGGGGGTAACCGCTTGCAGACTTTCAGAGTTCATAGGGGAGATAGGGAAATAGAGGGATAGGGAGATAGAACAAACAGCATCAGAAAAAGGAATATCTTAAGTTATATGAATCAAAGTGTAGAAATTTAACCCCCTAACGGGGTAGCATGAGGGATGTAACGGATTATTTGGTTTAATAAAAGACCTATAAAGCTTTGAGGGGGAATTGGTTATTTCGAGCTAGCAGTATCTGGGTTGGCTTTTGTGGACACCTGCCCCAGGCTTGGGCCTTTCGATGATTTGCTATACAGGCGATCGAGCACTCGTTTCACCGAAATCCTTTGCCACTGGCGGCCTCGCTTGGTTTTATATCCTTGCTGGTTCATCCAGTCAGCAATCTGCTGCAAGGACTTACCAGACTTGTGGTGGCGTCGAATCAGATCAATGATGGCTTGCTCTTTTTCGTCCTTGACCAGTTGTCCATTGACTGCCCGCTCACCATAGGCGGGTGAACCGTAGCCAACATAGCCCCCCTTGGCGGCTTTGGCTTGTCTACCAGCTTCGAGTCTTTGCCAGACGAGTTGTTTATCGACGTGTTCGGCACTCATCAATCCGTTTCTGGTTAGAAAGTTAAATGGGTCAACCCCAGGCTGTGCCTTATAGGCTACCAAACCAGGCAGCAACTGGGATACCCAACCTTAGATTTTCTAACCATTTCAGTATCTATTTTTTCATCAGAGGATTTTATTAATGGCAACTTATGCAGTCAAACTCGTGGGGCCTGACGGAGTAGAGCAAACCATTCAAGTGCCTGACGATCAGTACATTGCTGATGCCGCCGAAGAGCAGGGTATAGACGTGCCGGTTTCTTGTCGAGCGGGGTCTTGCTCTACCTGCACCGGCAAGCTGATGTCAGGCGAAGTTGACCAGTCTGATCAGGTGTTTTTAGAAGACGAGCAGATCGCTGCGGGCTTTGTTTTGACCTGTGTGGCCTACCCTGCCTCAGACTGCACGATTCAAACCCATCAAGAAGAAAACTTGTACTAAGCTAGGTCAGTTTTGAGTTTTGAGTTTTACGTTTGGCTGTTAACTCAAAACTCAAAACTCAGAATTGAGAACTTACTGAGCCCTGGAGGAACTGAATTGTGGCAACGACTAGAAGCCCATGCCCCCGGTTTGTCGAGTCTCTTGCTGCAGGCTCACTAGCCAGCCATGTCATCTGACCCATCCTCAAGTGTTTTGCAACTATCCAGGAGACCTATCTGATATGATGCGCGCCCAAGAAATTATGACAACGGATGTCGTGACTATTAGCGGCTCAGCTACCGTAGCAGAAGCAGTTAAAAGGATGAAAGAGAAAGGGCTCCGGGCTCTGATTGTAGACCGTCGCACGGAGGATGACCCCTACGGCATGGTGACGGAGACCGACATTATTTATAAGGTAGCTGCCTATGGTCATGATCCTAAGACCCTGCGGGTGTACGAGATTATGACCAAGCCCTGCATTGTGGTGCCGCCGGACCTCGGGGTAGAGTATGTGGCTAGACTGTTTGCCAATACTCGCATCCGTCGGGCTCCTGTGGTGAGAGGTCGGCTACTAGGAGTGCTCTCGATTAGTGACATTCTTCGCAAAAGTGACTTTGTTGAGAAACCTAAAAGCAACTTTGAGAGATATTTAGAAGAGAATCCAGAAGCGCTAGAGGCTCGGGAATATGACACGTAAAAACTGTTAGGATGCTGACTATGGCGAAAATTTTTATCAACGCTGATGATTGTAGTTAGGAAGGATGGCAATGCTTAAGGCCAAGGATATCATGACGACAGGGGTCGTCACGATTTCGGGTTCGGCGACGGTAGCTGAGGCCGTCAAACGGATGAAAGATCGAGGCCTCCGGGCTTTAATTGTAGACCGTCGCACCGAAGACGATCCCTATGGGATGGTGACGGAGACCGACATTATTTATAAAGTGGCGGCCTTTGGCCACGACCCCAAGACGCTGCGGGTCTATGAGATTATGACCAAGCCCTGCGTGGTGGTGCCCCCTGAGCTGGGGGTTGAGTACGTGGCACGACTGTTTGCCAATACTCGCCTGCGTCGGGCTCCGGTGGTTGAGGGTCAACTGCTGGGCGTTATCTCGGTCAGCGATATTCTGCGTAAGGGTGATTTTGTTGAAAAGCCCCGCGAGATGTTTTTAGAGGATAAAATCGAAGCCGCCCGCGAAGAGGCTCGCCAGGTGTGTAGCGAAAAAGGCGCGACCGCTCCTGAGTGCGCAGCGGCCTGGGATGTGGTGGAAGAGTTGCAGGCCACGGCGTCTCACCAACGGGCAAAGGCGTCAAGCTAATTTTGAACGACGGCGGCGTCTTTGTTGGCGACGCTGTTTTTGCCAAGATTGGGCCAGGCAGAGCCCTCCGAGATAGCCAATCATCGCCATGGGGATGCCTAAAGCAACACACCCTGCGGTTAAGGTCATGACACAGTCCATGCCCATTTTGAGGAACTGGTTGAGGGTGGGAGCCGCCTGGAGCGTCAGCAATAGATCTTGGGTGCCCAAAAGTTGCTGCCCGATCCGAAAATTGAGGGTGTATAGAGGGATAAAGGTAATCGGATTGCTGACCCAGGTGGTAGTGGCTGCCATCACAGCATTGCCGCGTAGGGGCGGGGCGAGTGCGATCGCAACCAGTGTCTGCACACCAAACAGAGGCATGACACCGACGAAGGCCCCCACCGCCATGCCCCTGGCAATTTCGCCAGGGCGACCTCGACTTCGGCTAAACCGCAATCGAGCGTAGCGCAGCGAACGTCTTATCCGTTGTCGCAGCGGTAAGGGACGTCGCTTTTTGGCATAAGCATCTGGTCCCAGAGGCGCTGATCTCTTTGGGGGCATCTTAGGCTCAATAGAAAGTACGCGCAGAGTAGAAATCGATTGTGGGTCAATCTTCCTTTGCAAAGGGGAAGATACAGAGCACAAAAGAGACAGAGAACATCGGAGGGTATCTGCGATCACGGTACATTCTACGAACCTAACCGTGTGAGTCAGGACAAAAGTCCGTTAATCTAAACCCCCTAGCCGATTGGGGGGCCAAAATCGCACAGCAGCGCGACCGATAATATCCTTTTGGGACACATATCCCCAAACGTGGCTGTCTACGCTGTTATTGCGATTATCCCCGAGCACGAGATAAGACGCATCAGGGACGATTTCGGGTCCCCATTGATAATCAGGCGGGGCCTTGATGTAGTCTTCTTCGAGGGCATCGCCGTTCACAAAGACCTGACCCTCGGTGACTTGGACCTCATCTCCAGGAAGACCGATCACCCGCTTGATAAAGGCCTGACGTTTCTGGTCTGGGCCAAACAGCTCAGCCGGGGGCAAAAAAACGATGATATCTGCCTGCTGGGGTGGATTGAGGCGATAGCTGATTTTTTCGATGACCAGTCGATCGTTGACTTGCAAGGTCGGCTCCATCGAGCCCGTGGGGATGTACCGGGCCTCCGCTACAAATTGCCGCATCCCCAGGGCTATAAATAGACTCAGGCCAATGGTTTGGAGGCTTTCAATCCACAGATTTTGCTGCTTTTGGGACACCTTGATAATCCTTTAGACTCAATAGACTGGCAATACTGCTCTCTATTCTACTGTCGTAAATTGAGGGCAGCAGCAGATCTATGCCGGATTTTAGAATGATCAACGCCTGATTAACCTGAAACAGCCTTAAAAATTTCTTGCTCAGGGCGTCCGGCGATCAGGGCGTCCCATCCGAGGGTTTGCAAAAAAGCATCGGCGTCTGGGGTCTCAACCACATCTACGCCCCAGTCGCCAGTTTGGAGGGCATTTGGGCTAGAGGACGTCGCTGGTGTCGTTTTGAGCCCCCCCAGGGCTAAGACCCCATAGGGTAACACCTGCCCCAGCTGCTGGGTACGATGGTCAACCAATGCTTTGACCAGGGCCTGGCCAATGTCGGCGGGGCTGCCCTCTGCTGTGACCTCACAGCGCCAGTGGGGATGGTCAACGGGGCTGACGGCCCAGTCTGGGGGCAGCTGCGCGGCAAATAGATCGCAAAATGCCCCAGCCGAGAGCGGTGGGGCCAGGGTTTCAGCAATGCTGTAGTTGTGGGAAAGCAGCAATCGAATCGGCATCTGGCAGTCTAGATAGGCACCTTATATGGTTTTACAGGACCGAGGGGGGCAATGGAAAGTAGCCAGCGACAGGTGCTGGCCACTTTCTATTGTCCTAAACATCTAGCCTAGACACGCCGCTAAATCCGCATCCGGTGTGGTGATCGCTTGCAAATTGTACTGCTCAGACAGTAGCTTTAGCACGTTGGGTGAGCTAAAAGCTGGCAGGGTGGGCCCCACTCACAGGCGCTGGCTAGTGCGATCGCAATCTGAATCGCTGAATACGCATCGTTACACTGCCCGACATCCAATAGGCGAGGGATCCCCTCAATGCTTCCCAAATCTTG
>JBCDDJ010000262.1:0-9167 GCA_039180385.1 Cyanobacteria bacterium P01_G01_bin.38 | reverse complement strand
TGTAGCTGTATCCCCGTATCGGAGAACATATCCTGAGGCCGACCAAACGCTCGCATGGTGTCGTTGTGGACATAGAGCCCAAAACTATGGAACCCGAGGAAAATGCAGACCCAGTTGAGGTGAGAGATAATCGCATCGCGATGGCGCAACACTCGATCTAACAAATTATCTACATGGACCGAGGGCATATAATCTCGCACCATGAAAATTGCGGCGTGGGCCCCTGCCCCCACAATTAGAAAGCCGCCAATCCACATGTGGTGAGTAAATAGCGAGAGCTGGGTGGGATAGTCCGTGGCGATATAGGGATAGGGCGGCATTGAGTACATGTGATGTGCCACCAAGATTGACAAAGAGCCGACTAGAGCCAGATGCCAGGAAAGGTTGCAGTGCCAAGACGTAGTGAAGATCTCATACATACCCTTATGGCCTTGACCTGTCAAAGGACCTTTGTGGGCTTCGAGCACTTCTTTAAAGCTGTGACCAATCCCCCAGTTGGTGCGATAAAAGTGACCTGCAATGATAAACAGCACCGCCAGTGCCAGGTGATGGTGAGCCGTATCTGTTAACCACAGCCCCCCCGTCACCGGATTTAACCCTCCCTTAAAGGTCAGGAAATCGGTGTAAGCACTCCAGTTCAGCGTAAAGAAGGGGGTCACACCCTGGGCAAAACTGGGGTAAATATCCGCCATCAATGCAGGATTGAGGATCCACTCATGAGGGAGCGGAATCGCCGCCACTGAATCAATTAGCTGACCCCCGACCGTCAGCGGTTTACCCGCGTCAATCGCATCCATGCAGGCGTTGATCGGCAAAGACACATGGATCTGTTGACCGGCATAGCCCAAGCAGCCCAGCCCTAACAACCCTGCCAGGTGATGATTCATCATCGATTCCACATTCTGAAACCACTCCAGCTTGGGGGCTTTTTTGTGATAGTGAAACCAACCTGCGAACAACATTAAACCCGCCATTACCAACGCACCAATCGCGGTGCAATAAAGCTGGAAAGAATTGGTAATGCCATTGGCACGCCACATCTGAAACAGGCCAGAGGTAATCTGAATACCGTGGAAACCACCGCCCACATCCGCATTCAAAATCTCTTGGCCAAAGATGGGCCAAACCACTTGAGCACTAGGTTTAATCCCGGTTGGGTTGGTCAGCCATCCCTCATAGTTTGAGAATCTGGCACCGTGAAAATACATGCCACTGAGCCAGATAAAAACAACGGCTAAATGGCCAAAATGAGCACTAAATATCTTGCGGGAGATGTCTTCTAAGTCACTGGTATGACTGTCAAAATCGTGGGCATCGGCATGAAGATCCCAAATCCAGGTAGTTGTTTTTGGACCTTTTGCCAACGTGCGTTCGAAATGACCCGGCTTTGCCCATCTCTCAAATGTAGCGGGCACGGGATCATTATCAACCACGACCTTCACTTCTCTCCCCGGCTCCGGGGGGCTAACGGTCATTGAACTCTCCTTTATTTAATTAAAAAAAATGCATGAAAGCTTATTCCTGAGGACATCTCTCACCTGATTTCTCATAGGGGAGATGACTCCTCACAACAGAGAGGAGACCCAAAAATTAAGCGTTCATGTAGAAAAGAATCAGCGGCTTTCAATCAAATTTTTAATCAAACAGAGTGGACATCCTCTGAGGATGCCTAACAAACACCGTGATCATTTTCTTTTTTCAACTGGTTTGAAATGTGGATAACTGAATCAGCCTACAAACTAGATACATTTTTGGTCAGTTATGATAGCTAGTCTGAAGTGCAGTTAAAAGAAAAAGCTCCGTCCTTGGTAAACCAAGAACCAAGTCAGGCTTCATGATGAACAAAGAACGAAGCCTGTACAGATCTGATTAGGTATAAATCTACAGAGCCCTTTGGGAGAAGATCTCACACTGTTGCATAAGTTAACGAACTTAACAAAGAGAAATATTCTTTTTTTTAATGCTCACAAAATAGTTATAAAAACAGAATAAAGTGGCTTTTCCCTTTCTTGCCAAGGGTTTGAAAAAGCAGCTTAGTGATGTTTGGTAGGATTGGCGCGGCTCATTGATTAAATTTAGTTTGGGTGTCGATTGAGACATTCCTGGGTTTGATAGATTCAGCCAAGCTCAGCCAAGCTCTCACAAAACTTGGCTAATCTTGGCTGATATAGATTTTAATCTTGGGTTAGCCTAGGGAACTTGCCAGGCTCTTTGATGATATTTTTCGGGGACCGCATAGGGATCTGCTAGCCAGGGCTGATCTTGATGAGGCCCGTGCCCGTGTTCATGTCCATGCCCGTGTTCATGTCCGTGCCCGTGTTCATGGTCTGAATCAGAGACCGCAGCCAGACGAAACTTGCACATTTCACAGTTCATATTGACCTGACCCAGTTGAGTTTCGATCTCACGCTGTCTCAAAACCTTGATTAACTGAGGGTGAATGCCCATCTCAGGGAGGCAGCTGATGTCAATGTCAGGATATTGGGCTTGCTGCTCGGCAGCAATGGCCATGATTTTTTTGACCAGTATGCCGGTAAACATAAAGTAGGGCAGCACAATGATGCGCTGGGGGTGGTAAAGTCTGGCCCGGCGAAAGCCTTCTTCTAGACGGGGGTGGGTGATGCCGATAAAGCACAGCTCGACGGTGTGGTAGCCGCTGCCCTCCCAAAGAATGCGGGCAATTTTATAGACATCACCGTTGGCGTCTGGGTCGCTGGCCCCTCTGCCGACAAACAGCAGGACGGTATCTTGGCGGGCGATCTGCTGGGGGTTGTACTGGGGCTGATCGAGTACATCCAGTCGGGTTCGCCACAGGTCGAGCATTTCGGGGGTGATGCCAAAGTGGCGACCGTAGTGAAAGCTGACCTGGGGATGACGGGCACGGGCGCGGTCCAGCTCATTGGTGACGTCAAATTTGTTATGACGGGCGGCAAAGAGCAGGATGGGTAGCACTGACAGATCGGTATAGCCCTGGTCAACGCATTGGTCAACGCCGTCCTGGATGCTGGGGGTGGTGAGCTCTAAAAAACAGGGCACGACCGGGCGGGATAAGTCAGCCGCCTGGTAAGCGGCGGCAAAATCAAGGAGTTTTTGACGGCCTTGCTGATCGCGGCTACCGTGGCCCACCATCAGCACCGGGCGTTGGATGGGCAACGGCGATAGCTCAATGTTAGGAGAATGATTAAATGACTGAATCGTATCGGACAGTTGAATCGCGGTCATGATATGAACTCCGTTCCTGTGCAACGCAGGAAGTAGAGTGAAAAGGGAGCAAGCAGGCATTCTGACTTCTACTGACCTGCTGCAATAGCAGCAGGTCAGTTGTTACAGCTGCGGCACAGTGTCGGATTCTCACCGAACTTTCCCTGGCTGGCTACCGTTCACAAGTGCTCTGTGATCTTAGCTCACTCTATGCTTACTCTCTAGAGGCCGTAAAATGCTGGGGACAGGCTATTCATTTTGGATTTTGGATTTTGGATTTTGGGGCTGAGGCAGCGAAGACATGGCGGGCACAGGTTCGGCGGGAGTTGGAGGATGCGGAGACGGGAATTGGGCTGGGGGTGAATGTTGCGATCGCATTCCTCATCCTCGCCTCAGCCGCTATCTTTGTCGCCCAGACGTATCTCTTACCCCCTACAGTGCAAGCTGGTTTAAGGCTATTAGACGGCGGCATCATTGGCATTTTTTGCATTGAATATTTCGTCCGGCTAGGGTCTGCTGACAAGCCGCTGCGCTATTTCTTTAGCGTGTATGCCCTGGTGGATTTGCTGGCAATTTTGCCTTTACTGGTCGGCTGGTTTGATATTCGCTACCTGCGCCTGATCCGCTGGTTTCGGATCTTAAAATTGGCCCGTTTTTTAGAAACAGAACCGTGGCTTGGCAAAGACGGCATTATCGTAGCGCGGATTGTGTTTACACTTTTTGCAATCATTTTTATCTACTCGGGAGCCATCTATCAGGTTGAGCATCCGACCGATCCGGATGCGTTTAGCACCTTTTTAGATGCGGTTTATTTTGCCGTGGTGACGATGACCACCGTTGGCTATGGCGATGTCACTCCCGCCTCCGAAGCCGGGCGGACCCTAACAGTGATGATGATCTTGACAGGGATTGCCCTGATTCCCAGTCAAATTGGTAGCCTGTTGCAAAATATTAACCGGATCAATGCTAAGACAAAGGTGACCTGTCTCAGCTGTGGGTTGAGCAGCCACGAAGCTGACGCCTCGTTTTGTAAGCGGTGTGGCGCTGAGCTGCCGGAGCCGTCAGTTAAAAATGAAAGCAGTTGACAGTTCCAATGCTGGTTATAGGGCATTTTGCTGGGCATAGGTCAGGTTTTGGCCATATTCAACCACCTTAGTTTGAGCGGTCTCATAGTTGGGGTCAGTCGAGGGGACCGCTTTCATCCGATCGATGGACTGTTGCCAGGCGGTGGCGACTGCGGTCCAGTCTGCTTTAGTCGAGGCTGTTTGGGTGAGTTGGGCGGCTTCCATGGCGAAATTGACACCATCGCGGAAAGTCGCCTCGGCACCCACCTTAGCCGGGGTGGGTTCGGGTTGCGAAGAAGCCTCAAGGGCTGATGATGGCTCGGCTGCGTTGGCGGAGCCTCTCCCCTGGAGAATCGCATCGCTATAAACCTCAGCGGGCGCGCCGTAGGTATCTGTAGAAGCCACGTCGGCTTGTTCTAAAAGGGTGGGCAAAGACAGGGATACCAAAACCGATGAGATTACCGCGATAGCACTGCCCCCTATCGCCATCAAGAATGAATTGCGAGCCCATTTGCGGCTCCAAAACTTGACCACAAACACTAACGAAGCAAAGGGGACAAATAGATATAACAGTCCCCAGACTGCGCTGACCTGGAAGGCATCAACCATCCCAATAATGCCACCGGAAATAGCCACCAGCAGCCCTAGGGCAAAACATAAGATAAAAGCGATGGCAACAGCCGCCATGGTAGAACTCCTTGGATGAAGAAACACTGGACACATCTAGCCCTGTTGTTTGCCCAACGACAAAACTCAAAAGTCAGATGTGATTTAGCAAAAACGCTAGATTAGCTGCACAGAAGTGGGTGCAGGATTAACGTTCCCGACAACGCCACGAGACGCACAGCCCAGGTCACACAAAAAGCAAAATGCCCTATACCCCCTTTCATACGTTTAAGGGCATTACCCGGAAAATGGGAACCCATCCTGATGGAATTCAAGGCGAGTTTATCAATTCAAGAAAAATTGATTAATGCGACAGCAAGGGGCATTTTTTGCAGGGTCGGTTTCTCAAGCCAGATTTGTCAACGCCAACCGAGCTGCCTCAGCTACCTGTGGATGGGCGTCTTTGGCTAAAAACTTGAGAGCTGAGCGGCTTTGGGCACAGGGGAGTTTGCCCAAGGATTCGGCCAGGCGCTGACGCAGGAGCCAATCATCGGCATCAGCAAATGTCAACAGTCGATCGACGGTATCCACTGCGCCAATTTCGCCTAGGGCCATGACGGCCCCTTGTTGCAGTAAGCCCTGGTTGCTGTTGAGGGCCTCCAACAAGACCGCTTTGGCCTGGATATCTTTGATATTGCCGAGTGCGATCGCAGCGCTAAACTGCACCAACCAGCTCGTATCTTCGTAAAAGGCGCGTCGCAGGGGTTCTAAGGCCCGCTTATCTTCGAGGTAGCCCAGTGCCCCCGCCGCCATCGCCCGCACGTTGTAGTCATCGTCGGTTTCTAAAATGCGGGACAGCAGCGCAAAGTTCTCAGCTGTTTGCTGGATGCCCAGGGAAAAGACCGCCATCCCCCGCACTTGCACATTGCTGTCGTCAATGGCCTGTTTGATTAGAGGAAAAGCTGCCTCGGCAGGGATAGTGCCTTTTTGCAGCTCGACCATGGCTAATACGCGATCTTTAGTAGAGTCGCTGCTGAGCTGGGCGGCGAGTTGATCGAGGCTGGGGGGAGTCATGGTGGGGAGGTGGGAAGATGGGGAAGATGGGGAAGATGGGAAGGTGCGTTTGAGGCTTGACGGGGTAGTGGTGTATGTCTATAGCATGGCGGAGCATGGCGGATAACAGTGTGGAATTTGCCCGCTAATGCAATTAAATCTACGCAATTAAAGCTACCGTTATGGAATCGCCTCCAAAGGCCGGATTGCACTTAAAACGTCCTTGTTTACTGATCGCGGATCTAGATCAGTCGCTTCAGCTGTATCGGGATATTTTGGGCTTTCGGCTCGATTATGTCGGGGAAGCCTCGCCTGAGTCCTATTTGTATAAGGTATTCCAGCTACCAGCCCAGGCCCAGATGCGGTTTGCGGCCCTTAGCACCGATCACGAGGAACGGGCCCTGGCGCTAACTGAGGTCAAAGGCATCTCGTTAGAGGCACCGTCTCCGCCGTATCGCAGCGGCACGGTTATTCAGGTTGAGGCGGTTGCCCCTTTGATCGACAAAATCCGAGCGCTTGGTTTAACGATCATGCCGCCGACTCATTTCACCGCGCCGCCAGATCTGGCGTTTACGGAGCAGGGGTTCTTGGACTTTGATGGGCATTTGGAGGTGCTTTACGACGTGACGGTAGAAGGGGCGTAGCAGACTGATAGCTATACCCAAGCGCTACGGGTACTTATCTCATCTAGATGTTCGGCCCCATTGAGGGGGCGACAAACGCTGGTGATTTCCCGGAGGGGCATGTTACGCGAGGCGGTTAAAGTCGTTAGACAGTATCCAACAAAGCTCCACAGAAGACTATTCGCTAGAATGCGCTGCTACGTTGCCAATCCGCTAGCGTAGAAGGCTCTCGTTTGTCCCTAGATCGAGATTACAAGGTTCTAGATGGGAATCTTGTGATTGTCACCAACCACCTAACTCATGGGTTGCGATCTCACTAGTTTTAAGGGTAATCACGATTGTCATGGTCAATACTTGATTGATATGAAAATAGGCTCTCTGATTATTAAATTTGGTTTTTGAGATCGAGAGGGTGTCTGTTTCCGGAGAATTACGGTCGCTATCGTCCAAGTTTTATTGATATTTAGACAAGCTTTTCGGTTGTCAAATAGACTTTTCCAAAACTTTAGAAGCTTCATATGTAAGTGTTTTAGATCATGTAATCGAAATACTGTTCTAAAACACACAAGTTTTTTTTGCCTATCCCGAATGACTCGACTAGAAAGAAGAAAATCATTATGAGACAATCATTTCAGTATCTACTTTCTTTTGCTCAAAGCATTTCCAAGCAGCGAAGCGCAGCTGGTAGTCACGAGCCTCCTGAGACAGTTAAACCTGTTCCCTTTGTCCGTAGTTGTTTGACATCGCTAGGGCTAGCGAGCTTGATGTTACTCATCGTGGTGCCAAAGACAACAGCAGAGGTTACGTCTTTTGGCATTACGGTAAAGCAAGATGGTACTGGCCCTTTTCAGGGACCCGATCCCAGCTATCCTGGTACTAGTAATGCGGGTAATGATGCAAGCGGCACTAATGGGATTGTGCGCACATATGACACAGTAACTTATCGTGTAAACTATGCCACCGATCAGCAACCTAATGCCAATACCTCGTTTACCTTGACCATTACCGATAGCTATCATCTATGGGACGAGAATCAGACAGCATGCTCTGAGAATATCACCATCAGTGTTGATCGCAAGACGCTAACATGCAGTGAAACACTCCCAACATCGACAACGGGATTTTTCGACTTTACCGCGTTTGTATTGGGAACCGCACCCCATGGAGCAGATCTCAAAGTTGAAGCCCAACTGAACGCCAATGGGAACGAGATCAATGCAGGACCCACCAACACTAAAGTCTCGGCCACTCCTAAGATGGACCTGGTGAAAGACCGCCCTGCCAATCCTCGCCGTGATGGTACCTTTCGAGAGGGTCCTACTCCTACCAACGAAGAGGGTATCGTGTATGTATGGCCTCTATCTGTCGTCGCCCCAAAAGGAACTGAAATGTTGGGGGATGCTGATCCTAGTGAACCGGGCAACCAGATCATTATCACCGATGTAGTCAGTGATATTTCTCCTAATGCCCGCCTGTATAACTGGGCTGGACGAAATGGTTGTGCCCCCAACACTAACGACGGTGGCAGCGATCCTACAGACTTAGGAGAGCGTATTCGAGAACTTCCCTACGGTTCTACGAGTATTGCAAATGCTAGCCAGCAGGATCGGGCAGTGGCTGATTCAGGCACCTGGGAGTGTACTCAGGCTGGGCCTGGACAAGACATCATTATTACTATCACGGATGCTGATCTCTCGGGTGAGCACAGACCTACGTTAAATTCCAATGGCGGTACATTGAATGCTGATGAAACATACCTGATTTCGGGGGGTGTTGAAATTTGGATACCCACCAGTGATTTCCCCGCAGGTGGAGATCAGTTAGTGGCCCGCAACTATTATGAGTTTCTAGAAACCCCCAGCATCACTAACCAGCCCAACGTGGAACCTGATAAGGGAAGCAATAATAGTGTACCTGCAAGCGATACTGACGCTGTCAACAATGATCGCCAATTTACACTGGAGCGTCCGGTACCAGGTGCCAGTCAAGAAAAATACTATCGCACTCCCTATGATGGTACGAATTTCAGTAACAATGCGCTGCTATATCCGATGACAGAGATAGAATCTGGCGATGGCGTAGTCATGCCTGAGCAGATCTTTGGTAGTTATTTCACGATGCGGAACAGTGGTTCAGGTGAATTAACCAATGTCATGCTCTGCGACAAGTTCGACAATCGTACTCAAAACCTTGCCCCTCACCCGACTACAAATGAATACGTACAGCTCTATTCTGATGGCAACCGCCTTTCTGAATCACAGGTCATCATTGAGTATGGTGTCGGGGGAGATAATGCTAGCGATAGCTACTATGGCAATGAAACTGCAGCAGTTGATGATACAGCCCGATATAATGCTCAGCGTAATGCCACCTGTGAGGACAGCGATGCTACCTGGTACTCAGAAACCCAGCTTGCAACAGAACTGGCAAATGATAGTAGCTTCATCTCTAGGGTGACACGGGTTCGCATCCGACCTAGTACAGTAATCATTTAATTATGCAACGTCTGTGTAGTATTTTCCTAGTTTCTTATCAGCATCTTCTTTGGTGAAAGACCAGTGAATGGTTTTACGTTGCCGATTCCGTTTGGTGTTCCAGGCTTTGACTTCAGTGACTAGCT
>JBCDDJ010000261.1:0-9198 GCA_039180385.1 Cyanobacteria bacterium P01_G01_bin.38 | reverse complement strand
GTTCCCACCCTGGCCCAGTCTACTGTACAGGTGCTCACCCCCTGTCTACCCCTGCTTTTGAGAACAGAAACGGCCTCTGCCATTGATTATGGGGTCGATCAGTCGCTGATGTCCCCCATTGCAGTCGTCTCTGAAGACCACTTCAGGCTAGGTCAGTCTATTTGGGAGGCCCTCTGGCCTAGCATCACCGCTGATTATGAGGCCAAAATTGCAGCCCAGGAGATCGCTAAAACCCCCAACAGCCCAACCTGGCAGTCGACCTTTGAACAAGGGCTAATCACCATTTTCAAAAAAGACGCTGACCTGGTCCAAAATTTGGCTAAGCTTTTGGAGATGACCTGAGCGCTTGTGTATTCCATAGAATATTAGGATTGAACAGCGGTGGAGTACCTTGCAGGAGAAGCGTTTTTAGACGGACTCCCTTTGATTTTGGCGGGGCCCGTGTTACGTCGCACCGAGCCCAGCGCCGTCACGGTGTGGCTGGCCCTAAAGCACCCCTGTCGGGTCAGATTGCAGATACTCAAAACTCAGCAAAACGGTCAGCAAATCGCAGAGTGCGTTCTGCAAGGGCAGGCAGAGACAACGGCCCTCGGTCAGCACCTTCATGTAGTGGCCGTGACTGCTCGTTCGGTTGACGGCGAAGCCTTAACGTGCAATCTGATTTATGCCTACGACCTCCAGTTTAAAGCTAGCCAGGCCAGTTCCCAAGAGTCGATATCTCTCACCGCGGCCCTGCGCAGCGAACGCCTCCCCACCGCGACCGTGAGCTACTTTGCCCACGAAAAACCGACCTTTGCCCTGTCGCCAGCGCGGCTAGACGACCTCAAGATAGTTCACGGCTCTTGTCGCAAGCCCCACGGGGCTGGGTTTGATGCGCTGCCCCTCTTAGACTGTCTGATTGAGGCCGCCGTCGACGCCCCTCATCATCGCCCCCACCAGCTGTTTTTGACCGGCGATCAAATCTATGGCGATGATGTCGCTGATCCGCTGCTGTGGGTCGCCACGACACTGGGTGACACGCTTCTCGGCTGGGAAGAAGCTTTGCCCATAGGTCGTGAGAACCCTGACGATATTGACTATCTGACCCCAAAGCAGCTGCCCGCTGGCAAACGGTCCCAGCTGGCAACCCGCAATGCTGGCTTCACCGCTGGGTTAGATAAAAAGCATGAGAAAGTCACCAGTCATTTCCTCAGCTTTGGTGAATATTGTGCGGTCTATGTGTTGGCTCGTTCCCCCGCCTGCTGGCCAGTGGCTTTTCCCCGCGGTCGCGAGGTAACTGAGGGACGAGAGGCCATCCGCCGCTGGGACAAAGATCGCCGCCACATGCAGCAGTTTGTGCACACCCTTTGGAAAGTCCGCCGCGCCCTGGCCAACGTCCCCACCTACGCAATTTTTGACGATCACGACGTCAGTGACGATTGGAATCTCAATCAAGCCTGGTGTCTGCGGGTGCTGGGTCGCCCCCTGGGCCGTCGCGCCGTGCAAAACGCGATGCTGGCCTATGCGGTGTTTCAAGCCTGGGGGAATACGCCCTGGCAATTTGAGGCGGGGCAGTCTGGGGCGGCACTGTTGCAGGCCGCTCAGCGATGGTCCAAGGCTCAGGGGCGAGATCAAGCGGCAGCCAGTGCGATCGCAACCCATCTCGGTCTCCCCCCATCTGACCCTCACACCGGCCTCCCCCAATTTGTCGAAGATGGAGATGTCTGGGTCCTCCAGCGCGCCAACCAGGCGCTCACCTGGCACTACACCGTCCGGGGGCCCTGCCACGAGGTAATTGTCTTAGATACGCGCACCTGGCGGGGCTACCCAGATACCCGACCGATTGATCCGCCCAGGCTGCTCAGCCCCAGTGCCTTTGATCAGCAAATTTCTAGACCGCTCTCTCAGACGAGCCCGATGGCGACCTTTGTGGTTGCCTCCACCAACGTTTTTGGGATGAAAGTGCTCGATTGGATTCAGCAGTGGCAGCTCAAGCATCATAAAGTCTTTTCGGCAGACGTAGGAGATTCTTGGAATCTCAACGATAAAGCCCTGGCTACGCTATTAACAACCTTGTTTCGACATCGTCAATCAGTCGTTGTCTTGTCCGGCGATATCCACTATAGCTCCGCCGTGCGCCTCACGTATCAAACCCGTGTCCCCAAACAAACTGACAGCCAAACCGACAGCCAAACCGGCGACTCAGGCAAACGCGCCACACTGGTGCAGCTCACCTCCAGCGCCATGAAAAACGAAGAGCTGTTGACACAGGTGCTGCACACCCGGCTTAAAGAATGGCTGCTGCCCGAAAAATCTCGTCGCTGGGTGGGTTGGTCATCTCCTCCAGATATGGCAGAACAGCCTACCTCACCCGCCTCATCCTCCGACTGGCGATGTCAGCTCGACTGGCTACGCCGACAGCCCGCCCAGCCTGCCGCGATCAATCCCGATCTATTTTGGCTCATGCCGCCCCAGGCAAACCCCAATAAGTTTGCCCGGTCACAGCTCTTCCAATGGCTCAGATTTTGGAATGCCCGCTGGTTTCAAGAAGGGCAAGAAGTCGTCGGCGTTAACAACATTGCCCTGGTTCACTTTCAAGCGGGTGATCAAGACCTGGCAGTGCGGCAAGATCACTACTGGTTTTCTTCGTGGAAACCCCTTGAGGTGGTTCGCAGTCGCTTTGAAACAGGGTTGCAGTGATCTCCCTTCCCTGGCTCACCGAACACATACGAGCCAAGCGAGAATACAAAATATCCCCGCCAGTCCATGCTGGCCGTCAAGCAGGAGCCCATATCATGGCTCATCACTGTGACCTCGTTTTTGAATCATTTTTGATGGTTCTCTCATTAAATGATGACGCGCTCCTTTTTCGTAACGCTAAATTTCTGAATTGCCCCGAGTAATTCTTGAGATTGTGGCGGCTTGGCTAAAAAATCAGTAGCCCCAACTGAGCGGGCTTTGAGTCGATCGGCGTGAGTATCTTGCCCGGTCAAGATAATAATCGGTGTTTTCTCAAACACAGGAGAATCTCGCAAAAACTTACAGACACTGTAGCCGTCGGCATTAGGCAAATTAAGATCGAGCAAAATCAAGTCTGGCTTGTGTTCAATCAACATAGAAAAGCCTCGCATCGGTTCTTGAATGCTGATCATTGGGTAGCCAGCTGACTCCAGAATTGTTTTGAGGTTGTGAGCTAACACAGGGCTATCGTCAATACAGGCAATCAGCGGCTGAGATCGATCAGCCGCTGGGGAGGTTGGCGGAGGCGCTGCCACTGACTGTCGTTTCATCAGGGCAGTCGTGGGCTCAGGGGCAGGGCATAATAAATCTGATAATGAATTGAATTGTAGGCAGTTACGGTCAGCCAAGGGGAGGAGCGCCTGGGCGAGCCACGTCAAAGATCGCCCTACCCATAGGGAGATATCCCAGAGAGTAAACTGACCAGTCAGGTACATCGGGTTGACGGGAAGACTCTCTGGATTGACTGCTTGAGTTAACACAGGGGCAAGATTTGGGCTAAGGTTTGCAGACTTGACAGACTGCCATTCCCGTTGCATGCTAGCGGCTTTGTGATAGAGCATCTTTAACTCTCTCGCAGAGAGTGCCGCCGTTTTGCAACGAGAGGATAGGGGCTTTGGCATAGGGGTCCAGACGCTTTGTAGCTCGGCGTTGCGGCTAAGCTCAAAAAAGCACTCTTGAACCACGCTGCGGATGACTAGCTTAGCTTGAAGGGAGCCGAGCCGCTGCTGGGCAAATCCTTGCTCAAATAACAACAGTTCCCAAAGCGATAACGCCGATAGCCATTCGGGAGCAATCCTCCAACGCCAATTCAGGCGTTGCTCTCTCACGGCACGATCCCATCGCCTGACTCGATGAAAGACACTGACGGGGTATATCAATTGACCCTCTGAAAGGTGGAGCATCCAAGTACTCGTCTCATTATTCAGGGTTAGCACGCCCTCGCCTAACTGATGCAAGTTGTCTATTGTTTTGGTGAGCGTTTGAGGGAACATGGCTGACAATTTTTTATCCAAAATCGTTGAGTTGAGAAGAGTGAGCCCTGTCATGCTTGGGACTAGCTAACAAGGCGGTGAGGTCAGTATGGGTGGGACCTAGTACATCGCTACCTAGGCCAAATGGCTTAGATAGCTATCTTAAATCTATACTGCTAACTTAAAGATCTTTTTCCAGAAAAAGAGTCTGTTAGTTCATCTTTAGAATATACTTCCTTCAAAAAACCAACAAATTTTCAACTTAAGCACATTTTTTGTAAAAACTTGTACTTTAACCGCAAATAAGCCGCAAATAATTAAGAATCTTTACGGACGATCTAACTTTCACGCCCCGTGTTAGAAGCTATAAATTAAGCCATTTGGCTTAAGCAAGTATACTCAATTCATCACTCTGGCTTCTCGTCTTGAGAATGTCAACCTATGAGTTTGTCCGCTTCTCGAAAAAAACCGGGTTAATTTACCGTTAAATACTGTTTTGTTGAGAAAATCTAAGAAAGCCTCAGGCTAAATGGTGTTTGCGTGATGGATAACCCACAAAGAGTAAAAGTCTGGTGTACATACTCTAGTTTTTCGCGACCGGTTATGAAAGTTTTATTAGTCTGAGAGGTCTTCATGCAAGAGCACTGGGTAACTTACACCACAAACGTGATGCAAACTCGGTTGGAAGTGACGTGGGGCCGACCACTCGATTTGCATTGTGGAAGCTGTGGTAAATTTATCGAGATTACCAATCGGGCTGTCGCTAGCATCATCCAAAATCGAAAAATGCTGGCCGGACATTGTCCACACTGTGCTCAAGCGTTTCAAATACAATTAACAGTCGCAATTGACATGTGCGATCGCACTGATAATGCGGCAGGGGGGATATCGATGAAGGCCAGCGATTGGGTTGAGCTATCCCTCACGCGTCTTTGTGAGCCTCACGAAGAGCATATATTAGGCCAGCTTGCCTTACTCGCGTATCGCAGGGTTTTTGCCCGATACCCCAATCAAGTGGATGAGCTCAACTGCTACAACAAATCAGAATGGATGCAAATTTGGCCTGAGGTGTTGCAAAACCTGGAGGGACTAGACAAAAGCCTTTGGTATGAGCTGATCGAAGGCTGGAATCAGGATACGTCTGAAATTGTGAGCTGAGCGCTTTTGTTATCTCAAAACTAAACTTTAAAGCGCCTTCTGATGTTTAAGACAAATTGCAAAGTTATGGTGATGGCCGACCGCTAGTTATGGACTTGGCCATGATTTTTTGCATAAGTAGGTTGACCCAATCATTTATAAGATAGTCGACTTCTGCCTTTCAATGTACTGTTTTGAGAAGCATCAAACAGGTTTAGAGGCTTAAACTCTACTCATGTTGAAACCATAGAGTTGACTATGTTGTCACCGTCTCCTGCTGATCAGCTCCCGATGAATATCCTCTACATTGAAGATGATCCTGATGACGTTGCGCTGGTCAAGGTTTTGCTGGCCCACGTATCGGCAAGACGTTTCAACCTTATTGGTGCCAACTGCATGGCTCAGGGGCTCAGCTATTTGGCTTCCCAAGACTTCGATGTCGCCCTGCTTGATTTAAATCTGCCTGACAGTCAGGGCCTGGATACCTTTCGGCAGATTCATCAGCAGTTTCCTGCCGTGCCCATTGTCATTTGCAGCAGTTTAGACGATACCACTACAGGTATAAAGGCAGTTCAGGAAGGGGCTCAAGATTGTTTAACCAAGGGGGATTTTGACGGCAAGGCGCTGGCAAAATCTCTCGGGTATGCTGTCGAGCGCCATCGTTTGCAGCAAAAAGCAGAAGCAGCCAGTCGCGCCAAAAGCGAATTTCTGGCAGTCATGAGTCATGAGCTACGTACCCCGCTCAATGCCATCATCGGCATGAGCCAAATCCTGCTACAAACAAATTTAACACCACCCCAGCAGGACTATGCCCAAACCATTGCCGGTAGTGGAGAAGTGCTTTTAGGATTGGTCAACGATGTATTGGACTTCTCAAAAATTGAGTCTGGACATATGACCATCACCCGTCAGCCCTTTAACTTGGAGCAGTGCGTCAAACATGCCATGCTTTACACTGAGCCCAGGGCAGCTAAGAAGAATCTGCAGCTAAACTGTCAACTTCAACCGCAGATACCGACCTGGGTGCATGGCGATGTGGCCCGTATCAGGCAGGTCCTGATCAATTTACTGGACAATGCAATCAAGTTTACGCCGTCGGGGAAGGTAACCCTAACGGTTGATGTAGCGGAAAGACTGCCCTCGAATGGTGAGGTTAAGCTAAAATTTGCCGTTCAAGATACCGGCATCGGCATCTCACCCGAACACAGTCATCAGCTATTTGAGCCCTTCACTCAGGTCGATAGTAGTACAACCCGTCGATTTGGGGGGGTTGGGTTGGGGCTGACCATTTGCCAACAGCTTTGTGAACGCATGGGCGGCAAAATTTGGTTTGAGAGTCAGTTGGGGAAGGGCTCAACTTTCTATTTCACGCTCAAAGTGCAGGTCAGTGACTATTCGCCTGCTGAGGTGACTGAACCAGCTGCATCCGGATCGGGTAACCCTGCGTTGGTAGAGCAGCCTCCCTTGAAAATCTTACTGGCAGAAGATAACCCCGTGAATCAAAAGGTGATGCTGCGATTACTGCAAAACATTGGATATCAGGCCGATTTGGCTGCTGATGGCATAGAGGTGCTCGCCGCGTTACAGCAAAACACTTACGATGTTATTCTTTTGGACATTCAGATGCCCAATATGGACGGGTTGGAAGCGGCCCGTCGGATTCGACAGCAGTGGCCAGCCCAGCAACGCCCCCGATTAATTGCCCTAACGGCAGCCACACTGGAGCGAGATCGCCTTGCCTGTCAGGCCGTCGGAATAGAGGGCTTTCTAAGTAAACCTGTCAAAATTCAAGATTTGCAAGCGGCCTTGCGGGTCCGTCATGAACAGACTGCCTCTGCCTCAACTCACCAGATGCCATAAAGGTTTACACCAGCGATTTTATGCTTTTGACGACATAAAACATTACAGGTTGGATGTATTGTCCAGGATTAAATTGTGAATCTACGTCAGAAAACACTGTTGATTGTGGGGACTGCTTTGGTAGGATTACCGCTGATGTCCTTTGGCATTGCATCAACTGTTTTGATACGAGGATTTAGTAAGCTTGAGAACCAGGTAGCCACCCGTAACATTCGGCGAGTCCTGGACACCTTGGATAATGACTTGGCAACGCTGGCTCGCACTGCTACTGATTGGGGAAGCTGGGATGCCACTTACAATTATGTCCGCGATCGCAACCCAGACTACCTCACCGAAAATTTCCCGGAGGATGGTAATACGCTGCTGTATCTGCGACTCAATCTAGTTGTTCTGCTAGACAACAGGGGTAAAGTGGTTTTTGCTCAACAATTTGATTTAGACGAAGAATCCTTAGTCCCGACTCCGGATAGCTTACTAGACCAGATCCGTCCTTATTTTGTCCAACTTAGCCACACTGAAACCGACAGTCAGATCACCGGGCTCTTGCCACTCAAGGACCATCCTCTAGTAGTAGCCTCTCGCCCAATTATCACTAGCAACTTTGAAGGCCCCATCCAGGGCACAATCATCATGGCTCGCTTTCTGAATGGTAGTGAGGTTGAGCGATTTGAAGCCCTGACAAGCCTACCTAAAATCACCCTGGAGTCGTTGGATTCTACCCAGGTTCCACCCGGTCTACAGTCCAAAATCTCAAACCTAGATAAACAGCGCCAGACCGGAGAGAACGCAGAGAATCAGCCAGTGCAAACACCAGACCCGGCAACGCTGATCGAGCCGTTAAGTCCTACAGAAATTGCAAGCTATGCCCTCCTAAAAGACTTGACAGGCCGACCATTGCGAATGCTGCGAGTGCTTCAGCCCCGTGAGGTCTATGCTCAAGGGCGCGATAGTTTGCGCTTCTTAGTGTTAGCCACAGCAATCACGGCGATTGTTTTGAGTTCGATAACTGTGCTGTTGTTAGAAAGGGAGGTGCTTTCTCGCTTAAAACGGCTTGCCCAAAAAGTTGGTCAAATCGGGGCTGACCACGACCTCTCCGTCCGAGTGAGTCTCTCTGGCAAAGATGAGCTAACAGATTTTGCCTCGACCATCAATCATACCCTGGATCAGCTAGAACAATCTCAACAAACACTACAGCAAAAATCTAAGGCTCTGGCGGCCTCTAATACTGAACTTGAACAGTTTGCCTACGTCGCTTCTCACGATTTGCAAGCACCCCTACGCAAAATTGAGTCCTTTGGCGAAATTTTGCACAAGGACTATGCCCAATCGTTGGATGCTGAAGGTCAAATGCATTTGCAGCGGATGCAGAATGCAGCTCGACGAATGCGATATCTGATTCAGGATTTACTGGAGCTATCTCGGATAAATGCTCCGGCCCAATCCTTTACCTCGGTCGATTTGACTGCTGTGGTTCACCAGGTCATTGCCGATTTAGGCCCCCAAATCCAACAGCTTGATGCCCAGGTGACCGCCGAAGATTTGCCAATTCTTGAGGCAGAACCTACCCAGATGCGGCAGTTGTTCCAAAATCTGATTAGCAATGCGCTCAAGTTTCATCACCCTGATGTGCCTCCCGTCATCACGGTGACGGGCAAAGTCTCCATAAAGGAGGCCCCCAAAAAAGGCTCTGATGTGCTCCTCAAGCGTCAGATGTGCCGAATCTCGGTGGCAGATAATGGCATTGGGTTTGAAGAACGGTTTTGCGATCGCATCTTCAAGATTTTTCAGCGACTGCACCCTCGTGATCAATATGAAGGCACTGGCATTGGGCTTGCTATTTGTAGCAAGATTGTGCAGCAGCACAATGGGACATTGATAGTGACCAGTCGCCTGGGTGAAGGATCGACGTTTACAGTTGTCTTGCCCTTACGTCAACCTAACTGAGAGAACGGGCTAAACAGGCCCCTCTCCATGTCATGGTGCAGTCTAACAAAAAGCCTCCCTCTGCGTAGAGGGAGGCCTTCAAAAACTGATTGAGAAAAAAATTGACCAAGCAGAGGCCTTACTTATCAAGCACCGACTCAAGGGCATTCTTGATCTGACCCTCAACCGTGGTAGCTCCCTCAGAGTCACCCATCGATTTCATCTTACCTGTATCAGCTGTGCCCTGCACACCGTTGAGGCCCCGCTGGGCTTTCTCCTGGACAGCCCCCATGCCACGGGGCTGGCC
>JBCDDJ010000260.1:0-9215 GCA_039180385.1 Cyanobacteria bacterium P01_G01_bin.38 | reverse complement strand
TTGAAAACCGCGGCAACATATACAAAATTGGCCTACGCCGATTAGGAAAATCCTTGATGTAGCTAGTCCGCGCTAGCGAAGCTATGCCGAAGGCTTTAGGCGGACTTTTCAATATGCAGGCGCAATTTCCAACCGCCCGCCGGATCAATAAGAGTCAAGGGTTATAGGAGCTGTGTCATACCAAATCCGAATTCAGTAACCCCGATTCAAAATGAATGTCCTGGCAAGGGCGATGCGGCTGCTCGCCCTTCAGTATCAGGGACAGCTAAGGATCGAGAATCAAATAAGGAGTTCAAGATAAAAGCCGATACTTTATTCCCTCCTAGGAGGGGCGGCGGGGTGGGTTGGCCATTGGCGCTAGCGATCGAGACCCACCCCGCCTTACAGGCACCCCTCCCAAGGAGGGGATTTAGTCGGATACCTTATTGAATTCTTGTTCCTAACCAGGATTTCGTATCAGGCAGCCAAAGCTTGACCTTCAAACTAAAGTAGAACTGTTGACATGTTTCAACGGTTCTACTTTAGTTATTTGGTTGTGTTATTCGGTTGCGATCGCACCCAAACAACAAAAGCTATCTCACAACCGGCTTGTTCTGCTTGCCCAGCTCTTGAACCAGCCGCTGGTGAGCAGATGCGGTGACCAAAGCCTCATCTGAGGATAAATGGGTAACCGACAGCACCACAGCTTCACCCTCAATCTGGGTGGCGATCAGCTGTTCGTTAGAGCCTGAGCGCGTCGTCAGCCGTTGGGGCAAGGTGTCTTGATCAGCACGAGCAATGATGGGAAAAACCTCATCAACAGAAAGCGCCTCGATCAAGATATCGCCGGTCTCAGTCGAGACGACCAGTTCTCCCTGCTCAGCAATTGCTGTCGACAATAAATCTGGATTGTCAACGACTAATTCTTCGATCAAGATCTGGGCATCTGTGGAAAGAAAGACAGATGAGGTATCTGCTAGTACCAGTCTCTCGGAGAGAGGTCTCCCCTCAGCATAATCAGTTTGATCATCAGCCAGATTATCAGAAACGATCTCATCGGTGGCACCTTCATCAGCGGCAACTTCATCTACCGGAGAAACGGTTTCCATTGGAAAGAGGATGACAGACACAGGCGCAGCTTCATCAAAGGCAGCATCCGTGATTTGGGGAGACTCACGCCATACGGATTCATCATCCATTTCCGCGAGGGATTCATCCTCTAGAGCCGCGTCTGCTAAGGCAGCGTCTTCGACAGCAGCCTCTCCTGAAATCGCTGCCTCATCAAGAATAGGGCGACTGTCTTGGGACATTTGCTCAGTAACTTCTGAGGGGCGAGCAGATGTCTCAACTGCGTCCGTCTCGGGCAGAGCGGCAATCCTCACTGGCTCAACCGAAGCGGCTAAAGTAGGCAGTTCTCGCTGCTGATTTGTGGCCTGCACGGTGACTGGACGCCCCTGCCGCACTGGCCACGAATCCTGATCGGGCAAGGTAAAAGCAGGTGCTTCAGAAGCGGGAGGTAAGTCCTCAGGCGCTAAGGCTGGCGATGTATCTGACTCAATCGGTTGCGGCGTAACAGGAGCAGCCAGATTGCCAGAAGGCATGATATTCGTTGACACAAACGCATCCCAGTCAAAGGCTGGTCGGCTACTGGGTGGACTGGTCGAGAAACTGGGTGGACTGGCCGAAAAGCTAGGCGGACTGGTCAAGAAACTAGACGGGCTGGCTGAAAAGCTAGGCGTACCCACCGTGAGCTGAGACGAAGGGAGTGGCAATCGGGCTTGACCAGACAGGGTAGGCCCATTAGCGCGAGTCACAAAACTCGGGAGTGGGGTCTCGGCAAGGGAGACTTGGGGCTTGGACTCGGTGGGGGGTGGGGCGACCCAATCGATCCCATCTACGTCTGATGCGCCATCTGAGTCGTCTGCCCCCAGGGTCGGCAGCAGCTTAGCCGCTTGCCAACCCATCAGGGGGGTCACCAGACTTAAAGCCGCGCCGGACAGTGCGGAGATCCCCAAGATCTTCAAAAGAGGACTAGATAACTGAGACTCAGCCGGAATTTCTTCGTACATGGCTTGCACAACTACGGCATCTAAGACCGCTTCAGTTTGCTCATCAGGGGATAGGGGCTGCTCTAAAGTATTGAGTTCTAGATTGATAACGCTGGCATCGGCACCAGCTGAGTTCGCAGATGAGTTCATAGTCTTCACTCGATAGCGTCGTATTTACATCAGTTTCGATAGACGGCTCGATGGTGACACCGTAAAGCAACCGGGTAGAGGGGAAATGTGCAAAAGCAGGCACTTCGCCGGTAGACGCTGCCTTGAAAAGGCTGAGCTGAGGCTGACCCTGATAAGGGCTTGTATGCGCAAGATGGCTAAGCCCAATTTTAAGAATTTGTCTAAATCAAGCACCTTAATATAAATACTTGCTTGAAGTTGTCGGTACTTTCCGTACAAAAATCCTACAAAATGGCCTTAGTGTTCTTAAGTCCAAACACTGATGGTTGATTTGGGCTTCGAAAGTTTCATTAGATTCACTGAAACTGGCTGATTTTTGTGATCAAGCTGTCTGACTGGGTCTATTTTGGGCTCACGCGAATATAGATAAACCCGTTCTGATTGCGCTCGATGGATCCCACAAACTGCTCGGTTTCAAAGGGGTAGCTATTAATTTGTGCCTGGCGCACAGCCTCCAGGCCCTGTTCGATATCTTTGGAAGATTTGTGATCAAGCATCCCGATCAGGGTGGTCCGCATCACCAAGCGGTCAAAGGAAGGGGCGAAGGCCGCTTCAGTTTGGGCCACGCGCTCGCTGGTCTGGTCGTAAACATAGGCGACGGTGGCTTGGTTGGGGACCAGATCGTAAACCGCTGTTTCAAAATTGTCACGAATGGCCTGGCGAGTCGGTGTGCCTAGCCGCTGGGCGATCTGACTGGCGGCGGTACCGGGTGAAAAGCCTGGAATCGAGGTGATTGAACTGTCAATGTCTGGACTCGCCGTATTGGGATTCCCGCTATTTCGCAAAATCTGGGGTAGCCGGGCAATCAAGGAAGCTGGGTCGGGTTCGGGCTCGGCGGCCTCAGGCTCGGGCTCAGGCACCTCAGCTGTCTCATCAGCGGGTTGCTGAGCCCATTCAGACAGGTCGGGCACCTCCACCGTTGGCAGCTCGATTGAGAAAATCGGCTGCTGTCGGAGATCGGCAATTTTTTGGGTGACTTGTTGATAAACGCGATAGCCGCCAATCCCTAGCCCCCCTAGCAGGCCAATCACCAGCAGCGATCGCACCGTCCCTAAAACCCCAGGGCCGCGGCGGGGCCTGGGCTCATAGGCATCAGCCGCAGGCGCAGCCGCCGAATAGGGGGCGGGTTGAATCTCGGCTGGTTCAAAAGCTACTGTGGTGGTGCGGGGGGCGGTGCGGGGGGCTTTTTGGGATACTGGTCGGGCTTGACGATTAAACCACCCGCGCTTTCGACCGGAGGCCCCAGCCTGGGTGGGGGCATAGCCAGGAGCTACCACCTGGGTGGCGGGGGTGGAGTCTGGTAGGTGTTTCCCCTTAAGTAGGGTTTGCCAGGTGGCGATGGATTGGGGGCGCTCAGATAGATTCACGGCCATGCCCTTGAGAATGGCCTGCTCGACCACCGGGCTCAGGGCCGGGACGAGCTGTCGAGGCGGGGTTAGGGGCTGGTGCGATCGCAACACAGACGCCACCGGCACCTCACCCGTCACCAAAGAATAGAGCGTTGCCGCCAGGCCATATACATCCGTTGCTGCCGAGCGATGGGCCTTGGGCAAATATTGCTCAATTGGGGCGTATCCCTCTGACACCAGACTGGTGTGGGTCTGGGTACTCCCAGCCGTTAGCTCACGGGCAATGCCAAAGTCGATTAAAATCGCCTCACCTGTGAGGTCATGGATCATAATGTTTTGCGGTTTGACATCGCGATGGAGCAGCCCCTGGCGATGGACCACCCGCAGCGCATCACCGATTTGGCCAATGTAATAAAGCGCATCGGCCTCGGGTAGCGGGTTGTGGGGAAAGACAATCTCAGAGAGCGGGTTACCCGGAATGTAGTCCATCACCAGGTATGGCAAGTCGTTCTCAATAAAAAAATCGGTTACGTTGACGATATTAGGGTGTTTGCACTGGGCCAGCCGCCGCGCCTCTTCTTGGAATTTTTGCTGCTGCTCAGACAGATTGACGCTTTTCTGGGTGTACAACGTCTTGATCACCACCACCTGATTGAGCGGCATACGGACGGCTCGGTAAGTCACCCCAAAGCCACCACGGCCCAGCTCCTGCTCAATGTGATATTGCCCCCGCTGGAGGACTTGACCAACTAAGTTTGCCATTTAACCGCTGTTACCCGATACGCTACTCGCAGATGCTAAGTCTTGGGCACATCCAGTCTATTGTTGCCCTACCAGAAAAACTTAAGGGTTTAAATTGGATGTGGCTAAGCCTATCTTTATCATACAAATCGAGCCTTGAGGGCAGTCGAGGGGCACTCAGACAAGTGGCTGCAGACTATTGGCCACTCGCCTTGCGCTCTGCCAACTTGAGCATAATCTCAGCATGCACTTCTTTGGTAATCGGGTAAAAGAAGGCCAAAATCATGCCACAGATCAAAAGCACCAGGGGCACTGGCCCCATAAAAAACCGGATTGCCCATAGGGCAGAGTCTGGTTGCTGGGCAGCTTCTTTGACAAACCCAGACGTTTCCAATGCAAGGCTCACTAAAAAAATGCCTAAAGCTAGCCCACCTTTCTGCAAAAGCGTCATAAATGCGTAAAATGCGCCTTCACGACGACGGCCCGTCTTGAGTTCGTCGAGTTCGATCACATCGGGCAAAATTGACCAGGGCACAATATAAGCAGTGGCTACCCCAAAGCTAGCTAGAATGCAAAGACCATACATTAATCTCAAATTACCTGGTTCTAGGAAAAATAGGCCGATTTGAACGCACACCCAAACTCCAGAGCCTAGAAAATAAAGCCCTTTTTTCCCAATACGTTTGCTCAATAGGCTACAGAAAAACATCATGATAATCGCGGTCCCCTGTACCAATAGCGCTGCCAGAAAGTAGTTGTCTTGCCCCATCCAAAACGTGACGTAATAAGGAATAATCGTGGCGGTAATTTGCAAGGCCAGCCAGGAAAACATGTAGATGCCGACAACAAACAAAAATGGAACGTTGCTAAAGACAATCAAGAGCTGCTGCAAAAAGGGAGTTTCATCGACGTCGGCCTGCTCGTTGATAGAGCGTCCCTGATACTCAGCCTGGCATTTAGTATGACCAAAGGTGCCTAGCACACACCAGATCATCGCACCAATGGACACGATTCCCCCCAGTGCCCCTAGCACGGCATAGCGCTGAGCTTCATCCACAATCAGCTGGCCTGCCACCAGCCCAATCGCTAAAATCAACACCGCCCCTGCCAGTGAAAACGACAGCCGAAACGAGGTCAGTTCAGTGCGTTCGTCGTAATCTTGGGTCATCTCAGCGGTGAGGACGCTGTAAGGCAAATTGGTGGTCGTAAAAAAGACCTGAAACGCGACTGAGATAAAGACGTAGTACCAGAACTTAGCCACCTGTGTGGTTGCAAACCCTGGCACAATCCAGTTGAAGAAGAACGCAATCCCAAACGGCAGGGCGGTGAGAACAATCCAGGGATATCGACGCCCCCACTGGGTGCGGGTGCGATCGCTCAACATACCCACAATGGGATCGTTGATCGCATCCCAAATTTTGCCAATCAGTAGCACTGTGCCCGCCGCCAAGGGCTCTAACCCCGCCACGTTGGTCAAAAAAATCAAAAACGAAAATGCCAGCAGATTAGAGGTCAGACCTGCGCCCAGATCGCCAGCACCATAGGCCAATTTGGTTGCCAGGGTGAGTTTTGGCTTAGAAACTGGCGGCGTTAAATGGGCGTCAGAATTTTCCATGAATCACTTGTAAAATAACTAACTCTAGCGCGTCAGCGTACCCCAACCGATAGGTTCTATTTGAACCCTTAGCGTTTGCCCTACAGCAAATGAAAAGCCTGGGATGCAGTCAACGTCTATTATTGCCCTATTAGTGTGCTTACTCAGCGTAGCTATGTCAGATTTATACGTGTCTTGGACCGATTATCACCGCAGCATTGAGCAGCTGGCACTGCAAATCTACGAATCGGGCTGGGAGTTTAACCAGATTGTGTGTCTGGCGAAGGGCGGTCTGCGCATCGGTGATCTGCTCTGCCGCCTCTATGATCAGCCCCTGGCGATCCTCTCGACGGCGTCCTACGGCGGGGAGGGCAATCGCGTCCGCGGCTCGATTACCTTCTCTAAAGATTTGAGCATGACCACGGCCAACCTGGGCAGCCAGGTTCTGTTAGTGGATGACCTGGTGGACTCAGGGGTGAGCCTCAAGCGCAGCATTTCGTGGCTTCAGCACCGGTACGGTTTCTATATCGATGAGATTCGCACGGCGGTACTGTGGTACAAGGACTGCTCAGTGATTAAACCCGATTACGCTGTCCATTACCTTTCAGATAATCCTTGGATACATCAGCCCTTTGAGAAGTATGAGGAGATGAGCGTGGCGGAGCTGGCAGCGTCTCGAGAAGCGGTTGCGGAGTCGGTGAGTTAGGGGAACTGGGGGAGATGGGTGAGGAAGACGCGGTGAGTGGGGAGACGCGGGGACGCGGAGATTGGCCTTTGTGTGTGCCAACTCATCTTCTGCATGTGCTTGCTCACCTTCCCTATCTTCTTCACCTTGCCCGTCTTGCCTGAAAGCTTTGCACTTAAGGGATACCCTATCCAAACCCCCAAATCCAAATCGGTAGCGTCACTAGCAGCAGCGCTGAGCTGAGCCCGACTGCTGAAACTGTTAGCTCGTAATCCAGGCCGTAGGTTTCAGTCAGCACCAGGGTGGCAAAGGCGCAGGGCATACCCGCTTGCAGGGTGAGCACCAACCGGGGTGGCCCGACCCAACCACAGGCCGAGAGGCCAAGACCAACCAGCAGCGGGAGCAACAGTATTTTGATGCCCACTGGCACCGCCACCCGCGTTAGGTGATGCCAGGCAGACAGCTGCTGTAACCGGATGCCCATCAGGACCAGGGACAGGGTAATCATGGTCCATGCGATCGCAACTAGCCCATCCACAACCCAGGGCGGCAGCACCCACCCTTTCAGCAAAAGCCCTACCCCAAATGCCCACAGCGATGGATTAAGCACCACTTGCCGAAACAACCAGCCACCTGAGCGGTGGTCCCGACGGCGGCTAAAAGACGCGGCCAGGACCACCCCCAAAAAATAAGCCCCAAACAACGTCCCTAGCATGTCGTAAAACAAGGCCCAGCCCAGGTAGCGTGGCCCCAACTTTGGCAGCAGCAACACCACCGGAAATCCCAGGTAGCCCGTATTGCCCAGCATCGCCGTCAACAAAAAACTACCTCGGGTCGCAGACGGCCAAGCCTGACGTTTGACAATACCCCAGGCAAGCATCAAAGCAAACAGCATTGCCGCCCAGGCCACCAGCGGAGCCACCAGCACCGCCCCACTCAGCTCAGTGCGATAGACAAAACTCACGATGCTCAGGGGCACCCCGACATAGAACAAAAACCGTCCCAAATAGGCAGGAACTTGCTGGCGCGCGCCCCCTCGCAGGAAATAGCTCAGCACTCCCCCCACGCTGACGGCAGCGATCAGGGGCAAATAGAGAGACAACAGCGAACGTATAAGCATTTCATCCAACACCCGACACCTAACACCTTCTAACCTTTTCGTCGCGGGTGCTTAAGGATTAACGTCCCTTTTGGGCGAGAGCTGATGAGACGTTTTTTCGAAATTTGCCGCTCTAGCGATGGTGCTTTGTCCCTTTGCGATCTATAATCTCTACGATTTTCAAGATAGGTATGGTCAACGGACTGCTACAGCAGACTGTTAATCAGTCAAAAGCTCAATCTCATAGCTCTTTTCAACCTTTGGAGCGCGCCTGTGGATTCCGCCAAGTCAGATCCCGTCGAAATAGCCCCCGTTAACCTATCCGCGGTTGCCCAAGATGTGCCGATGGCCCGGCGTGCGCAGGTACCCCCAAAAACTAACCAGCGCAAGCGCGATAGGACATGGCTATGGCTCAGTGCATTGGCAACGCTTGTCTTTGGGGCTGGTGGTACCACCGCCTGGTATGTCAGCCGGCCTATTGCTACGGCCACCGCAGACCAGGGGCCGACTACAGATGGCGCGACAGCCTTGACCACAGATAGCGTTGCAGAGACCGCGATCGCATCCCCCCCGCAGACGGATAGCTTGGGCGAAAGCCCGGGCACCTCTACCGAAGAAATCCCGTCTTTGCTAGGGCATCGTAAATATGCGATCGCAGATCCGGCAGAGCTGGTCCCCTTTTCCCAAAACCCCCAGGTCAAGCTTAAGCCTGCCGCGACTCAAAAGCTCGAAGCGATGGTCAAGCAGGCCCGCGCCGAAGGCATTCAGCTCAAGGCGCTATCCGGGTTTCGCACCCTGGAAGATCAAGAATATTTATTTTTTGAGGTGCAGGCCGAGCGCGGCCAAACCCCGAAGGTGCGGGCTGAAGTGAGTGCCCCCCCTGGCTATAGCGAACACCACAGCGGCTATGCTGTAGACCTGCTCGATGGCACCCAGCCCCAGACCGACCTGACCGTCAGTTTCGAGACCACCCCAGCCTTTGCCTGGTTGCAAAAAAACGCGGCCCGCTACGGCTTTGAGCTGTCTTTCCCCAAAGATAATGCCCAAGGGGTCACCTACGAGCCCTGGCACTGGCGGTTTATTGGCGACTCGGACAGTTTAGAGACTTTTTATAAGGAGTAAGGCAGGCGTCAGGCGACACGGGTTGCCAGGCTTGCGGTAGGTTGAAAAAGAGTAGAGGGTCGTGAAAATTGGGTAGAGGGTATCAGAAATCAGCCTCACACTAACTCACTACCCACCACCGTTCGGCTGAGCGCTCACGCCGAAGCCCACTACCTATCGCCCTTTCCCCTTCGCCTTTCGCCCTTTCTAAATGAACCCAGTCACCCTAAACCTGATCGCTGTCTCCGTTTTCTCCGTGACGATGCTGGCCCTGGTTGGCCCATTGATCCATATTTCGCCCGAGCTGCTTGCGATCGCAACCGCCGGGGGCCTCGGGTTAGTTACCGTCGATCGATTTGGCTGGGAAGGACGCGGCGGCAACTTATTCATCGATTGGCTATCCCAAGGGTCAGCTGAGTATCGGCAGCGC
>JBCDDJ010000259.1:0-9290 GCA_039180385.1 Cyanobacteria bacterium P01_G01_bin.38 | reverse complement strand
GGCTAAAGAAGGCATTTCTCCCCTTCTCCCAAATTTGAGAGAAGGGGTTGGGGGATGAGGGCTGGATAACTGGTGACTTCCTTGGAATAACACCGGTCGAGATTCTATGCACATCTTGCTTGTTGATGATGAAGTCGAACTTACGGAACCGCTGGGTCGGTTGCTACGGCGGGAGGGCTATACACTGGAGGTCGCCCATGAGGGCGAGGCGGGCTATCAGCTGGCCGAGCAGGGGGGCTTTGACCTGCTGATCTTGGATTGGATGCTGCCAGGGTTGAGTGGGTTAGAGATTTGTCGACGGTTGCGATCTCATGTCATCACGACTCCCGTCCTCTTTCTCACTGCCAAAGACACCCTCGACGACCGGGTAGCTGGCCTTGACGCCGGAGCCGACGACTATCTGGTCAAACCCTTTGAGTTGAGAGAACTCCTGGCCCGAGTGCGCGCCCTGCTACGGCGACCGCCGACGCTAGACCCCGTCCTTGTCAGTAAACATCTCCAGTTTCAAGACCTCACCCTCGATCTTGAGAACCAGATCGCCCAGCGGCAAGATCGCTCCATTGAGCTGTCCGAAAAAGAAGCCCAGCTGCTGAGCTACCTGATGCAGCATCCCAATCAGCTCCTCACCCACGCTCAGATTTACGACGCGGTCTGGGGCAAAGAGGCTAAACCCAGCAGCAATGCCCTGGCAGCTCAGATGCGATTGCTGCGGCGCAAGATTGAACAGGATGATGAGCCTGTGCTCGTGCATACCGTCTATGGGAAAGGCTATCGCTTTGGCTCAATGGGAGAAGGATAGCGCTTTTAAATTTCAGATATGCAGAATTCATATCAGGGGACAGAAGCAAACGAAGTTTAATTTTGCTCGTTTTGGAAGTTGCTATTTTGCAACATCTTGATATGACTTTTCTCTATGCTTACCCCTTACCCCGCTTTTGTCCTGAGGATTAAAGTAAAGCATAACTGGCATATGTCTTACCCTAAAGGGCAACCCTGATACATCATGTATATGCCTTAAAAAGAAAGAAAGAGGGAGAAGCTACCATTATCTCTCCCTTTACTCACAATTCCTAACCCTATGTTGAAAGTTGAAGAGATAGAAAGATTATTCTCATTGGTGGCCAGATACTGGCTCAGCTCATGATTGAAGATAACGTCAGCTTTAGCATTCAAGAGACTTTCTATATTAAACGTATCGACAAGGACTTCTTTACTGAAGCTGATGAGTTACGGCAGCAACAATCATGAAAGGCGAAATTAACCAATACGGCATTGAACATCTCCAACTTAATCACCTGAGCGATCTTGATCAACTCATCGCTGAGCGTTTTGCTCTGCCCCTACGTCCCTACAGCATGGACATTCGTGCTGCCTTTGAACTCGTCATTTGGGCTTTGGAGAATGATGAGTATCCCTACTTCGCCATTTTTCACTCCGCCGATGAAGCTTTTCCCAGCAAACCCTTTGGGGTGGGGTTTGCTCGTAAGATGTGGCAGTACGGAGAAACTGCTGCTATAGCTATCTGCCTGGATGCTCTCTATCATCTCAAACATGTGCAGGTGAATCTGACAGTCGATCAAGCAGCTGAGAGAAGTGATCCAGATAATGTTCGGGAGAATTGATTTACCGATAAATCCACTTGATGAGAATACTCATCAGCTTGTCACTATTCGGATACGTTTGTGGTTTGCTCCAATCACCCACTTCAGCAAAACCCAACTGATGCAGTAGCTTGACAATCACATCAATCCCGACCGCAGAGCCAATCAGCATGATACGAACCGGTTCCCGGCCAGATCTACTCAATTTTTCTGGTGGCGCGATACAAGTTTTTGATCTGGGGTCAAAGTCTGAAAACATAGCTCAATTAAATGAATGTCGTCATAAATGTGACATTACTATGAAGATAGTGTACTCACAAGTATGACATTTACCCGCTCCCGATCCTTTGACAGGATTAGCTCATGGGAAGGGCAAGTGCAGCACTCAGAAAAGTTTTAGATACCTACGGTATCAGTCAAAATAAGCTGGCTGTCACAATGGGCATCAGTCGCGCCAACGTGGGGCGTTAGTATCATGGATTGGACCCCAGCGCCGAAAATATTGCTGAAGTGACTATAGCCCTAAAAGTGCTGAATCCTGAAGCAGCCAAAGCATTTGTACAACTTTACTTGGGTGTCATCATCGACGATTAAGTTGAAATTTTCCTGAATGCGGTTAAAGCAGCAATAATAGAAAAGTCCTCGGCTATCTATTTTGAGGCGGTAACTATGATGCGTAGGCTGTATACGCTGTTGAGGGAGTAGCCCCATGCTCAAAATCTTAAATAAGGACGCAAACTATACGTTTCGGTCTTATTTTGAGTTGCCGAACGATACGGATGAAATCTTGGCAGAATTTGGCTATGGCTATGCTCAGGCACGCTTGAATTTGCCCAAAACAAACAAGCCTTTGACCGGGCTCGATACTCTACAAGCCCAGATCGAAGAAACGCTACCCTACGTACAACTCACCAGCGAAAGCGCCAAGCGCGAAGTCCTGGTTGCGCCAATCCTGACCCGAGTGGCTACCATTTGCCATCAAATCTTGCGATTTGAGTACTCCCTAAAAGTCAATAACTGGCTGCAAGGGAGCTTAGATTACTTGATTCGATCTCGGCATCAGGTGGTAGTGGTTGAGGCCAAACGCGATGATCTTACCCGAGGGTTTACCCAGCTAGCGGTGGAGATGATTGCCCTCTCAATGGCAGATGACTCCCCCCAGGAAATCTATGGCGCTGTCACCATGGGTAGCTTTTGGGTGTTTGGCATTCTGGATAGCAAGGCCAAGCAAATTACCCAGGATATTGGCGGTTATCAGGTACCCGACGACGTTGAGGATTTGGTTAGGGTGTTGGTAGGCATTTTGGAGGGATAAATTGCGATGTATGACGCATTGGTAATCGGATCTGGCCCAGCGGGGCTGGCTATCGCCGCTGCCCTTACCCAGGCGGGGCTCAAAGTGCAGGGCCTATCGCCCACCAGCCCTGATGCCGAATGGTCCAATACCTATGGCATCTGGTGCGACGAGCTAGAGGCGCTAGAGCTGAGCGACCTGCTAGAGCACCGTTGGACCGACTGTAGCGGCTACTTTGGCCCAGACGAAATGGCGATGAATCGCGCCTATGGCCTATTCGATAAGCATAAGTTGCAGGCTTATTTGCTAAGCCAGGGTGAGTCGGTGAGCTGGCATCAGGGTCAGGCGGTAAAAGTACAGCATTTTGCCAGCCATTCCCTGGTCATGACGCAGAGCGGGGAAGAGTTGCGATCGCACATCGTCATTGATGCCACTGGCCACAAGCCTGCCTTGGTGCAACGCCCCCCCAAAAAAGATGTTGCCTTCCAAGCCGCCTACGGCATTGTCGGTCGCTTCTCCTCGCCGCCGGTCCGCCCTGGGCAATTTATTCTCATGGACTATCGTGCTGATTATCTCTCTCATAAAGAACAATCCCAGCCCCCCACCTTTCTCTATGCGATGGACTTTGGCGACGATGTGTACTTCGTCGAAGAGACTTCTCTAGCTCATAGCCCATCTGTCTCTTTTGAGTCCCTAAAGAACCGTTTGCAAAAGCGACTGGCCCATCGAGGGGTGCAGGTGCAAGAGATTCACCATGAAGAATATTGTTTGTTTCCGATGAATCTGCCGCTGCCCAATTTGCAACAGGCCGTGGTCGGGTTTGGTGGGGCGGCGAGTATGGTACATCCGGCCACAGGATATATGGTGGGGGCCTTGCTGCGGCGGGCTCCGGGGGTGGCAGGTGCGATCGCAACCGCCCTAGAGGGCTCAAACGCCACCCCCAGCGAGGTCGCCAAAGCTGCCTGGCAGGTGCTGTGGTCCCCCGAGCAAGTGCGCAAGCATTACATTTATCAGTTTGGGCTCGAGACCCTGATTCGATTTGACCCCCCCCAGCTGTGTCGCTTCTTTGATACCTTTTTCAAATTGCCCCAGTCGCAATGGTCTGGGTTCTTAGCCAATACTCTCTCAACCCCAGAACTCATCGCAGCGATGCTTAATCTCTTTGGCAAAGCCCCCAACTCAGTCCGAGGCGGTCTGATAAAATCAGCGGGTACTGACAGTCTGTTGTTGTGGCACGCGTTGAGAGCGTCCTAACCTAAAGATTTCAGATTTAAGCCTATTAGAGCTACTTTCTTTCGAAGGAATGAGGGCGCTCGAAATCAAGCAAGGTCCAACCTACATCTGAGTGTCAAATCAAAAACTGGTCTGTCTTGTTTTCAGACCCATCATGCTCCTGCTTAGGATTGTCGAAACTATTAACACCCCCGCACGCATCTATCCAAACTCTGTTAATTATCACAGTTAAGGATTCATCAATATGTCCAGCTTTGTAAGATCGAGCGGGGCTACCCTCGCTGCACTCGGTACGTTAGCCGGTGCTGCTGCGCCCTTGATCTATGCCCTGCCTGCCACAGCTCAGCAAACCAACTTTTCTGATATCACGACCAGCTACTGGGCCCGTCCCTTCATCCAAAGGCTTGCCGAAGAAGACATCATCGCTGGTTTCCCCGATGGCTCCTTTAGGCCCGATCAGCCCGTCACCCGTGCTCAGTTTGCCGCCATTGTGCAAAAAGCGTTTGAGCAACCTGCCACCAACTCAGCTCGCAACTTTTCTGACATTCCAACTGGGTACTGGGCTCAAAGCGCGATTCAAAATGCGAATAGAACCGGCTTTTTGACTGGCTACCCCGATGGTCGATTTCAACCTGAGCAAGCGATTCCACGGGTACAGGCGCTGGTATCTCTCGCCAATGGTCTTAACTTTAGTGCCAGCGGCTCGGTCTCTAACACCTTGAGTACCTTCCGCGATCAGGGGCAAATCCCAGACTATGCGCTCTCCCCCGTCGCCGCTGCCACTCAACAGACGATGGTGGTCAACTACCCCAACATTGATTTACTCAACCCCCAGCGGGTCGCCACCCGGGCTGACGTGGCTGCCTTTGTATATCAGGCGATGGTATCCCAGGGGAAACTGCCTCAGATTGCCACGGGCTCATCAGCCAACAACTATATCGTCGGTTATGGCACCCAGCCCAACCAAGCTTCACCTTTGAGTGTCAGCAGCGGCACGGTTTTTGATTTGCGCTATCCCAATACTGCTGGCAGCTCTGTTGATATTGTTGTGGCTCCTGGCCAAACCGTCGTCATGGCCCTGGAGGTGGCAACTCCGATCAATAACGGGAACGGTCAAACCTTGATTCCATCAGGGAGTACCGTCCAGGGCCGGATTGTGCCCGTGACGATTCAAGGGGCCGACATCAATGCGGCCAAATTTGTAGCAGATCGGCTAACAGTGGGCAATCAAACCTATGCTATTCGGGCCGAATCTGACCCGGTTGCCGCCAGTCGCGAAGTGCGCTCCGACGATATCCAGGGGTCTTTGGTCACAGCAGCGGCGCGGTCAATTTTGGGTGACCTGCTGGGCAATCGTGACCTGGGCGATGTTGTCGGAGATGTGATCACAGGCGGGGGGAATGCCACTTCGCAGAATGCGGTGATTGTGATTGACCCCGATCAGCTTGATTTGCAGGTAGGCGACACCTTTGAGGTGGTGTCTGTGCAGTAGAGCGGGGAAAGGGGAAAAGGCGAAAGGGGTATACGGCTCTCTTTTGCCTTTTCTTTTTGCGATCGCATCTAAATCTAAAAGTTTACTAACTTACCTATTTAGCCCGAAAAGCAACGCTAGAATGAGATGTTGTTTCTGGCAACCTCTTCTATGCAGCTCATTGGTATGCTCGATTCACCCTACGTTCGGCGTGTAGCCATTTCTTTAAAGCGGCTGGGTGTTCCCTATGAGCACAAGTCTCTTTCAGTGTTTCGTGATTTTGAAGAATTCAGCCAAATCAATCCCCTGGTCAAAGCTCCGACCCTGGTCTGTGATGACGGTACGGTGCTGTTAGACTCCACCCTGATTTTGGAATACATTGATGAGATCGCAGGCCCTGACAAAACCCTGATGCCAGCAGGCAACCCCCAGCATCAAAAGGCGTTGCGTCTGGTCGGGCTGGCCCTTGGAGCCTGTGACAAAACCGTCCAAATTGTCTATGAGCGCACCCTGCGCCCAACCGAGAAACAACACCAGCCCTGGCTGGATCGCGTCAGTCGTCAGCTGAGTGCTGCCTATGATTTGCTTGAACAAGCCGCAACCCAAAGAGATCCCTGGCTATTGACAGATAGTCTCATGCAGCCTGACATTACTACCTGTGTCGCCTGGCGCTTTACACAGTTTATGATTCCCGAGGTGATCACCCCCTCACAATACCCAGCTCTGGCTGACTTGTCTGACGAGGCTGAAAAACTGCTGGAGTTTGTTGACACACCCTTGGCTTAACAAACACCACTAACAACTTTTGTGGCAGGCACTCTAAAACCGTTGCAAACACGCATTGCGTCAGCCCCTTCTGAAGCCATTAAAGGTATGGCCCCTTTCAGCTAGGATTGAGCAAAGGCTGTCCCCAATGCTCAATGCTGGCTATGGTGTAGTCAGAAGATCAGACTCAATCCATGCTACAAATCACGAAGCGCACTGCTATCCCCCTTAGCGAAATCGAACTGAGCGCTGTTCGCGCCCAAGGCGCGGGCGGTCAGAACGTTAATAAAGTTGCCAGTGCTATTCACTTGCAATTTGACATCAAGGCGTCCTCGCTTTCGCCCCTCTACAAAGAGCGCCTACTCAAACTCAAAGACAGCCGCATTACCAAAGACGGTGTCATCATCATCAAGGCCCAGCAGCACCGTACCCAGCTGCAAAATAGAGAAGATGCCCTCAACCGGCTCAAGGCTCTGCTCCAAAGCGTCACGGTGACCCCCAAGAAGCGCAAACCGACCAAGCCTTCAAAAAGTGCTAAAAAAAAGCGTCTTGATAGTAAAGCCAAACGCAGCCAAATCAAAGCCCTCCGACGCAATATTCATGAGTAGTTATTGGGGTTTACCCAGGCCACGTAGCCCAAAATTAAGAGGGCGATGGCAGAGGCAGGTCCTACAAAGAGATGAAATGCCTGCTGCCCAGTCACGATTAAGGCAATACCAAAACCGAGCGCTAGTCCGTTAGAAAAGAGCAAATACAAAAACACCCGCCAATCTCGCATTATCACGTACCAGTTGTAGACAAAAATAATCGCTGGGACCAGCGAAATGAGCTGCATGAGGCTCTTGCTCCCGTTTACTCCGTAGGTTAGAGGCACAGCAAGCAGGCTAGCGATGAGTAAGATATCCAAGAGCCTGGATTTTCTCAGTCCCAATGCAATTAGACAGAGTCCGGCTGTGATGAATGTATAGAAAAGACGATTCAGCGGAGAGATTTGACTCTCGTACAGCCAGTCATCGCCAATGTGTTCAGCAATTTCGTAGGAGGCGGAGATGGTAAAGCAGGCAAACCCGAAGTAGATGAGGGGTAGCGATCGCACCCTGACGACGGTTGTATAAAACTCACTACGCCGGGAAAAGATCCAGATATTGATGGCAGCTACGACATAAGTAAGGAAATGAGCTGCAATGATGGCGACTTTTAAGGATATGGGCATTTGTAAGGAAGGTTTTGAGCGTCCAGCTTCTTTTTAGCAGTCCAGTAGCTAGAGATCGCTAAGATAAAATCATTTTTCTCGTAAATGATTTCCTAAGGTAAGTGATGACTACTTTACCAATGACTGAACCTGTTGCCTTAGAGGTTCTGGCTTTACCTCGAGCTGCTTTGGATGAACTTTATCATTTTTTACAACACGTATAGTTCACAGGTTGCCAAACTTGGGTGACCAAAAGCCATCACGACTCTGAAAATAGGCGACTTCCTTGCATTTGCCCCGACGATTGTCTAACAAGGAGCACCGCAGCATCTCCTTGGCTTTACCGTCTTTTTGGTAGGGATGGCGTTCTAGCAGGGCTCCACAGCTGGGGCAGGGATAATCGGTAAAAGCCTCTGGGTCGGGTGTGCGTTGGGCATAGGGCAGCTCATACCCTTTCTGTTTCGGGTTCCAGAACATCACGGTACCGCAGCCAGGGACATCGCACTTGAGAAAGTGTTTGGCTTTGAGTTTTTTGGAGCAAGACGGAATTTTGTTCATTGCCTGTCCGCATTTTGGGCACTTGACTTTGCTCTTCTGGGATTTAGAGTGGTTTCCGGTTGAGGTGGTGAGATGGTGAGGTAGGGCGGTGGTGAGAGGTTTGATTTCGTTTTTTGTGGGTGAGGTATGGGTGGCAATGGCCCCCGTTCTGAGTTTCGTCCGGGCCTGATCGAGGGCTGGGGCAAAATACTTCCGGTACCAGCCGGTGAGGTAGGTTTGCCAATCTTGTTGGCCAGTTGCGATCTCGTCCAACGCTGCCTCCATTTGCGCTGTAAACGCAGGCTGGATCAAATCGGGCAGCAGTTTCTCTAACGCCGCATCTAGCGTCAGTCCCAATTCTGTCGGCTGGAGTTTACCCTTGACCAACTGGACATAGGTGCGATCGCGCAGTGTCTTAATCGTCGGTGCATAGGTGCTGGGACGGCCAATACCCTGGCGTTCCATCAGCTGCACCAGTTTGGGCTCGGTGTAGCGGGGTGGGGGCTGGGTCTGCTTTTGTTCTGCCTGGGCCTGTTTTAGCTGGAGCGGTTGGCTCTGCTGGAGGGTCGGCAGTTGGGAATCAGCACTGAGGTTGTTCCAGTAGCGGGTGTAGCCCGCAAACTCAACCACCTGACCCCGGGCTTCCCAAAAGGCGTCTCCGGATTGGGTGACAATTCGTGTTTTGCTCAGGCGAGCCGGGCAGCATTGGGAGGCCACGGCTCGGTTCCAGATCAGCGCGTAAAGCTGGGCGGCGTCTGAGGAGATTGAGCCCTCTGGCTGTTGCGGCGTGAGGTTGACATCCGTTGGGCGAATCGCTTCATGGGCGGTCTGGGCACCTTTGACAGGGCGATGTTTGGTCGTTTTTTTCGGCACGTTGGTAAGGTCATGCTGACTCAGGTAGTCTCGCACGGCGGCTCGAAAGGGCGCTGACAATACCACCGAATCGGTGCGCATGTAGGTGATATGCCCAGCCTCATATAAAGACTGAGCCACTTTCATCGTCTTGTCTGGATTGAAGCGGAGCCTGGACCCGGCGGACTGTTGCAGGGTAGAGGTGATGAAAGGGGGCGGTGGCGATTGGTGTTTGATGTTGCCCTCGACGGTCACAACCTGGTGGGGGTTGGCACGGGCCATGTCAACCAGGCGATCGGCTTCGGCCTGGGTGGTGATGCGATCGGACTCAGGGGTATCTTTTTG
>JBCDDJ010000258.1:0-9309 GCA_039180385.1 Cyanobacteria bacterium P01_G01_bin.38 | reverse complement strand
CTCGACAAATGTAACAACGCCCTGCGTGTCAACGGCAGTTGGGGCAGTGAGAACCCCGCCCTGGCCTGGTTTTATCGCGGCGAGATTCTTGCCCAGGCCGAGCAGTATGAGCTGGCCCTGGTGGCCTACGAACGCACGCTATTGCTAGAACCGGAAGATTCTCTCACCCTGACCCGGCAGTGCGAAGCTTACGTGGCGCTAGAACGTGCCCACAGCGCCCTTGAATCCTGTGAAGTGGCTCTAGCCATCAACCAGCAGTGGGGAGACATTGGCAAAGCGGTTGGCCCCGCCCTGGCCTGGACCTATCAAGGGCAGGCCCACACCCAGCTCAACCAGTATGATGAAGCCATTTTTGCCTACGACCAGGCGATTGGTCTTGACCCCAACAATGCCCTCACCTGGGCGGCTCAGGGACAGGTGCTCGAGGCACTCCGCCGTGACCAGGAGGCCCTGGTTTCCTATGATCGGGCAGTGACGATTAAGGCCGATTACGCCCTGGCGCTGCTGGGTCAGTGTACTTTACTCAACCGCCTGGGGGATTACGAAACTTCTCTCGCCGCCTGTGATGCCGCCATTGACGGAGACGGCAGTTGGGGTAACCAAACGCTCGCCAAAGCCTGGAATGAGCGCAGCATTGCCCTTACTGGAGCTGGGCAATACGAAGAGGCTCTGGCCTCGATTAACCGGGCGGTGGGCATACAACCCGACTATGTAGCCGCCCACAATCATCGCAGCACCATTCTTTGGTATCTGGAACGCTACACCCAGGCCCTGGCCGCCAACCAGCAGGCGCTTGATTTAGATGACACCTACGCCTTAGCCTGGTTTACCCGCGGGGTAATCTTCCGAGCGACGGAGCAGTACAACCACGCCCTCTCGGCCTACAACCAGGGGCTGGCCTTGAATCCGTTTAGCGCCTGGGGATGGACCAATCGTAGCCTGGTGCTCTGGCAGCTGGAGCAATATGACGAAGCCCTGGCCTCAGCAGAACGGGCCATTGCCCTGGAGCCTGAGTCAGTACCGGCCTGGTACAACAAGGGGGCGGCGCTGTCGGCATTGGGTGAGTATGCGGGTGCGATCGCAACCTACGACCAGGTGCTCACCCTTGATGCCACCCACGCCGATGCCCTCACTGGACGCGGCATTGCCTGGGTCCACCTAGAGGACACTGCCGCCGCCACCGCCGATTTGGAAGCCGCCCTCGCCCTAAATCCTGACAATGCCCTCGCCCAAGAGACTCTCACAGCCCTGGCTGGGTCTCAGTCAGGAGGCCAGTCTGCCGATCCCCTGCCCGTGCCGTCGCCACCGCCACCCTCTTGGTAACTGTCAGTCAACAGGCCAGTGAACAGGCAAACGGGGCGGTGATTAGCCATGACGGCAGCGGTACACCCAACAGCGAGTTTGCTGCGGTGAGCAGCTGCCCGTAGTGCCTAAGCTAATGTCACTACAGTAAGTTCGTTTGCTGCTCAAACCGTGCATTCTAAGACTGGGCGGCCTTGTAACTTGGGAGGTGCCCAGTCAAGTTTAGGTAGACCAATAAGGTTAGCGATGAAATCATCTCAGAAACGCTCAAACAGCAGTAACAATGTCGCTTCACAGCAGCACGGTCTGCAGCCGCGCCCCTTTGCGCCGCAGTCAGAGCCGACCTCAGAATTGGCCTCACAATCGCAGCCGACGACCCAGCCTGCAAATCATTCTCCTAAGTCACCCAGCTTTAGCTTTGCAAATATCGGTATTGTCCAACCTAAGACTATAGTTGGCGCTGCCGATTCCCCCCAAGAGAAGGAAGCTGATCAGATCGCCCATGAGGTCGTTCAGCGTATCCATAGCAGTGGTCCACCAGCAGAGGATGATTTGCAGCGTGCACCCCTGACGCCTGGGCAGTCCATGCTGCACCGTAATGGCGGTGCCGACGGTGGCGAAGTCAGCACCGCATTTGAGTCTGAGCTAAGCAGTACCTTCGGCGGCGGTCAGCCGATGGCAGCTCCGGTGCGTGAACCCATCGAGCAGGCAATGGGGGCCAAGCTCGATCACTTGAGGGTGCATACTGGCCCTAAAGCCGCTGAGCTGACCAGCCAGGTACAGGCCAAAGCCATGGCCGTGGGGAACAACCTATATTTCAACGAAGGGCAGTACAAGCCCCATACTCCCGACGGACTCGAACTAGCGGCTCATGAGATTGCCCATACGTTTCAAAACGGGTCTAGCCAGCAGGACACAACGGCTCAGCGCCAAACCGACGAAACAGTCATTCGACGTAATACAGAGCCTGCAAAAAGAATTGCGACCCCGATACAGGGTGATGGCGGTAAAGATAGCAGCAAGTTCAGTACGATTCAAAAGGGTGTGGTGAACTATAACCATAGGGTAGATGAATATAACAAGCTGTTAGAAAAAAAATCTACAATGTCATCGGGGATGTTCGACGAGCAAAAAAAAGAAGCTCTTGAAGATCTTGATCAATTACTTCAGAAAATCGCAGATACAGTTCTGCAATATCTGAACAAGCGGAAAAAAGGGATAGACGAATCCGTAGGTCTGTTTACTGGCAGTGACAAGAAAAAGAAAATTCTTGCTAACAGGCAAAAAAAGCTAGACAGCATCAAGGCCTTGAACGCGGAGCTTATCAATATTACTAAGGACCTTGCTAAGCACAAAGATCCTCAGCAAAGTGGTCAAACCGTTGATACTAATACTTCCGATACTGTTGAAGTAAATAGCAAAGAAACTCAAGACGTGGAGGAGTCTCAGCAGGTTGTCATCAAGATTGTCTCCGAGGTTAATCAAGAGAAGCAGCTTGAAAGTCAGCTAGTAGGGAGTCAACAATCGTTCAGTGAAGATAGTGACAGTGAGGATTCTGTCTCCCAGATTGATGTAGGAAATCTGCATTCTCAGAACGAATCCCAGGACAACGGTGTTCAAGACGAGCCATCCAATGATGAGATGGCCTATCTCTATCAAGACATAACCGGTAGTAATCCATGTCTATGGATGAACTGGAACAATCCAAACATCCGCATTGTTTCCTCCTCCGATCCCGGACAGGGTTTCGAATATTTCAACCAGTTTTGCGCGTACCTGTCAGTTTATTGGCTAGCCAACGGACGGCCCAAATCATTAGGGTTCAAGGGCTTAGACGATGGCGGGAAGAAACTTGCTGTCAATACCGTTTGCGAACTGTTGTCAAATCCAGCCCAGGCTAAGTTTGCAATGAGCAAAATCGGCGGTCAGCAGGTGGATCCTAAAACCGTCAAACAAAAAATAGCGGACGGCAGCTATGCGGCTGGTACTGCCATCTGGTACGGCAATCCTCTACATGCACAGGCTCTGTACGTTGATGGCCCTGGTAGCTATATCAACTACGATCCTGACCTGGGTACGCGTATGTTCGTCAACGCTAAAGAATGGCTGAACTGGGTAAATAAGGATAAGCGAGGTGCCGTTGATATCTGTGTAGTAAAGGAGGCTTAAGATGAAAACCTCCCTCCATCAATCCAACCTGTCACAGGACAAAACACCTCAGCCTCAAAACCCGCTGCAGTCTCGTCCCTTTTCGCCCGCTCCAGAAACAGCGCCGTCTGAAGACACCGTAGCGTCTTCAAACTTTAGCTTTGCCAACATCAATGTCGTGCAGCCCAAACTGGGGCCAACTATTTCCCATCGTTCAACCCCAACTAACCACATTCAGCGCCTACTGAGCCGCGATGACCTGGAAGCCTGGGAAGAGGTCCACAGCGGCAGCAAAAAGTATCCAAAGCTGTTGGGTGCGATGACCACCTACGAGACCACCCTCAAAAAAGAAGCTTTGGGTGATACCCCCTGGATGAGCTCGGATATTAATGGCGTCGAACGGGTAAACCCCGACTTGGCGGACAAGCTTGACGAGCACAGAGATCAGCTGCAAACCATTGACCAGCTCGCCAAATCCAAGAAAAAAGATCGTCCTTTGCTAGGCCGCATTGAAAAAGATGTTGGCGTCGAGATCAGTGCAGTTGAACAGATCTACAAGGACGAAAATCGGACCAGCTACGGTTCGACTGCCCATGCCGCAATTAATAGCTTGCGATCGCAACAGGGCAACCCCTCCAAACCCATGTATTTGGATGCCACTAAAGTAGTGGATGACCCGACCTGGGAAAATGAGCTGCAGCAGCGGGACGAAGAAGATAAACAGTTGAGACAACTCTGGCAAAAGCACGAAAAATTACTTGAAAAGCCTAACAGTCAACCCAAGGTGCGCCAGGTTGCAAAAGTGCTTCAAAAGATTGAAGCTGTCTACAAGGCTCGGCAGTCTCGGCTGGAAGATGTTATGCCCAGCCGACATGACGAAGGTACCGGGCATAAGCTGTTTATGTTTGGATTTAGCTATACCCCCTTTCTGGGTTCACTGGTGCAGTTTATTTCGGGTTTCTTAGCCGGTGAGCGGGTCAAAAGCCTAGAAGAAATTTCCCAGCACATGGACCTGAAAAATGCACCTACCGAAAAACTAATGCACGGCAAACTGCTGGGGAACGACCAGAAAGAGCAGTTCGCAGGCATTGTGGGCGGCGTGGGTAATGTGCTCTCCTGCAGTTTTGGAATGTTTATGCCAGCGCTGGCCCCGCTGCTGCAAGGACAGGTGCTAGAGGCAATTGCCAACAAGGGGCTAACCAGCACGCTGGATACGGTGATTCCGGTGGTGGGCAGCCAGATGGTGGGCAATGGCGACGTCCCTGAAAATGCTAGCCAGCATGAAATGCAGGATCAGATCACCTTTGAGCTATTTAAGGCGCTGCGCACGGTCGATAAAACCCCCTACGGTCTAGAAGAGTTTGTGACCATTATGGATGCCCGTGGGGGTAGTGCTGGCAAACTCCAACAGCGATTGAAACAAGACAGTAACTTTATGCTCAGAATGATGCTGATTTTGGATGAGCGCATCGACCCGACGAACAAATACGACAAAACTGGGGAGCAAGGGCAGGCGGCGCTGATGAGGGTGGCCCTGCAGCAGGGTGTGTTTGCAAATCCGCAAAAAGCGATCGCAACCTACCTGAGCGGCACCAGCGGCAAAACCAAAGCCATGCTAAAAAACAAGCTCGAAAGCTACACTGCCGTAGTTATCAAAATATAACAGGTATCAGTAGCGTGAGTGGCTTTGTACACATGGGAATGATAAGCCTAGACTGACTGTGAGTTCTAGAAAATGAAACCACGCCATCGCATCCAACGGCATCAACATCGGCGAGAAGATGAAAAGAGCCAGCCGATGACCCACGGCCATCTGCAGCCCAAGCCGTTCAAGGCTGCTCAGAGGGAAGAGGCACCAGCAGGCACAAGTCGTAACACGTTTAGCTTTGCAAATATGAGCGTGGTGCAGCCCAAGCTGACCATTGGCGAACCGGACAATGAGTTTGAGAAAGAGGCTGATCACGTCGCCAGTGAAGTAGTGCAGCGCATTAACGGTGGTCAAGACGATCTTCAGCGCAGCGCAAATGAAGAAGAGGAAGAAGATAAGGTTCAGCGCAGTCCCATCAGTTCGTTAATGCGCAAGTCAGCCCGGCACAGCGGCGGTATTGTTTCGGGGGCTGCCACCGATGAGTTTGAATCGCAGCTCAATCAATCTCGAGGCGGGGGCAGCCCGCTAGAGCCGAAGCTACGCGGTCAGCTTGAGTCTGCCATGGACGCTGACTTTAGCCAGGTAAGAATTCACACCGGTAGTCAGTCTGATCAGCTCAACCGCTCAATTCAGGCCAAAGCGTTTACGACTGGGCAGGATGTTTTCTTTAAGCAGGGTGAGTACAATCCCGGCAGCCGCAGCGGTCAGGAGTTGATCACCCATGAGCTGACCCACGTAGTGCAGCAGACGGGCGACGGCATCCAGCGCAAAGCGGCTGTCATTCAGCGAGAGGTAGGCCTAGCGGACGCAAGCGCCGTGATGACAGACACAAAAAGCGAAACGATCAAGCGACGGAGCTACATCCTAGAGCAGGGCCTGGATATATTCTTTGTCAACAGTGCCTATAAGGCGCTGGTCGAATTAGGCGAAAAGTGCGTGTTCGATGAACACGTCAAGTTCGTTCGAGAATATTATGGTCAGAGCAGCGCCCAACAGCTCTATGACACCTATATTGCCGACCCCTTCGGCCCTATGGGCATCAACATATCAGGGGGTGTCCGCAAAAAAATCAATAATATTGGACGAGACAATCTCAAATTAGGCGACCTGAAGGCTGCCATGAATGAAGCCATCGAACGGGTCAGAAAGGGATTGTACGACAACATAGACCAGTCGGGAGCCCCCCAACTGTACATGAACCTTGCAGATGCGCTGGGGTATGAAAGTCAGTAGGCGTAATTTTCTCTGTAGGGTGGCCACCTTGACCGCCCTGGGAATGATAAAGCTAGACTGACTGTGAGCTCTAGAAAATGAAACCACGCCATCGCATCCAACGGCATCAACATCGGCGAGAAAACGAAAAGAACCAGCCGATGACCCACGGCCATCTGCAGCGTCGGGCATTTAAATCTGAGCAAGAGAGCGACCCTCAGCCTAAGAGTAAACTAGATTTTCATTTTGCCAACCTGGGCGTGATCCAGCCCAAGCTGGCGGTGGGGGCTCCGAACAGCCCTGCAGAGCAAGAAGCGGATGCCGTCGCGGGTGAAGTGGTCAAGACCATCACCGATGGGCAAGCCGTCCAATATCCAGCGAAGCACGACCATTCCCAGGGACTACCCCGACCCGATCTTGCCGCAAGCCTTCCGCTACAGCGCAACGGTGGGGTTGGGGCGGGTCCTGTCAGTGATGAGTATGAGTCACAGCTCAGCCAGAGCTTTAGCGGTGGCAGTCCTATAGAGGCCGCTGTCCGTAAACCCCTCGAAGGCGCACTCAATGCCAAGCTAGATCACTTGAGAATTCACACAGGAGCCCAGGCTGAGCAGCTTACAACTCAGGTGCAGGCCAAGGCCATGACGGTCAAAAATCACCTGTATTTTAATAAAGACGAATATCAACCCAAAACGCCCGGTGGCCTAGAGCTACTCAGCCATGAAGTGACTCATACCTTTCAACAGGGAGCCAGTCAGCAAAATGCCGGAGAAACCGCACAGCGCCAGATTGACCCAGTGCAAGTAACAGCACCCACAATTTCTCGGCAGCCAGGATACGTTTTACAGGCTCGGCTGATGAGCATAGCCGACTTCCAACAGCGCAAAAAGGAAGCAACGACTCAGAAAGGGTTGGTCTTTAAAAGCGATCGCTCAACGACAGACTTTGAGAATCTTCATCAAGAATATTATCAGGCATTAAATGCTAAAGACTTTGCAACTGCCTCTAAAAAGATCAGCAAGTTGCAGAAAAAATTTCAGAAAATGAAGAATAAGGACTATTGGGTCTCCGACGATCTCAAGGTTCAATTTATCAAAGATCTAGAGCAGTCGCTTGACGAAGAAATCAAATGGCTGGCAATGCAAGAGGTTGATACCTTCTTCGAAGAGCGCGGTCGAGGCAGTAAAGATCAGGTGGTGTATGACGGCAATAATGACGATGCTATCCTGAAAACCACCCTGTATGCCCAGCAAAGAGAAGTCATTGTCGAAGCCCTGGGTCGGGCCTGGGAAGTAGACCCTGAGATTAAGACCCGCATCTTAAAAGAAAAGGGTGAAGCAGGGGGCCTGATAGAGAAGCTGTGCAACCACTTCTTTAAGCAAGACAATGCTTACATGATTGAAGCCTTAAATGTGATTGGTCACGAAACAGAGTCTGAAGAACTTGAGAATGCCACATTCGAGGCTGAAATCAGGAAACTGGTTTTGTCTGACAAGCCTGACGATCAAAAAGTTGTGGAAGCTGCCCAGCTCATGTTTGGCATGTTTGAGTGGAATGCTGGTGACGGCTTTCAAAGTGAGGAAGCCTATGTCAAAGGGAATGGCTTTAGAAACTGGCTGAGCGACCCTAACGCGCCCGAACCTGCCCCCAATGCAAAAATGAACTGTTGGGATGGTGTTTTGTTTAGTGCCTATAAAGCCGGTGTAGTGACCAAACAAGCGCTGCAGGCCGTGTATCCGGGGGGGAACTGCATCGACGCAGCATTAAATAAAATGCTTGGGTTTAACCGTCTGGAAGACTTTAAGGTTGACCCAGACAATACAAAACCGGACGAACCGCCATTCAAGGGAGACATTGTTTGCTACTGGACCGGAAAACCCTCGATCAACAGTGCGCCTGAGCATGTCACATTGGCAACGGGTAACGACTACGGCGTCATGAGCCTTTGGAAAAATGGAACCGGATACATGATGGGACAAAGTACAGTGGGTGATTTGTGGGCTCCGCACATCAAATACATCACCTATGCTGCGCCTGACTTTAAGGCCAGCGCAAGGCCTGAGAAAGAGGATAAGAAATCTAATGCAAGACTGGTAGAGGTGAAATAGATACACTCTTACTTCTTTTTCGGTGTCATCGATGTAACCAGCTCAATTGGAATCTCGGAAAACTGACGCGAGGTAATATCTGCCGGGCCGTTTTTACCCCCAATCGTAGTCGTACTGGTGCTGCCATCTGTATAGTACATCTTAATAACGCTGGTATCTTTTGTTAAAGCAACCAGGAGCCCATTGCCAGCGGCCATCTGTTTATAAGACTGCCCTGCTCGGTGTAAAGGAACGCCAAAGTTGCCTTCGAGGTTGGTATCGCCCCGCCGCATGCTAATTAGCCGCTGTCCGAGATCGTCGAGAATTACCTTGCTAAGGTCCATATCTTCGTCTGTTTCCATGGCCCGCGCCACCTGCTTAAACTCTGAATAGTCGAAATCTTGAGCATTTCCCTCTTCGATGGCTTGCACGAGATTGACAATTTCAGCATTGGAAACGCTGCTAAACCCGGCAAAGATATCTTCTTCGGTAATCCCGTGATCGGTTACATTGCCACCGGTTGACATCCTATTGCCAGCACTGTCGTCATAGGAAGAGTAAACCAAGTTGCCATTGGCTGTTTCAATAATCTGAGTTGCAAAAATCTCTTGTCTTTCGCCATAGGTGTCTGTCAGCACAATTCTAAATTTGAGCACACGCCTTTGATATTCATTCGCACGCGGATGGAGACCCGGTTTGTCGAGTACTTCAAACGTCATCGTACCTTTTGTGAAGTCATTGTTCTTAGCCTGTTTGACGCCCTGTTGCCAGCTGGTGTTCTGTGCATCACCATGGTCAAAGGTTAGCGCGGCAGGGTTGTACGCATAAACATCATTCCAGGGTTTGCCAGCGGCCCCAGCGCCCTGATCTTTATTATTCTGGATATCCTGAGCAGCGGTGTCTGCATCGGCTTTG
>JBCDDJ010000257.1:0-9326 GCA_039180385.1 Cyanobacteria bacterium P01_G01_bin.38 | reverse complement strand
GCAAGCGTCGGCACTTGGAGCGCATCTCCGTTACGGAGATGTTAGGTGTATCGTCAATAAAGACAGGCAGCTGTGACAGAGAACTGATGGCGTGTCCTAGGGGCTCCCACTCATGTTGGGCGATCCGCCCGGTACGCAGTCGTCCGCTCTCGATCTGAGCCTCAGATGAGAGTAAACGATAGACCAGCTGCTGTTTGGACATCTCTAAACTAAAAATGGCTACTGGCTGCTTGTGCCCCCCGGCAATGCTGCGCGCAACGTTCAAGACGAAAGAGGTTTTCCCCATGGCCGGTCTCCCAGCGGCAATAATCAGGTCAGACCGCTGGAACCCCTGGGTCATGGCATCAAGGTCATAAAACCCGCAGGATAGCCCTGGCATCACCATGCCAAGTGAGCGCTCCTCGATATCAGAGAAGGTGTCAGTCAAGATATCGGCGGTCGCTGTCAATCCCTTTTGGGGGCGATCTTGGGTAATGCCGAAGAGCTTTTGCTCTGATTGGTCCAGGACTTGCTCGAGGGCTAAATCGGTTTCGTAGCCAAACTGTGCAATGTCGCCGCCGATTTGGATCAGCTTACGGCGGGTGTATTTTTCCATCACCAGTTTGCCGTACTGGTCGATGTTGGCGGCGCTGATGGTGCGATCGACGAGCTGGGCCAGCTTGGCCTGCCCCCCGATCTTCTCAAGCACGCCCTTGTCTTTTAGCCAGGAGCCGATGGTCATCAGGTCGGTGGGCTGCCCTCGATGCTGTAGCTCTAGCGCAGCCTGGTAAATCTCACGGTGGGCACCGATATAGAAGGCCTCGGGGACTAGAATCTCGGTCACCCGCCCGATCGCTTCGGGGTCGAGCAGCACGCCGCCTAAAATGGCCTCCTCTGCCTCAATATTTTGGGGCGGCAGGCGGTCCATCGCGGGTTGAAAGTTGAATTCGGCTGACATGCGATCGCAAAGCCCCAAAAACGCAAAAAAAATAGAAGCCAGGAAATGCCCTAACCCCTATCATAAGTACATATGTACGGGAGAGCCAGTTAATCGTTAAGGACGCTAGATTTAGCGTTTTGCTGTGTCTAGTGTGCCAGATATAGTGACTAGTCGGACCCGGTTTTTATTATTTTTTGACGATTGGTCGGAGAGGCGCGATATATCGCGTCTTTACATGCCAGACGATGCCCCGCCTGCGATAGGCGATGCCCACAGCACAGTATGGGAGGTCGCTATAGCGGTGCGACGCGGAGATTAATGGTAGCGGTGACTTCGCTGTGGAGCTTTACATCAACCTTGTATTCGCCAATCTTATTGATATCGGGCACTTCGATGTCGCGACGGTCAATTTCTCTATTGGTAGCTTCTTGAATGGCTTCAGCCACGTCAGCCGAGGTGACCGTCCCAAAGATCGCGTTGTTTTCGCCCACCTGTTTTTTGACGGTAAACAGGCCAATCGTATTCAAGGCTGTCTTCATCGATTCGGCTTCTTGCTTGATGGCTTCTAGGCGTTGGCGCTCTTCTTCACGACGGCGCTCTACCTGCTTGAGCACACCGGGGGTCGCCCGATAGCCTAACCCCCTTGGGATCAAATAGTTCCGTGCGTAGCCAGGGGCCACTTCTACCAAATCGCCTGTTTTACCTAATTTTCTGATGTCTTCACTCAGAACCAACTGAACCCGTTTTGCCATAATGATTTCGCTCAGGCCCCAATACGCTAAACAGAGGACTCTTATTCGCGTGTTTTCCCGCCGGACTCGGCTAGAAATCTGTGGGCGAACAAGGCAATCGCTTAGGCAGCCCAATCTCCTTTTTAACCAATACTTGTGCAGTCTAATATCTTACACAACCTGATTAGGGGTAGGCAACTTTAAATTTTGATGTTTGCTTAACGCAGCCTGTAAAAGGCTCCCCGACGGTTAAGAAAGGTCCCGATCAAAGTAAGCATACGGATGAATACATGCGGTTTGGGAACAGACTGTGTCTGGATTGATTGTGTCTGATCTGCTCGAATTAGCATCTCTACCTCTGGAAAGGCCCGGGATGGGCCGGTGAGTAACGACTGAGGCTGGTGTTTTAAGTACCGATCAAAAAAGGCTAAGGTATAGGCCTGGGTAATCTCAGTGGCGCGGCCAAGGGGCAGCGTGCCAAAACCACCGCCGGGCTCTAGCTCCAACAAAGGCAGATCAAAAAAGTCATTGTGGCGTGCCCCGACCACGGTGAGGCAATAGCCATCGCCTTTCAGCGGGTCAAAACACCGACGTTGAGCACGCCCTCGAAGCGTATCCATCGGCCTATCCGGCGATAGACCTGGCCCATCCGATGGCAAGTGATCGCATAGACCAGCGCTAATGGTCATAAAGGGGCGGTCGAGCCCCTGATCAGCCCCCTCACTCAATAAACTGCCGTTGACGTTAATGCCAGCTTTGAAGCGAGGATCAACCCGCATCACCTCAGCGGTGGTTGCGCCTCCAAGGTTATGCCCAAACATACCCACATGGGCCAGATCTAGACTGCCTACGAATGGATTCACTGTGGGATTTTGCTGACTCCACTGGGTGAGCTGATCCAAGATAAATTGAGCATCCGTGCTCCTCAGTTGTAGGTAGTTTGTCAGCGCGTCCTGTTCCAAAAAATTCTGATCGGTTGCCTGGGCATCCCAACGCTGTCGCACAATGCGACCATCGGCAAACTCTGTCACTGGCGCGTTATAGGGATGGGAGAGGCTCACGACCACATAGCCATGGCTGGCGAGCTGCTCGGCGTGGGAGGTGTAAAACTCTCGCATCACCCCGAGCCCTGGTGAGAAAAATATGACTGGATAGGGCTGGTCGGTCGCCGCTAAGGGGGCGTCGAGATACGCATGGGTAAAAATAGATGTGGCTTCTTCGACGACATCTTGGATGACATCGGCGGGTAGCTCGAGCTGATGGCCATAGGCCTGGGCGGTGGCCTCACTCAGATAGCTCGTCGGCCTCCCCTGGGACAGTGGCAGACTGGGATACCAAATCTGAACGGTCAGCGCTCGATAGTCAGTCGGATGGGGGGTAAATATTGTCGGGCGGGTGGGATCAACAAAGTCAAAAAACTGAGTGCCTACCCCGTAGCGCCCGGTGAGGCTGGGTAAGGGCGTATCAAAATTGTCAGCTTCGTTGGGGGGCACAATCACAAACTGAGTCGGTGCGATCGCACCCATCCATCCAATTACCTGGGTAGAGTCCATCAGGCTAGAGTTCATGGGGCTTTAGTAAATTCGACTTGCCCCTACCTTACGGAAAAGCTCAGATACTGCCTTCGTCCAACTAGCTCATCCGATCGGGTGGAATTTGGGGGCATCTTTCGAAAATTCGCGCGTTAAACAGCCCCGGACTCTAGCCAATCGTAGATTTGCACAAGCTGATTGAGGGACACAAACCCATACTGCCAGAGCACCATGGGCAACGGACCTGGATCTTTTTCGCAGTGCCTGAGGGCGGTCTCAATGGAAGCCGGGGAAATTAAAAGGTCTTCTCTGAGGAAGTTAACTAAGGGGCCAGTCTGCTCGGGAATCATGATGCGGTCACGCGGGTATCGTTTATGGGGCTGACATGTACTCAACCTGCCCGTACCTTACGCAAACGTCCATCGTGGCGGCTTCAACCAACTGGCTAATCCGATCGGGTGAAAATTTTGCGTTAAATGCGCCTTAAAACTGATCTTTCATACCGCGAATGCGGGAAAAGGTTTGCACGGGGTCTATGCTTTTGGCAGTCACTTGTAGGGCGGAGCGATCCCAGCGGAGAAACGGATTGGTTGCTTTCTCAAGGCCCAGGAGAGACGGCACCGTCGCCTGATGCTGTTGGCGGGCAATTTTAACTTGCTGATAACGGGTTTGTAACGCCGGATTTTGGGCATCCACGGTGAGGGCAAATTTGAGGTTATTGAGGGTATATTCGTGGGCACACCACACCTGTGTCTGCTCTGGCAGATCTCGAATCTTAGTAAGCGAATCGACCATCTGGGCTGGGGTACCTTCAAACAGCCGACCACAGCCTCCGGCAAATAGGGTATCGCCACAAAAAAGCTCTCCGGTTTCATCAGCTGTTTGAGGTGGGAAGTAGTAGGCAATGTGGCCGCGGGTGTGACCTGGCACAAAGAAAACTTGTGCAGTGCGATCGGCAAAGCTGACCGTATCCCCTTCTTTGAGATAAACCTGCTGTCCTGGAATCCGCCCTCTATCCTCAATCCCGGCGTAGACTGTCGCCTGGGGAAACTGGGCCAGCAGCTGACGATTGCCGCCGACATGATCGCTGTGGTGATGGGTATTGAAAATAGCGACTAGCTCCAGATCCAAATCGGCCAGTCGCTTGAGCACAGGCTTTGCGGCGGCGGGGTCCACCACCGCAGCGGTCTGAGTGGCCTCATCGTGCAGCAAAAAGATGTAGTTGTCTGAGAACGCGCTGAGCCGATAGATGTTCATTCATTACTCCGTTTACAGACTCTTCATTGAATATAAGCGCGGGTTCCGTATAATGGCGGACTCTTAAATCAGGCCAAAGGGATATTCTTAGATAAGGACATGGTTGGCAGCAGTGTCCTCTAATGAGTGTATCCAAGCAGGGCTATGATTTCATCTACGCCGTCGGGCAACCAAACGCAAATGCTAGTGCAAAAGATTAAACAGACTGGACAGCTCAGCCGTCAGGATCATCTGACGCTATCGTCATGGCTGCTGTCTGCTTTTGAGTTGAGTGCTGTGGAGCGATCGCAAATTAATCGAATTTTTGATGACATTCGTAACGGTCAAATCAAGCTGATGGATTAGGAGATAATCGCATCACCCGAAAATATCCAATTGGGATTCGTCATATTCGGCGGACTTTTCCTTCGCTTTCTTCTGATCCGAACGTCCGCCCTTTCTTAAACCGACAGCAATTTTGCTGTGTTTTTCGATTTGGCCCATCACCTGACGGGCGCGTTTGATCACCGACGGGGGTAGCCCTGCCAGGCGACCGGCTTCGATGCCGTAGGAGCGATCGGCCCCGCCGGGCTGGACCTGATGCAGAAAAATGATCTGATCGGGCATTTCTTTGACGGTGACCTGATAATTGGCGACGTTCTTTAAAATCGATGCCAGCTCATTGAGTTCGTGGTAGTGAGTGGCAAAAATCGTACGCGCCCCAATCTCAGAGGCCAGATGCTCGGCCACTGCCCAGGCGATGGAGAGCCCGTCAAAGGTCGCCGTGCCGCGACCAATCTCGTCGAGCAGCACCAGCGATCGCACCGTCGCATGGTTCAAAATATTGGCGGTTTCATTCATCTCGACCATAAAGGTCGATTGGCCCGTAGCTAAATCATCAACGGCTCCGACGCGGGTGAAAATGCGATCACACACGCCTAAGACCGCCGACTTGGCTGGGACAAAGCTGCCCACCTGCGCCATCAGCTGAATCAGACCCACCTGGCGGAGGTAGCAGCTTTTGCCGCTGGCGTTGGGGCCAGTGAGGATAATTAAGTCGGGGTGAGGGGGTGAGGGGGTGAGAGGGTGAGAGGGTGAGGGGGTGAGAGGGTGAGAGGGTGAGGGGAGATCGGCCCTTACTCTTCTACTCTCTCGCTCCCCAGCTCCCCAGCTCTCCTGCTCCCCAGCTCCCATCGCTGTCGAATTTGGCACAAAGAACCCGGCAGGTAGCGATTGCTCCACCACCGGATGGCGACCGGCCTCGATTTGGATAGGGCGACCTTCGACCATCTCGGGGCAGCAGTAGCCTTGATAGATAGCCACCTCGGCCAGGCCCGAGAGGACATCGGCGGCGGCGACGGCACTGGCAATTTTGCGGATCAGCTCAACATGGTGGCTGACCTCTTCGCGCAGGCCGACAAAGATTTCGTATTCGAGCTGGTTGAGCTCTTCTCTGGCATTGAGGATGCGGGCTTCGCGCTCTTTTAGCTCGGGGGTGATGTAGCGCTCTTCGTTGGTGAGGGTCTGCTTGCGGATGTAGTCGTCGGGTGCCTGGCTGCTTTTGGCGCGGGAGATGCTGATGTAGTAGCCAAAGGCTTTGTTGAACCCCACTTTGAGATTAGAGATGCCGGTGCGTTCTCGCTCGGTGACCTCCAGGTTGGCAATCCACTGCTGGTCGTGGGTGACCTGGGCGCGCAGCGAATCAAGGTGGGCATTGACGCCGTCGCGGATGAGGTTGCCTTCGGTGAGGTAGAGGGGGGGGCTCTCGACCAGGTGCGATCGCAACGTATCCCCGAGCTGCTCTAGCTCTGGGGGCACATATTGCAGCTTGGTCAGGTAGGGCGACTCGGCATGGGCCATCAGGGTGGCCAGGTCGGGCAGTTTAGCAAAGGATTCGGCCATGGCGACCAGGTCTCGACCGTTGGCGGTGCCCGACCCGGCTCGACCGGCAAGACGCTCTAGATCGTAAATTTGTTTGAGAACGAGCTGCAGATGCTGGCGCAGGGTGCCGTTAGAGACCAGCTCGGCAATGGTGGCCTGGCGGGCTTGAATACCTGAAATGCTCAGCAGCGGCTGGAGCAGCCAGCGGCGCAGGGCGCGACTGCCCATAGCGGTCACGGTTTTATCCAGCGCCCACAGCAGCGACCCGTGAAAAATGCCGTCGCGAGAGGTTTGGGTGATCTCAAGGTTGCGGCGGGTCTGGTGGTCGAGGACGAGATATTCGGTAATGGTGTAGGTCGAGAGCGACTGGAGTGGGGCCAAACTCTCTTTTTGGGTGGCTTCGAGATATTCTAACAGACCCCCAGCAGCCCTGACAGCCAGGGGCAGGTGATCGCAGCCAAAGCCTTCTAGGGAACGGATACAGAAACTTTGCAACAGTCTCTGACGAGACTCGTTAATGGTGAAGGGGGTTTGCGATCGCAGCGTATAGCAAAACTGTGTGGGCAAACACTCTGAAAGCTGATCAGACGTCTCCCCCGGACGCAACAGCGAGCCCAGATCAGGTGCATTGGTGGGCACCAACACCTCCGCAGGCTGGAGACGCATCAGCTCTTGGGTGAGCTGCTCGAGATCCTTAGCCTGGGTAGTAAAAAACTCTCCGGTGGAGACATCGGCATGGGCCATCCCCCAGTGCTTGCCGTCGATCACCACCGCCGCCAAAAAGTTGTTGCGCTTAGCGGTCAGCATGCCCTCTTCAATGACGGTGCCGGGGGTGATCACGCGGGTCACTTCTCGCTTGACCAAAGGTCCCTGGGACTGAGCCGGATCTTCGACCTGGTCACAGATGGCAACCGCAAAGCCTTTGTCAACCAAGGCAGCACAGTAGCGATCGAGGGCATGGTGGGGAATCCCCGCCAGGGGCACCCGACCGATGGTTTTACCGGCATCTTTACTGGTCAGCACCAGCTCTAGCTCCCGGGCAATTGCGATCGCATCTTGAAAAAACGTCTCAAAAAAATCACCCACCCGATATAGCAATAGTGCATGGGGGTGCTGATCTTTGACCTCGGCATAGTGCCGCATCATCGGCGTCATGTCCTCCCGATTGACCTCGCGGTAGTCGGCGTAGCGCACCGTATGCTTGGCAAGGCGCTCGGGGACACCGAAGTTTTGCTCAGGGGGGTCAGCGGGGTTGGAGATGCGCATGGGCAAGGAAAGGGTGAGCGAGTTCCGTTTATTTTAGAACGCAGGTGGGGGATGGGGAAGGTGAGGGGGGGAGTAGGGAGACGCGGGGGGGGACGCGAGGAGAGAAGTAGGGTGGCGCATTGCCCACCATATCCTAGGGAGGGGGATGGGGGAGGTAGGGAAGGCGGGGAGAAAGAGATGCTCAAATTCAATTTTTACAATTTCCAAAGAAACAGATGAAAATCGTTGAAAACCAGCTCGGCCTCAGTGGTTTCTTGCTGTTCTATCTTTTGGCGAAAGGAGTCAACAGGGTTGAGCAAAAACACATCTGAGAAGCCCTCGGGAATAGTGGGGGCGTCTAGGGTTTCTGGCATTTGCTGGCTGTCTAGCAGCAAGAAGGTGGTCTTGGGCTCAACCAGATGGCCCAGGGCAAATATACTGCCAAAGTTAATGCCCTCGGAGGAGGCGATCACCAGGGGCTTGGGGCTGGCGTCTACCACATTAGCCAGGGAAGGCAGATTGTAATTGATGTTCTTGATCCAGCTTGTGTCAGCCTGGAGGATGTCAATCCCAGACACGATGCCGAGCATCAGCACGACGGTGGTGGTGCCAATCCAGAATTGCCGCCTGAGTGGGTTACCAGGGCGCAACTGCATAGCCAGGAGGGTTGCGATCGCAGTCTGCACCCCTAGCACGCTGGGCACCAGATATCGGGTCGGGGTAGAGCGCTGGCCCCCTAAAACTAGATCCATCAGGGCCAGGGGCACAAAGACAGAGGCCATCAGCATCAGCAAAAATAGCCAGAAACGCACTGGGGTGTGACGGACCATAACATACACGGCATAACCAACCAGCAGCAGGAGCAAGGGCAACGTGACATAGACTTGCCAGGTATCAAAGCCATAGTCGCCGATGGTGAGCAAAAAGCCTCGCACCAGATTGAGACCCCACACCTTGACCAACGACAATAACGGGATCGGCTGGGCAGTCCAGGAGGCACCGCCAGTGCCCCCTTTGGAAATCATGATGACTAACCAGGGGACAAACAACAATACCCCGCCCGCCGCCGCCAGCAAATAGCTCCAGAATCGACGGGTGGGGCGAAACTTTTCAATCACCAGGACATAAATGCCCTGCCCAAACACAACCAGGATCTCAAACGGATGGGTGTTTAAGCTGGCCGCCAGTAAACAGGTATAAAGGCCCCAGTCTACAAAATGGCGGCGACGCAGGGCTCTTAGGAACACAGCGCTGGTCATCAGGCTGAGCACCGTCCACAAGACATATTCTCGGGCTTCTTGAGCATAGAGAATATGGAAAGGAGAGACCGCCACCACCGCCATGGCAATGCCCCCCGTCAGCCTTCTCTGCGATGGGGCAAGTTGTTGTTTGATATCTGAGAAGAGAAAGAGCTCCTGACACAGCCAGTAAATCGCCGGGAAAATTAGCAGGCCAATAAACGCCGAGAGACTTCTGGCAATCCAGATCGTACTGCCAAGCGCGGCCACCCACTGACGCACCAAAATGTAATACAGCGGCGGATGTTGGGAGTCTTCGGTGGCCAGTGAGCGAACCGTGTCGGCCAGGGACCGCTCCGGAGTCGGCCACTGGTAGTCCATCAAATCATCAACCGTTGTCAGGTCACCGTTGAACAGATTGGCATTGACCTGCACCGCGTCATAGCCTGACATCCGCAACGAGGTGTAGGTCTCATCATGCCAATATATATGATTCAAATTGCCAAACCGAAAGCCAATGCCCAGCATGACTAATATCAGGCAG
>JBCDDJ010000256.1:0-9336 GCA_039180385.1 Cyanobacteria bacterium P01_G01_bin.38 | reverse complement strand
TACCCGGCGTTGCAGCCTGTGACGCACCCGTTTCATGCTTTGTCGTGTTACTGGATTCTAAGACAGATAATACCGCCCGCCAGATTTCCATTAGCTTATCGCTCATTGGAAAGGGGCATTTCATTTGTCTACTCGTCATAATCTTTTTCCTGTTGTGGTTATTGGTGTGTGTTTTCTTCTCTGGGCTGCTTTCTTCTATGCAAAAAGCATCGTCCGCCACATGTGCATCAGCACAGCCATCTGCTCGGGTTTCTCAGCCTCTGGATTAATGTAATTCAACATTGTCTCGGCATTAGAAACCACAGGCATTGCCTCAAAGGCTTCTCGTTCTACAAAGATTTTGTCAATGACCCCGTCTTTCACCAACATGGAATAGCGCCGGGAGCGCCTCCCCATCCCTTTGTCAGAAAGATTCACTGTCATCCCCATCTCACGGGTAAACTCACCACTCACGTCGGGGATAAAGCGCACCTGATCGGCCCCTTCCGCCTGAGCCCAGGTCGCCAGAGAGAAAGGATCATTCACCGAAATGCAAATGATCTCATCGACTCCGTTCGCTCGAAATACCTCAGCATATTCGTTGTAGCCTAGCAGTTGAATAGGAGAATAAGGACAGGTAAAGGCTCCCGGCACTGCAAACACAACCACGGTTTTGTGGTCAAAGAGATCCACCGTCGAAAGATCGTACCAACCCGCCTCCGCAAACATCCGAAAGGTGACTTGAGGGACACGCTGGCCCTCAGGATTAAACATCATTTGCCCAGCTCCTTCTCATCTCATTGAACATTCATTAGATCCTCTTTAAACAACTTCAGAGTGTTAGAAGACAACAAGATTTAATCGGCAAGATTTAAACTTAGGAACAGGACAAACACCAGCAGATGTCAACTTGTTGTATTCATGCATCGTTCGCCTGTTTCTCCACAGGTAGCGCTATAAAAATCAGATTCAGGAACTCAAAAAATCAGGTTCAGGAACTCAACTATACAGATTAAGCCATACTCATTACGAGTTTGCCTATTGCAAGCCTAAACAATCAAGTTTTTCATATGTGCGCAAAATGAAATTGTTTTACAAAACTTAATCTCTGTACGGGCTTTGCGGCCTGAATGAGTTGACAGAAGAATCTGCCTCCTTCAGCGCTTTGACTCAGTTGCGTTTGATAACCCTCAATTTTGAGAGCCCTTGCATAAAACTTGAAATCAAAGCCTATAAATAAGGTATGTCTTGGCAGATATCGCTTTACTATATGCTCCCAGAGTTTGGGTAGGTGCGAGATCAGCTAATGACTGTAAGGCTTACTTTATGAGTCCACGTACGGGTTTATTGATCCTGAATTGAGCTAAATCCTGGTCTCACTCCGGTTGAGCTTATGAGTAATTTGCATTTTGAAAAGAAGAAACGATGCGTTGGCCCCTTTGGAGAAAATCTGCTTCCCAAGAATTACTACACGAGGTCAAAATTGCGCTCAAAAAGTATGGATATCAGTGCAATCTGGCTACACGAGTTCGCCTCAAACAGGTGTCGAAAAGGACAGACCTATCCGGTGAGACGATCATTTTAAAGAGTACCTACTTGATCCATCGCCAGGGGACGGTTGTTTACCTTTTGGACACCTCGCGCTTTAAAGGCGAAGGCTGCTTCGTTTTCAAGGCCCTTGGCGCAACTGAGTGTCTTATGATCAAAAACTCAGATGATATTGAAACCTTGGAGGCAGAGTTGTTGGCCGATAATGTGTTGGGGATGCTGAATAAAGTTGGGCTGTTGAAGGATTCACGGAAGGGTTTACAAGATTAGATACTTAGGCTTGTCAGTGACTTAGTCGTATCGACTGTGCATGTTAATTTTCTAATAAACCCACCGTACTCGAGGTCGGCCTGGGCGCATGCCTAAATGGACAAATCCTCTTGGCGCGCCGTAACCAAGGCTGTAGGGATAGTGCTGGTCGCACCAAGCCTCAACCTCAAAGACGCTGACACCCTTGATATAAAAATCCACAGCCCCTTTATCAGGAGAATTATAGAGATGCTCTGAATTGCGAGCGCCCTTGACCCTGGCATTCACCGTTGGGGGACGATAGCCGGAGGTGATGACGACTGGCTTGCCCCCAAAGTGAGCCCGACATTTTTCTAAGAACTGACACAGTTCGTAGGCCGTTTTACATTGATAATTATGATCAAAGCGCCGTTCTTCTTGATATAGGGCGATCTCCCCGTATCGAATATGGGGCGTAATCAATGTCTCAAAGGGCATCTCTTTAGTGAGTTTGGCCCCCACCGGCTGGTTGCCACCCCCCCAACGCCCTAGCCATTCTTCTGGTTTGCGATCGCCAGACTCGCCAGCCTCATCGTGATCATCTTTCCAGTTTGGCGTTGATGAGCTGACCGGGCGACAAAACAGATCCGCCTCTGCCAAACGGCGGCGGCGCAGACCCTCTTCCACAGAGGTGCCTGGGTTCCTATATTTGACAAACTGTGCGGCTATCCAGCGATGGTCTTTCCACTGGTCGGGTGAGTCACACACCCGAGTAATGGACTCAAAGTTATTGCCTCGATAAAACCCTGAGCCCAGATTGTAGGCAAAGCTGTACATCGCACCCCGCTGGTTCACATTCATGCGCCCCCAGGTGGGGATTTTCTCTAAGGGACCACGACAGGTCTTGTCTACGTGGTGGATCAGATAGTCCTCTGCCTGCCGCTTGGTGATAATATCGCCTTGCCTAACTTTGACCCCGTTCGGATAGCGCGTGGTGCCGTAGCCGATGGTGGGCACTTCCCAGCCTCGCAGGGGGTCTGCATACGCCTTGGCTCGACCATCGGGCAATGCTTGGGCATAGCCTTCAAACTCTTTTATCAGCTCAATGCCGACCCGTGGAATCGCCCCCAACAAGAGATCATCGGGTTCCTCTGGTTGAGTCGGGCGACCGCCTGTGGAGTCACCCGATATAGAAACCGCAATGATGCCCAGGCTGTCTATCCAGCGCCCGCTGTTGCCATGGAAGCCAATGACTTGGTGGTTGGGCGGTACCTTGAGGTCGGTAATTTCTCCGGTTTGCTTCCCAAAGATAACGCTACGACCCTGGCTTGTGATCAGCTCTACGGAACCGACATAGCTACCACTGGGGGCGGTGAGTCTGACGTTAGCAATGTATTCACCCGAGTTTAGAACGAACGACTCTAAATCTGAACCCTCTCCGCCGTGGGCAGGCAACTCGCCACTGGCCCAGATCATTTGAACTTGATCGACATATCGCCCCACCCTGACCCGCACTTCAACGGGGGTTGCCTTTTGGGCCAAAGCTCGATCCTGCTCTTGGGGAGGCCAGTTAAAGTCTGAGAAGGCTTGGCCACCATCGCCGCCGATGGCCAAGCTACGCCAGAGCAGTTTTTCCGCGACGCTATTTGAGGATGTCATGAGCAGGTGCCTCTGAGTAGATCCCAGGCTGAGATACGGGTGATTGCCCTCAATAATGGATCAAGAAAGGGATAAAACAGGGATGAAACCCGCATTCCATGGTATTCAAGTTTAACTGGATTTTGCCAGCTTACGTATCTGAGTACATTTTTGAAATCCTTATTATCTTTATTGAGATGTCGAGAGCCGTGTCTCCTTAACTATCTCAATCAATCTCGGTGCTGAGTAAATCTCGGGTTTCTTGGGCGGCCTGCTGCATCGCTGCGACGGGCGCTTGCGATTGGTTCACAATTTTGCCCAGGGCCCGCTGCAAGATTTGAGAGGCGCTATCGTACTGGGCAATCTGCGGTCGAAACTTTGACAGCGCTGGGTTTTCTAACCAGCTCAGCAGGTCTGGAAAGTAGGAGTATTTTTCAACCAGGACAGGCGCTGTGAACAGATCGCGGCGGCTGGGGAGGTAGCCTGTTGTGATCGCAAACTGTCGTTGGATGGCTGCGCTGGTGAAGTAGCGAATAGCGGTTTGGGCGGCGGCCAGATGGGGTGTATTGGCTGCGATCGCAAAGCCCCAGCCGCCGCGACAGGCTCGGGTTTTGCCTTTTGGGCCATTGGGTAGGGAGGTGAGCCCGATGGTTTGATCGGTCTGCAACAGTGGCTTACCCACATAGCCCCAGTGTCGCATAAAGGTGCCCAGTCCAGCCTCAAACCCGGCGAGAGATTCAATCTCGGTGTAGTCTCTTACGGCTGTTGGCGAGACATTTTCAGTCAGCAACGTTTGTAAAAATTGAGCAGCTGCGATCGCACCCGGTTCATCCAGGCCCACCTCCAACGTGTTGGGTTTTAGCCAATAGCCTCCGTACCCATCCAGCAGCTCAACAAAGAAAGCAACCAAGCCTTCATACTGTTCGCCCTGCCATAGATAGCCGTGTGATGTCGTTCGGTTACGCGCATCATCAGGCTCGCTGCCCAAGGTGTTGACGGCCTGCTGCAACTCGCTCAGCGTTTTGGGGACAGGGATGCCTGCTTGGTCGAGTACCGCCTGACGATAGTAAAACGTCCCGACATCAGCGCGAAAGGGAATACGATAGAGGCGATCTTCAAAAGTACCTGCCTCGATTTCACTGGTGAGAAAGGCAGCACGCTCCTCTGCTGAGAGGAAATCAGATAAATCTCGTAGCCAACCTCGGCTGGCAAACGACGACAGCCAAATTACATCCATATAAACGAGATCGTAGGGCGCATCTCGCTGAAACTCAGACGAGTAAATCGCCTCGACCTGCTCTGTGGTGTAAGGCCCCTGCACTAAATCAATCCGGATATTGGGATACTCGCGCTCAAAATTGTCGACGAGCTCGCTCCATCCGACCGCTTCTTCTGCGGGGACGACCACGCTGAGGGTGACTGGCCCACTGGCGCTGATCAGCCAGGTCAGGCTGATAATTTGAACGATCAGCAACAGCCCCAGAACAGTCAAACTTCTGGGGCTGGCCAGCCATTTTCTAAATCGTCTTGACCACTTCATGGATAGATCCCCTCCTAGGGAGGGGTGTCTGCAAGGCGGAGTGGGTTAGCTGTTAGCGCGACTGCTTGAGCCCCACCCTGTCGCCCCTCCCAGGAGGGGATTGAGGATCGGTTTTTAGATTGAAGACTGCACAAATTTGGGCTCCTTATTCGGGCACCAGTTCCGTATTCACCTCGTTAAAGGCGCGACGGCGCAGTTCTACCGATTCAGTCCGAGGCAGCAGATCAAAGACTTCCCGCAGCACATCGTCCAGAGCTTCGTAGCTAACCGCGCCGATTTTATCAAACCGCACCTTGCCGGTTTGGTCGAGTACCAGGGTGTGCGGCACCGAGCCTTTAAAGTAATACCCAGGCTCAGACGGTTTGTAGGCATCTTTAACCGGAATCGAGTCGGCCATGATGGGCACAAAATTAGCTGCCCGCCCATAGGGAGCCTGGAGCTGGGAAATCACGGATGAGTAGCGCTTGCTGTCGCTGTTGTCATCCACGTAGAAAAAGAGGACAATCGCCCGCTGGCTTTGCAAGGACTGGGCCAAATTTACCCGAGGGGGGACAATCGCGCCGTTGCCAGCGTAGAGGGCAAAGATATTGCCGTCGTAGTTATCGTCGTTGAGCCCTGCGATCGCAGTCTGCGGCAGGCAGGTGAGTGCGATCGCGACCAGCACCAAGAGCATCCCGGTCCAGCGACGCAGTGGTTTAATTAAACTGTAATTCCAAAAACTGTGATTCCAAAAACTCATATAGTCCAGTTTGGCCTTTCCGTTGGTTTTGGTGGGTTGTTTTAGGGTATCCCTAGACCGTGCAGATACTGGTTAGGTTAACCCACTCTACGATTTTCCCACTTTTACGTCACGCCTTCGCCCTTCACCTTTCGCCCTTCACCTTTCGCCTAAACCCCTCGAAAACTGGTAATCACCTGCTGCAACTCCTGCCGCCGGGCGTCGTATTGATCGTCACGGGTCCAGCCGACCACCTGATAGTAATTTTCTTCGCCGCGAATGGTGGTATGCACGTAGACAACAGCGGTGCCGTCAATTTCGCCGCGAATTTCATATTGCTCAGCGGGTTGGCCGTTGACTGAAGTAATGGAGGTGGCGGTTTGGCCGTTGTAAGTATCGAGCTGGTCAACCAGGACACGACGATACTGGGAGGCGTTGTCCGAGAGGGTAAACTGCTGGACGGTCGCGCTGAGATTGTCAACCAGCACCATCACGTATGTATTTTCAGGCTCGTTGGCAATATAAATATCAGCGTCCGGGCGCAGGCTATCCACCTGCTCCCAGCTGTTGGGGGTGATTAATTGAATCCCCTTGGGCTCATTTCTGACTAGGGTTTGGTTATTTTCGAGGTTTTCGATCGTGATAGCGCTATTGGGTTCACTTTCCGTTGAGTTATTTCGGAGTCGACAGCCGCTGGCGGTTAAGCTCAGTGCGATCGCAATTGCTGTGAAGCTAGCCAAGCTACCCAACCGACTCCCCAACCTAATGTTTAAAAACCCCATGGCCCATAAACGTTCTAAACAGTAGCCAAAGCATATCACTCTCATCTCTCGACGCAAGTCATCGGTCTTGGCCTATGCTGGGTTATGGACATTTCTTAATGTAAAGACCATGCTCAGAGCTGGAATCGTTGGGCTTCCCAACGTCGGCAAATCAACCCTGTTTAATGCGCTTGTCGAAAACGCCAAAGCCCATGCGGCCAATTTCCCGTTCTGTACCATTGAGCCCAATGTGGGCGTTGTAGCGGTACCCGATGAGCGGCTACAGGTGTTAGCCGATATTTCTGACTCGACGGAGATTATTCCGGCGCGGGTGGAGTTTGTCGATATTGCCGGGCTAGTGCAGGGAGCCAGCAAAGGCGAAGGGTTAGGTAACCAATTTTTGGCGAATATCCGCGAAGTCGATGCGATTGTCCACGTGGTGCGCTGCTTTGAAAATGACGACATTATCCACGTGTCAGGCTCTATTGATCCGCTGCGCGACATTGATGTGATTAACCTGGAGCTAGCCCTGGCCGATCTCGATCAGATTGAGCGCCGCATGGATCGGGTACGTAAACAGGCCCGCAAAGATAAAGACGCCCAGGCCGAGCTGGCAGTGCTCGAAAAAATTCAACCTTTCCTGGCCGAGGGCAAACCCGCCCGTCTGGTAGCACTCAGCGAAGACGAAGAATTACTGATTAAATCCCTCGGGTTCCTCACCCGCAAGCCGATTATCTACGGGGCCAATGTCTCTGAAGACGACCTGGCTGAGGGCAATGAATGGGTCGAGCAAGTCAAAAAACTGGCCACCGAGGAAAACGCCCAGGTGGTCACCATTTCTGCCCAGGTTGAGGCCGAACTGGTTGAGCTATCTAACGAAGAACGCAAAGACTTTCTCGAAGCCCTCGGAGTAGAAGAAGGTGGCCTCAAGTCCCTGATTCGCGCTACCTATGAGCTGCTGGGACTGCGCACCTACTTCACCACAGGGCCTAAAGAAACCCGCGCCTGGACCATTCATGCAGGTATGGTCGCCCCCCAGGCCGCTGGCGTTATCCACACCGATTTTGAACGGGGCTTTATCCGCGCTGAAACCGTCGCCTACGCAGATCTGGTCGCAGCCGGGTCAATGAATGCTGCCAAAGAAAAGGGTCAGCTTCGCAGCGAAGGTAAGGAATACACCGTTCAAGAAGGCGATGTGATGCTCTTCCGATTTAACGTTTAAGTTTGCTCTTTAAACAGCGGAAGCCTGTCTATGATTATTTCTCCTGACGAATTACCCGAGCGAATAGGCACAAACTATCCTGCCCCCTTTAGAGCAGCTGTCGCGGGTCGAAGTCGCAAGCGACTGGGGGACGCTGCTGGGTTCAAGAATTTTGGTGTAAATCTTACGACTCTGGCTCCTGGTGCTCAGTCAGCGCTGCGCCACTGGCACATGCTTCAGGATGAGTTTGTCTATATTGTGCAAGGTGAGCTGGTGCTGGTCACTGATCAGGGCGAGCACGTTATGACCCCAGGGATGATGGCCGGTTTCCCCGCGGGGGAGGCCAACGGTCATCATTTAATTAACCGATCTAAGCAGCTAGCCGTGTATTTAGAAATAGGCGATCGCACCCCCGGTGATCGGGTGGATTATCCAGATGTTGATCTCATGGCCCAGTGGACAGAGGATGGGTGGGCGATGACGCATAAGGATGGAAAGCCTTATTGAGGAGATAGGGCAGATAGGGCAGATGGAGCAGGTAAGAGACGCGGGGATGGGGAGACCCGGGAAGACAGGGTGGGGCACGTTTGACTGGGATAAATTGTAGGGGCTATCCCTTGTGGGTGCCCCATGCGGAATTGACTCTATGAATAGGGTTGACTCTATGAATATCGCTATGCGTCAGACTATGTATTTTTCAACTAAATCCATTCAATCGCTAGGCTTTTTGCTCAGTTTTGCTATCACTTTGGTTAGCTGCCAAGCTGCGCCACCTGCCCCAGAAGACACCCTCGCACCCCCAGAGGCTGATAGCAAAACGCTGCCCCCACCAGATGCTGGTGGAGCCCCTCCACCCCCGCCCACAGGGTCCTTTTTTGCATTACTGCCGCCTGAGGCCACTGCCGATCTAGCCGCACTAGAGATTCCCGCTGCGGTGCCGTCTCAGCTGCCTGAAGGTTTCACCCTGGCTGACTATGAAACGGGTCAAGGTAAATCTTCTGGGCAATCCTCTGGCCCAGGGGGCGGTGACTATTACTGGCTGATCTATCGCGATGCCCAAAATCGCTGTTTTACGATTGAATACACCAGCGGCGGTGTCGGCGGGATTGTTTTAGACAATCAGCTCCCTATTAGTTCGCCTCTGTTTGGGCCAGGCTATTCTTTGTATTACGGTCAGTATGAGGACGCCTCTCTGCGTGAGCAGTTTCCCGAGCCTGATCTGTTTAGCGACTGGATGAGCGGAGATCAAGGTCTTTATCGCCTTGCGGGTGCCCAACAAACCATGCAAACCTACGAGCAAACCAACTGCACCGACCTGACCCCCCAAGAAGCCGTCAAAGTCGTCGAATCGTTAACCTACCTCGAAACAGAAATCACCGGTGACGGCTAATTTGCCGGTGACGACTAATTTAATTGATTGGCGACCCGCCACCACTCACTGCTCACTACCCACCACTCACTGCTCACTATCTCATTTCACTTTGTTGCAGATTGACCCCGATTTTGAATCCCTTGCTAGCGTTGAAGGGTGCGCCTCTCAGCAAAGGACCGTTTGTTCTATGCAACACACATCTATGCAACCCGCATCTATGCAAAATGCAGCCCCACAGAAAGATCCCAGAGTTCAAGCGACAGCAGCTATTTGGGGAATTTCAGTAGGCATGTTGGGGGTCTGTATTCCACTGGTGGCGGTGACCGAGAGCGGCATGTTTTTGCCGCTGTT